>JALHPN010000020.1 GCA_022842465.1 Polyangiaceae bacterium | reverse complement strand
GGCCGTGCCCGCGGCCCCGACGGCGCACCCGAGCGCGGGTCCCGCCCTCGTGAAGGCTGGCGCCACCGCGCAGGCCCACGGCCGTCGCAACTCCGCCCCGAAGGCGCGCGAGACCGCGACCGTCAACGACAACTGCCGCCTCCCCTACACCGTCGACGCCGACGGCAACCGTCACTTCAAGGTCGAATGTCTCTGAGCCGCCTCCCCCTCCTGGCGGCCCTCTCGGTGGGTGCGCTCGTCGCGATCTCCGCGCCCGCCTCGGCGCAGCCGGAGTCCCGCGAGACCGCCGCCCGCAAGGCCGCGTGCGTCGCCGCGCACGACCGGGCGTCGTCGCTCTCGAGCGTCCGCCGCCTCAAGGCCGCGCGCGCGGAGCTCGTCTCCTGCTCCGCCGACACGTGCCCCGATGTGGTCCGCGAGGACTGCGCCCGCTCGCTCCTCGTGCTCGACACGCAGCTCCCCACGATCGTCCTCGGCGCCCAGGTCGACGGTCACGACGTGAGCGACGCGCGCATCGTCCTCGACGGCGAGGCGATCACGCCCGCGCCGGGCCGCTCGTTCCCCCTCGACCCGGGCCAGCACCTGGCCCAGTTCGAGCAGGGAGGGAACCGCGTGGAGGTCAAGTTCGTCGCCCGCGAGGGCGAGAAGAATCGACTCGTCACCGGACAGTTCGTCTCCAAGCTCCCGGTCCCCGTCGTCCCCACGCGCGAGCGCGGGGAAGCGCGGCGGCTCCCGGTGCTCCCGATCCTCCTTGCCGGAACCGGCGCCGTTGCGCTCGGTGGCGGACTCTTTCTCCGGCTTCGCGCGGACAGCGACGCGGCGGATCTCAAGTCCACCTGCGCCCCGCTCTGCGACCCCCACCAGCGCGACGCGCTCAGTGACCAGTTGGTCCTGTCGAACGTCGCCATCGGACTCGGCGCGGGAGCCCTTGCGCTCGCTGCGGCCACTTATCTCCTCGACAGAAAGTGAAGGATCAGAAGATGAACCCGACCACGCGTACCCCCCAGGCCCGCCCCGCCGAGACCGCGACCGTTCGACGTCAGTCGTTCACGCGTCCGAAGCCGAAGGAGGGCGCCGCTGCGTTCGTCCTGGCCGTCGTGTCGGGACCGGACGCGGGTCAGGTGCTCACGCTCGACGCGAGCGGGCCCTCGCGTGCGCTGCTCGGGCAGAGCCCGGTGTGCGTCCTCCGCCTGTCGGACGCGAAGGTCTCGCGTCGTCACGCGTCGGTCAGCGTGATGGGTGACCACGTCGAGCTCCGCGACCTCGGCTCGACGAACGGCACGACGGTCAACGGCGTCCTCGTCCGCGAGGCGATCCTCGTCGGCGGCGAGGCGATCCGTGTCGGCGACACGGTCCTCTCCGTCCAGCGCGAGGCGCCCCGCTTCGTCGAGCTCACGCAGGCGACGTCCTTCGGCAAGATCCTCGGCGAGAGCCCGGCGATGCGGAAGCTCTACCCCGTCCTCGCGAGCCTCGCGGCGAGCGAGCAGGCGGTCCTCGTCGAGGGCGAGACCGGCACCGGCAAGTCGCTCGTCGCGGAGGAGCTCCACGCCGCGAGCCGCCGCAAGGACGGCTCGTTCGTCTCGCTCGAGACGAGCGCCCTCGCGTCGAGCGACATCGGCAACCGCCTCTTCGGCTTCGGTGACGACGCCGGCCTCCTCGCCGCCGCGCGCGGAGGAGTCCTCTTCATCGACGAGATCGGCAACCTCCCCCGCGACGTCCAGGCGCGCCTCCGCGACGTGCTCGACGGCGCCGACGTCCGCCTCATCGCGGCGACCCGCCGTGACCTCGACCGCGACGTCCAGAACGAGCGCTTCGACGAGCGCCTCTTCTTCATGCTCGCCTCCGGGCGCATCGAGCTCCCCGCGCTCCGCGAGCGCGACGGCGACGTGGCCTCGCTCGCGCGTCAGTTCTGGGCCGAGCTCGCCCCCGCGAACGGGGCACAGGCCGATCTCCCGGAGGACTTCCTCCCCCGCTTCGAGCACTACCCCTGGCCCGGCAACATCCGCGAGCTCCGCTCGGCGATCGTGTCGCGCATGACGCTCGGTGAGCTCGGCGCCTCGTTCCGCACGACCGAAGCGAAGGCCCACGGCCTCGATTTCCTCGCCTCGGTCATCGAGGAGGATCTCCCGTTCCCGGCCGCCCGCGAGCGGGTCGTGATGGAGTTCGAGCGCCGCTACGTCGAGCGCGTCCTCGCCCGCCACGGCGGCAACGTCACCCGCGCCGCGCGCGCGAGCGGCGTCGCTCACCGCTACTTCCAGCTCATCCGCGCGCGCCTCAAGTGAGGCTCTGGTGCGAACCCCGCGCGTCCTCGCGCTGCTAGGGACGGTGGCCGTCGGCTGCGGTCCGAGCGCGAGCTACGACGGGTTGACGGGGGGATCGAGGCCCGCGGAGTCGTCTGCGCCGACGCTGGCCACGTCCTCGGTCCAGGAGGACGACGCGTTCGCGCCTCCTCGCCCCGTCGCCCCTCTCTCCGTGTCGGTGGTCGCCTCGGCGCGACCCCGGCTCCGCTGGGAGAACGTCGACGGCGCCATCGGCGTCGTCGTGGATCTCTCGAAGAAGAGGTCGTTCCCGACCGGCGAGACGAAGTCGTTCCCGCTCGACGGTGAGCAGGCGGAGGTCCCCGAGGACCTCGACGGCGGCATGTGGTTCTGGCGCCTCAGGAGCCGCTCGACGGACCGGCTCGGCAAGGCGTCGAGCCCCATCTGGCAGATGTACGTGCGGGGACCGATGAAGGCCGGCGCGAGCCCCTTCGCGTCGGGCTCCGTCATCGACGTGAACGGCGACGGCATCCCGGATTTCCTGACCGCCGCCGACGAGCGGACGGACCTCGGGGTCGAGGCCCCCGTCGTGTCCGTCTTCGAGGGTCAGGCCGACGGAACGTTCCATCGTCTGTACGCCATCGCGTGGGAGGGCGGGGAGGTCGGTCTGCCGATCGGCCTCTCCGGTGGCACGGACGTCGACGGCGACGGGCTCGCCGACTTCGTCCATACGGGCGTCGCGCGCGTGATCAGGGAGCCGCGGGACGAGGACGCCGGGGCTCCGCCACCCATCGCGCGGCTCCCCGTGATCGTGGAGCGGGGCAGCGCGGGACCGGACGGTTCGGACCACAGCTACGAGCTCCCGTCGCTCGATCCGTCGGTCGTCCCGACGACGGTCGCGATGGCGGGGGACGTGAACGGAGACGGATACGGCGACCTCCTCCACATGGATCGCGAGGACGTCGTCCTCTCCCTCGGCGGCCCGAAGGGGATCCGCTCACAGAGCCGTCTCTTCCGCGCGTCGGAGTCCGGCTTCTTCCCGATGGCAGCAGGCTTCGACGCGAACGGCGACGGCCTCGGTGACTTCGTCCACCGCGCGGACGAGCGAGGCGACAAGGCGAACCTCTCCGTCGGTCACGGCGACCGCGACCTCGCGTTCGGCGGACCGTTCCCGCTCCTCGCGACGCCCGAGACCGGCTTCGAGGTGCGCGCGATCGCGACGGGTGACTTCGACGGCGACGGGCTCGCGGACATCGCGCTCTCGGAGAAGAGGCTCGACGCGACGAGCGCCGGGCTCGTCTGCTTCTTCCTCGCCAACAAGACGGGCGGCATGACGCTCGGCGGCTGCGTCGAGGGCGATCGCACGGACGTGGAGCTCGGACTCGCGCTCACCGCCGTGGACGTCGACGGCGACGGTCGCGACGAGCTCCTCGTCGGCGTGAAGCACGGCTACGGGTTCCGCGTGGAGGCGCTACGCCCCGACGCCGGCTCGGTCCTCGTCGAGGTGCTCGCCGAGGGCATGGGCGCGGCGCTCTCGACGCTGGAGCCCGGGCGCATCGGCGCTCCCGGACGCTGGATCGCCTCGAACGGCACATCCGAGATCCGCGTCTACACGGGCAAGAAGGAAGTGCAGTCGATCCCGGCCCTGCCCGGCGCGAAAGGCTTCGGCCGCACGCTTCGTTGACGTTCAGGGACAGCGCACGGAGAGGTACTCGACGCCCTGCTCGGTGCGGAGGGCGACGACGATCGTACCGTCGCCCGCGACGGTGAAGTCGCGGAACGACTCGTCGACCGACGTGCTGTGCGGGACGGTGACGAAGCCGAGCGCATGACCGTCGGCTCCGTCGAGGCACGCGACCGTCGCGCGTCCGGCGCCTCCGCCGGCCGCGCCGACGTAGATGGTCCCCTTGTCGTCCGTGTCGAGGAGGACGAGCCCCTCGAGCGGACGCGGGAACGTGAGCGCGCGCGCGAAGCGGAGCGCGGCGGTGTTCCGGTCGACGGCGTTCACCGCGACGCGGCCTCCGGCCTTCGACGCGATCGTCGCGGTGAGGAGGAGGGTGCCGTCCTTGCTCGGGCGCCCTGCGAGCTCGTCGTGGCCCTCGGCAGGCTCGCCGTCGACGCTGCCGACACGGACGAGGATGCCGTGCTCCTTCTCGACCCACACGTCCTTGCCGTCCGCGAAGACGCCGGTGATGTTGCCCGTCTCGCCGACGCGCTCCTTGTCGAGGGGCAGGCGGCCGATCGCGCGGCCGCTTGCGTCCGTGAGGGTGATCGCCTTCTCGCCGAGGCGATCGAGGAGGAGCATCTTGCCGTCCTTCGCCACGGCGACGTCCTGGACCGTGGCGGCGATCGGCGTCGTCCCCTTCACCTTGCCGTCCGGGCCGTAGCGGACGAGACGACCGTTCACCTGGTCGACCACGACGAGGTCGTCTCCGGCGAGCGCGAAGGACATCGGCCCTTCCGCGTTCCCCTCCTGCGGACGCACGTGACCGAGCTCGCCAGGCGACGAGCCCCACGTCGCCCGGAGGCGCGCCGAGATGCCGGCGTCGCCCGCCGTGATCGCCGCGCTCGTGGCCACTGCGCCGGTGGGCGTCGCGGCCGGGGCGCCCGCGCCCGGCGACGCGCTGTCGGCGGCGTCGCTGCTCGGAGTCGCAGGTGCGTTGCTGGAGGTGTCGACCGACGAGGACCGACGAACGACGACCCACGCGGAGAGCAGCGCGGCGAGGACGAAACCGGCGGAGACGAGGTTCTTGGTGAGAGGTCGCACGAAGGTTCCACCGAAGGAGGTGCGAGACTTATATCGCGAAGGCTCGCGAGCCTCGCTCGCGAAGCGATCGCGATGGACGACGAGGCCGCTCTGACGACAGGTGCGCGCCGCGGCGCACGCCGGCGAGCCCTGGACAGTAGCAGCGTGTCCATTCCAGCCGGCGTGCGTCCATCGGACCGATCGAGCGCTGCCGGAGTGCCTTCGCGAGCGTCGGCCCAGCTCTTGCGGAGCCGTCGTTCCGATGCGCCTTTCTTCGCTCCTCGCTCTGACGTTCTCCCTCGTCGCGGTGGCATGTGCCGCGGAGACCGACCCCGGGACCGTGAGGGGGGAGGCAGACCTCCAAGGCACCACCATCACCCCGGGTGAGGAGTCGCCGGAGGGCGAGGTGGGAGATCACGGCGACCCCGGCGATCCCGACATGACGGGCGACGCGCCGATGACGGGCGAGAACGAGCTCGTCCCGATGAAGGACCTCACGGCGATCGTCACGAGCTCGAACCTCGTGGCGACCGGCAACGTGAACCTCCGCAAGGGCCCGTCGACGTCGTACGCCGTCCTCGCCGTCATCCCGAAGGGCGCGGCCGTGTCGCTCCTCTCGAAGACGCCCTCGGGCGGCTACCTCAACGTCCAGTTCAACGGCCAGCAGGGCTGGGCGCACGGCAACTACTTCACGAACGGCACGGCGGGCTCGCCGCCCGCGGCGACCGTCGTCCCGGTCGACGGCGCGCCGTCGCCCGCGAACGCGATCGCGCGCGCCAAGACGAGCGTGGGGTTCTCCTACTGGTGGGGCTTCGGCGCCTGGCTCCCGTCGGGCTCGACCCCGAGCACCGCGGGCTCGTGCACCGGCTCCTGCCCGAGCTGCTCACACAAGGGATCGTACGGCGCGGACTGCTCCGGCATGGTCGCGAAGGCCTGGCAGTTCGGCACGAAGGACCTCAAGGTCAACTCGCACCCCTTCAGCACGGCGGACTTCGTCACCGACAGCGCCGGGAAGTGGTCGACCGTCTCGCGCGGCGCCATCAAGGCCGGCGACGCGCTCGTCTACCGCCGCAACGGCGCGGGCCACATCGTGATCTGGGAGAAGGGCGACGGCTGGGGCGCCTCCACCGTCTACGAGTGCCGCGGCTGCTCCTACGGCTGCGTCTACAACACGCGCTCCTTCGGCAGCGAGTACAAGGGCATCCGCCGCGCGGGGTTCTGAGCCCCGCGTTCCACGCGAAGCCAAGGGTCCGCGCGCAGCGGAGGCTTGCCAGGTTCGTCGCCGATCGTCTTTAGTGGCGGTCGGCGATGACCGTTTCCGACAACCCGAGCGAGCGTGCGTCGCGCGGCGCGTTCCTCCTCCGGCGACTCCACTCGCTCTCGGGGGTCGTCCCCCTCGGCGCCTTCCTCGTCGAGCATCTGTGGACGAACGCCGCCGCGCTCGGGGGCCGCGCGCGCTTCGACGCGGCCGTCGCGGAGATCCAGGCGATCCCCGCGCTCCCGCTCGTCGAGCTCTTCGGCATCGTCCTTCCGCTCTTCTTCCACGCGATCTTCGGCGTCGTGCTGGCGACGCGCGGCAGCCCCAACCCGGGCGCGTATCCGTTCACGCGCAACTGGATGTACGTGCTCCAGCGGATCACGGGCGTCGTCGTCTTCGTGTTCGTCATGGCGCACCTCTGGGAGTACCGCGTCCAGAAGTGGCTCTTCGGCATGGACGCGAGCGCGTTCCACCCGACCCTCGAGGCGCACCTCTCCTGGACGTGGCTCGGCGTCCCCTGGATCGCCATCGGCTACCTCCTCGCCATCGCCGCCGCCGTCTTCCACCTCGCCAACGGCCTCGTCACCTTCTGCATGTCCTGGGGCATCACCGTCGGCCGCGCCGCCCAGCGCCGCGCCGCCTTCCTCTTCGGCGGCCTCGGCCTCGGCCTCTACCTCCTCGCCACCACCACCGTCCTCCACCTCGCCACGGGCACCCGCTTCCTTCCGGGCCTCGCGCCGCCCGACGCCTCCCCCGCGTGCGGCCCGTCCGCATCTCCGCGGTGACGCCGCCTATCCAAACCGAAGCGAGACGCCGTCGAGCCCGGCAGGGCGGCGAAGGAGGGGAGGCTCGGGGGCCTCGCGTCGTAGCTGCGGAGCTCCCGCAACGCGGAAGAACCTGATGGACCTTTCTCCGTCCCGTTGACACGCAGCTGGAGGAATCCATGCGTGTTCCCACGAAGATCTACACCGCAGAGTTCAAGGCAGAGGCCGTCGCCCTTGCCCGCCGCAACGACTGGACGATCTCAGAGGTCGCCAGAGACCTCGGAGTGAATCACTGGACGCTCCGCGGCTGGTACAACGCCGATACGATGGCAAAACGGCCGAGGAAGGGGGCGAAGGCGGTGTCGCGGCAACCGCAGCCCGTCCCTCCGGAGATCACGCCGGAGCAGCGGCTCGCGCGTTCTCGAGCGTGAGATCGAACGCCTGCGGACGGAGAATGAACAGCTTCGGGCAGATCGCGAGATCCTAAAAAAAAGCAGCAGCCTTCTTCGCGAAGGAAAGCGAATGAAGTTCGCGTTCATCCACGCGGAGAAGGCAGCTTTCGAGATCACGGCGCTCTGCCGGCTGCTCGGCGTCTCGCGGCAGGGGTACTACGCCTACGCGAAGCGCGGGCCAAGCCCTCGCGTGGCCGACGAAGTGGCACTTCGAGACCGCATCCGTGTCGTGCACGATGCCAGTCGCCGCACCTACGGAAGTCCACGCGTCCTCGCAGAGCTCCGCCGAAGCGGCGTGCACGTCGGGAAGCGCCGTGTGAGCGCGCCATGCGCAGCATGGGCCTGAACGTGCGGCGGAAGCGCCGCTTCCGTGCGACGACAGCGGCGAACCCGCAACACGCCGTCGAGGCGAACATCCTCGCTCGCGACTTCACCGCGACGCGACCGGATGAGCGGTGGGTCACGGACATCACGTACGTCTGGACCGATGAGGGATGGTGCTATCTCGCGGCGATTCTCGACCTCTTCTCGAGGTGCGTCGTCGGCTGGGCGATCGACGTGTCGCTCTCAACGCGGTTGCCGCTCGCGGCGCTCGACATGGCCGTCAAGCGACGCCGTCCTTCAGCAAGCCTGCTGCATCACTCCGACCGTGGCTGCCAGTACACCAGCGCGGAGTATCGGAGCGCCCTCGCGGAGCTCGGCGTCGAGGTCAGCATGAGCCGCAAGGGCAACTGCTGGGACAACGCCGTCGCGGAAAGCTTCTTCGCGACTTTCAAGACGGAGCTGGTCTACGACCGTCGCTGGTCCGGGCGCGGCGAGCTCCGCACCGCGGTCTTCGAGTACATCGAGTCCTTCTACAACCGCCGCCGCCTTCACTCCTCGCTCGGCTACAAGACGCCTGCCGAGGTCGAGACAGACTACGCTGCCGCCCAGGCAGCCTGACCGCGTGTCAACGGAAGCGGGGGAACTCCATGGCAAGACACACCCGGTCACTCGAAATGGTTGGGGGGGAGGACCCGCCCGCATCAACCCCCGCCCCCGGCAAGACCGCGGAGAAGCGAGGCCCCCGAGCCTCCCCTCCTTCGCCGGCCCCCCCGAGCGAGTTCGCGCAAGCGAACGCCCTTGCTCTCCCGGGCCGTTGGGGGCAAAAGCCCATGCGCTGGGTCGGGAGGATCTTCCCCCGAACCCGAGGAGGCCCTAGAGCCTCGTCCCAGGAATCGCCATGGCCAAGAAGACCAGCATCGTCACCGACTCGGGCAAGGTTCGCAGGGTCATCGTCGTGGGCGGAGGCCTCGCGGGCCTCACCACGGTCATCAAGCTCTGCGAGGCCGGCATCCCGGTCGATCTCTTCTCCCTCGTGCCGGTGAAGCGGTCCCACTCGGTCTGCGCGCAGGGCGGCATCAACGCCAGCGTGAACACGAAGGGCGAGGGCGACTCGCCCCAGGTCCACATGGAAGAGACCGTCTACGGCGGTGACTTCCTCGCGAACCAGCCGCCCGTCATGGGCATGGCCGCGGCCGCCCCGGGCATCGTCTACATGCTCGACCGCATGGGCGTCCCGTTCAACCGGACGCCGGAGGGCCTCCTCGACTTCCGCCGCTTCGGCGGCACGCTCTTCCACCGTACCGCCTTCGCGGGCGCGACCACGGGCCAGCAGCTCCTCTACGCGCTCGACGAGCAGGTCCGCCGGTACGAGACGGTCGACGTCGAGAACGAGAAGGGCATCGCCGTCCGCGGCGAGAAGATGGTCCGGAAGTTCGAGTTCTGGGACTTCCTCTCGATCGTCCAGGACGACGGCGGCAAGGCCGTCGGCATCGTCGCGCAGGACCTGAAGACCATGCAGATCGAGGCCTTCCCGGGCGAGGCCGTGTGCCTCGCGACGGGCGGCCCCGGCATCGTGTTCGGCAAGTCGACGAACTCGGTCATCAACACCGGGACCGCCGCGAGCGCCGTCTACCAGCAGGGCGCTTGCTACGCGAACGGCGAGTTCATCCAGGTCCACCCGACGGCGATCCCGGGCGCGGACAAGCTCCGGCTCATCTCGGAGAGCGTCCGCGGCGAGGGCGGGCGCGTGTGGGTCCCGAAGGATCCGAAGGAGTCGCGGCGCGGGCGCGACGTGCCCGAGAAGGAGCGCGACTACTTCCTCGAAGGGAAGTACCCGGGCTACGGCAACCTCGTCCCGCGCGACATCGCGAGCCGAGAGCTCTTCCTCAAGTGCTTCCACGACGGGCGCGGCGTCTGGAACGGCAAGACCCAGAAGAACGAGCTCGAGGTCTACCTCGACGTCACGCACCTCCCGAAGGAGACGCTGCGGAAGAAGCTCGCCGGCGTCCTCGAGATCTACGAGAAGTTCGCGGGCGAAGATCCGTACGACAACCCGATGAAGATCTTTCCGGCCGTCCACTACTCGATGGGCGGCCTGTGGGTCGACTTCGAGCGGAGCGCGGACGGCCGGCTCGTCGTGGGCTCGCCGCGCAACCAGGCGACGAACCTCGAAGGCCTCTACGCCGCAGGCGAGTGCGAGTACCAGTACCACGGCGCCAATCGCCTCGGCGCCAACTCGCTCCTCTCCTGCATCTACGGCGGCATGGTGGCGGGCCCCGCGCTCGCGACGTACGTCGGAAACCTCAAGTCGAGCGTCTACGACATGAAGTCGAGCGTGTTCGACCGCGCCAAGAAGCGCGAGCAGGAGAAGTACGACCGGATCCTCAAGATGGACGGCGCGGAGAACCCGTACCGCCTCCACGAGGAGCTCTCGATCGTGATGCTCCGCGACTGCACGATCGAGCGCCACAACCCGACGCTCGAGAAGGTGATCGCGAAGATCGACGAGCTCGAGGACCGGATGGCGAACGTCGGCGTGACCGACACGAGCGGGCGCGCGAACCAGGGCGCGCAGTTCGTCCGTCACCTCGAGAACATGTTCATCCTCGCCCGCGTCATCGCGACCGGCGCGAAGAACAGGGACGAGTCGCGTGGCGCGCATTTCAAGCCGGACTTCCGCGATCGGGACGACGCGAACTGGCAGCGCACGACGATGGCGATGTACGGCAAGGGCGCGGGCACCCGCTCGGAGGTCAAGTTCGTCCGCGAGCTCGACTACTCCATCGCCGGCGCCCCCGTCCACGTGACCGACGCCGTCGACATCAGCCTCGTGAAGCCGCGCCCGCGCAAGTACGAGCAGGCGGGCGCCGCGAGCGCCGCGGCGGCGGGCTCCGGCGAGGCGAAGCCGGCCGAGAAGACGACCAGCGCGACGGTCTGACGCGCCCGGACGCCGTGCTCACGGCGCTCTCGACGCTCTTGCGGCAGCTGGACGCGAAAGAGCACGGCGTACTCGACCTCCAGCGTCTTCGGTCGAGCGAAGGTCGTCTTCGTGATGCGCTTGCGACTCGATCACCGCGCGCACGTCGTTCGGAGCGAAGCGCTCGAAGGCCAGTCGTGCGTCGAAGCTGCGGGGCCCGATGCCTCCGGCAGGATTGGACGGACTCGCTCCCTTTCGCGCGGCACCGGCGACGAGGTCGCGAACCTCGCTCCGAGCGTCAGCACGCCGAGCTGGAACGCGCGGAGCGAGGATGCCCCCGCGGGGATCGAGAGCTCGCGGGTTCTCGCCGCATCGCAGCTCGCCCGCGACCTCGGTCGCCCTCGCGCGGCGAAGCTCGTCGCTCGACGACACGTCGCCGTCAGCGACCTCGCGAGAGAGTGTGCAACCGGCCGAAGGAATGAAGACGAGGGAGAGGGATGCCCGTTCTGCTCGCATGGTCCCCGTCCCGCACGCGTCGTGCCGCCGGAGTCGTTCGCCGTGCGCCGCGCCTCCGTCGTCGTTCGTGAGGAAATGTGCGTCCTCGGCTGGAGCGCGAGCACGGGCCGCGCTCGCCGGAGCGCACCTGCCCGACCTCGGTCCCTGGCTTTCTAGCCGCGCTCTCGAGAGCGCGCAGCGCGAGCCCGAGATGCCGTGGTCAGACGGCCGCTCACCCAGAGAGCCGTTGACGGCGGGCGGCGCGCAGCGCTTACTTGGAGGAGCACCCCGGAGACGCCGTCCGTCGGGCGGCCGAAGGAGGTATCCTGTGAAGCCCGTCAAGGACGCGAAGGTCACGGTCAAAGGACTCGGTGAGCCGGAGCTCGAAGAGCTCGACGGCGAGAGCGTCCCGATCAGCACGACCCAGCCGCCCGCGTCGAGCCGCTCGATCAACGCGCCGGCGCCTCGGAGCGCGGACGCGGCGAGGACCGCAGGACGCTACACGCACGTCCCGCCGCGCCGGGTCACTCGCTCGATGACGAAGGCGACGCCAGGCGCGGAGGGCGCCGGCGACACGCTCCGCCCACCGTCCTCGCCCGACCTGGGCACGAGCGGCCAAGAGGAGTGAGCGGCGCGCCTCACCAGCGAATCGGCTGGTCGAGCGTGTCCCAGAAGATCCAGCGGTAGATCTCGCGACGCGGCTTGTACCCGCGCTCGCGGCCTTCGAGGGCGGGTGAGCCCGGCTCGAACACATGCAGCATGCTCGACGAGCTGGCGACGACCGCACGCTTCGACACAGGGTCGTAGTCGAAGCCCTCGATCGAGGAGCCGAGGTACTGGGTGAAGATGGGCCTGCCGCCGTGGATGGGCGCGGCGTGCGACCAGCCGCTCCCCCCGATCCACGCGACGGGCTCGTCGCGCCCGAAGAGCGCGCCCGGGAGGAGGCCGATGCCGTTCGCGCGGAGGTATTCGTCGGTCTGCGGAACGTCGTCGGGGACGTCGTCGTAAGGCTCCAGGCCGCGCACCTTCGCGATCGGGATGCAGATCGTGACGCCGCTCTGCATGTGCCGCGTGTTCGAGAGGATCTCGCGTGAGTCGTCCGTGAAGAGCACCTTGTACGGGTAGTCGCTCACGGTGCCGATCACGCCGACGGGGACGAGCTTGCCGCCGCGGATCGCGTCGACGTAGTGACCGGGCGCGTCCTGCCAGCCGTAGGCGATGTGGCTCCCGTCCGGCGCGATCGCCGCGTGGAGGACGTCCGCGAGGCTGCCCTCGTCTTCGTCTTCGTCTTCGTCTTCGTCTTCGTCTTCGTCTTCGTCTTCGTCTTCGTCTTCGTCTTCGTCTTCGTCTTCGTCTTCGTCTTCGTCTTCGTCTTCGTCTTCGTCTTCGTCGCCCACGCCGTCACGCGGCGCGACCTTCGTCCACGTCGTGTCCTGGACGAGCCAGATGCCCGCCTCGTCGCTCGCGAAGATCAAGCTCGTTCCGTCGTTGGCGACGTCCAGCGTGTTGATCCCGGCGGGGTCGACTTCCACGTCGTCCGGCCAGGGGACCGTACGTGACGCTCCTCCCCAACCTCGCGAGAGGACGAGCCCCTCCTTCTTCGCGAGCGCGAGGTGGATCCGATCGCGGGACAGCGCGAACGCGAAGACGCCGTCCATGCGCGTCACCTCGCCGCCTTGGATGCGGAGGACGTGGACGTCCTCGTCGCCCCCCGCCCCGCGGCGAACGAGGAACGTGTCCGGCCCCAGGATGACGACCGCCGAGAAGCCGAGCTCCGTCTCCTCCATGTGCGGAACGAACGGAAGATGGGCGGGATCGAACCGCTCGCGCGCGGCCTGCCAGGTCCCGGCCGCGTTCAAGGCGACCACCTCTGCGAGGACGGCGTCGGCCAGCTCCTCCGTCCGGTCGTCCTCCGCCGGATCGTCGTCCGTCTCGAGCCCCTGCTCGAGGATCTGGTCGAACATCGCGCAGACGCGAGCGTTCTTCGCGCGCCCGTCCCGGTTCCAAGCGTCGAGGTCCATCCGCGCGAGCCTACGAGGACTCGCCCGGCCTCCGCCAGGGTGCCGGCAGCTTGCGCGGGGGCTCGCCCGGACCGGTCACTCTGGCCTTGTCTTTCCGGGGCCTTTGCCCCTAAGACACGAGGCGTCATGGCGGAAAAGAAGACCGTTCGTCTCAAGGTCCAGCGGCAGGACAGCCCCTCCGGCGAGAAGCGCTGGGAGGAGTTCGAGGTCCCGTGGGCGCCGCAGATGAACGTCATCAGCGCGCTCATGGAAGTGCAGAAGAACCCGACGACCACGGACGGCAAGGCCGTCGCGCCGATCGTGTGGGAGTCCTCCTGCCTGGAAGAGGTCTGCGGCGCGTGCACGATGGTCATCAACGGCCGCGTTCGTCAGGCGTGCTCGGCGCTCGTCGAGCGGCTCGCCCCGAACGGAGAGACGATCACGGTCGCGCCGATGTCGAAGTTCCCGCTCGTGCGAGACCTCGTCGTCGACCGCAGCCGCATGTTCGAGGACCTGAAGAAGGTGAAGGCGTGGATCCACCTCGACGGCTCGCACGAGCTCGGGCCCGGCCCGCGCCAGGCGCCCGAGAACCAGGAAGAGGCCTACCCGCTCTCGCGCTGCATGACGTGCGGATCGTGCCTCGAGGCCTGCCCGCAGATCAACGATCACTCGAAGTTCATCGGGCCCGCCGCGATCAGCCAAGTTCGCCTCTTCAACCTCCACCCGAGCGGGAAGATGCACCAGGCGGAGCGCCTCGAAGCGCTCATGGGCGAGGGCGGCATCGCCGACTGCGGCAAGGCGCAGAACTGCGTCGAGGTCTGCCCGAAGGAGATCCCGCTCGTCGACTCCATCGCCGTCGTCTCCCGACAGACGACGAAGCACATGCTCTTCGGCTGGCTCTTGAAGTGAGCAGAGGCGAACGACTCGGCTGAGGGTCACTCGCGCCACACGCACGAACGGGACGGTGCCGCGAGGCCCGTCCCGTCGTCGTTTCGGGGCTCGATCGCTCAGTCGCCCGCGATCGTGCACTCCACCTTGGCGCCCGTGGCCTTGCCCTCGCTGTCGAAGGTCACGACCGCGACGGAGACGCCTGCCTGCTGGCCGACCGTGCAGCCGCCCGCGGTGTTGGTCGAGTCCGCGTTCCGCTGCTGCACGTCGTACTTCTCGCAGACGTCGGTGCGCTCGCACTCGCCCTCGTCGCCGCAGGCCATGCCCTTCGCCTGCCAGCTCACGCTCTTCTGCGGCACGAGCCTTCCGCACTTCACCTCGCCCTTGTAGCCCTTCGGGGTGCACGCCACCGTGCTCAGCTTGGGGCACTCGCGGCGACAGATCTTCATCTCCTTGTCGAACGCGTCCTCACCCGTGCAGCCGTCGTTGGCAGCCTTGGAGAGCCTCGCGTCGGTGGCGCACTTCGCGCGCGCCCGGTTGAACGTCGTCTGCTCCGCCCTCATCTGACCGAGGAGCTTTGCGTACTCGCTGTCGGCGGGAATCGACTTCTCGATGATGGCCTTCGTCTCCACCTCGCACGCGAGCTTGCGCTGCTCCTCGAGGCGCGCGACCTCCTTCGTGTCCTTGGCCTTGCTCACGGCCAACGCGTCGGAGATGCCCGGGTTCGCGTCCTTGATGAGCTGGACGTCACTGAGGCGCTCGACCTCGGCCTTGCAGGTCGCCGTGTCGGCGTCGATGATCGCCTGGAAGGGCGCGCGCGCAGCCGACAGTTTGCCGAGGTACTCGAGGTACGCGTTCTCCGCCGGCTTCATGCACTTCAGCGCATCGACGATCGGATTGTCCTTCTTGCACTGCTCGGCGGCCGCCTTCTTGGCCTTCTCCGCGCGCGGCTTGCAGGTCGACTCGGAGAACGCGGAGCCGTCCTCCCCGACGTCGTCCGCAGCCGGCGCCGCGCAGGCGATCATGCCGATGCCGGCGGTGAGGAGGGCGAGGACGGACATCTTGAATGCGCTGGGGTGCATGACAGGGTCTCCTGGAGCCGAGCGGCTGCAGTCCGCGTGCCGAGGTCACGAGCGTCGAGAACGACTCCAACCATTCGATATCACTGACATGGATCGCCCCCCACCCAACCCGCGACGGCACGGTCGGGATCTCGATTCGTGTCCCCCATCGAGATCTCGTAGGCTCCCGAACCGATGGATCGCTGTCCTCGCCGGCGCGCGCGCGTGATCGCGACCAGCGCACTCGTCGCGGCCGTGACCACGCTCGCGTCCGCGCGCGTCGCCCACGCCGAAGACGCCCCCGTGACCGGGCAGGTCGACCTCGAGAGAGACACGAAGCAAGGCGCTCCCGATCCGATCGACGCGCCGCCTCCCGAGGCGCCGCCGCCGCCGCCCTACAAGAAGACGCTCGTGCTCGACACGTCGATCGGCGCGATGGCGTTCCTCGGCGAGTTCGGCAAGGTCGCGCCGCCAGGCCTCTGGCTCCACACGCAGCTCGGGGTCGAGCTCCTGAAGTGGCTGATGCTCTTCGGCGAGGGCGACCTCCACTTCACCGACACGTCGCGCGAGCAGGATCCGCCTCAGATCCGCGCCTTCCCCGTCTTCGGGGGCGGTGGCGGCGTTCGCTTCACGGTCCGGTTCACCGATCGCTTCGGCATCTACCTCCAGGGGAGCGCGGGCGCGATGAAGGCGGACATCCGGGTGAACGCCCTCCGCACGATCGGCTTCGGCGACGCCGAGAGCCTCGGCGCGTACGCGGCCGGCCGTCTCGGCGTGGAGTGGCTCCAGCTCGACCGGCACCTCGGGCTCGGCCTCACCTCCGGGGTGAAGCTGGCGCAGGGCTTCGCGCGCACGCGTGGCAACGACACGCCGCTCGCCATCGATGGCGGCGTGTCCCTACGTTATGCGTTCTAGGGTGGACGGCGGACCGAGGGACAATCTCGCGCGCGAGTACCGCGCGCGGCGGACCCTGGCCGGGCGGACGATGCCGCGCGCGGTACACCCGATCTAGACATACGTCTCTCGACGAAGGCGTCGGGAGGGCGGCTCGGAACGACCCGTCGTGTCTCGCGACAGTGTTGCAGCTCTCGTCGTCAGTCACACACCGTGTCGTCGGGACGTTCCCCCTCGCACGCGACTCTCTCGTCGGGAGCTTCTTCGTAGGAGGCGCGCGTGAGTGCGTACGCGCTCGATGCGACCCCGTACGACGCCGCGGGCACGAGCGCCACGACGGCGAGGAAGAGCAGACCGTTGCGGATGGCGACGGTGATCGAGTCCATGTTCCACCTCCACGCGTCGCGCTGCATGGACCGGGCCCGCCCTCTCGGCGCCCGCGGACGAAACGTTCCGCATGGGCGCGTTCGATCCTCTCGGATCCGTCGGAGACACCGATCGACCTAGCTCGGGGATCCCTCGATCGCGAACATCCGCGCCGTGCGCGCCGGCATCTCGACCGAGAACGAACCCGCCTGTGCCTCGATCTTCGCCTCGCGCCGGCCCTTCGGGACGAGGTCGACGAGCGCGCGAGCGCCCCCGAGCGAGACCTTGGCGACGATCGCGCGCGCGCTCGGGTTCATCACGAACGCGACCCTGGGTGTACCGGCCGCATCCTCGTGGACGGTGACGAAGACGTCCGGCGGATCGACGGGGTGCGTCGGCAGGCCGAGGTCCTCGATGTAGCGCGCGACGAGCGCATCGGCGCGAGCGGCATCGGCGAGCGGCTCCACCTCGAGGCCGCGAACGTCGTGGGGCGCGTCGAGCTCGCGCATCGAGCCGTCGCGGGTCGGGACCTTGGGTCCGACCGTGACGGCGATCCCTTGGTCGTGCGCGGCGCGGAGGGTGGCGAGGACCTCCCGCTTCAGGCCGCCCGCGATCGTACAGACGACCCAGGCGGCGCCCTCGATGCTCGCCTCGAGGCTCTCGCCCCCCGCGTACGCGAACGGGACGCCGCGCGCGAGCAGCGCACGCTCGAACGCGCGGACGTACGACTCTCCGACGATGGGCGCGGGGTCGTCGAGGCCGAACGAGTCCTCGAGGCAGCTCTCGAGCGGCCCCGCCCCGGCGACGTGGAAGACGACTGGCGTCACGGGACCGAACGCATGCGTCGCGCGCGCGAGCCTGCGGAGCGCACGCGGAACGACGAGGCGGACGGGGACCCGGCGCTTCAGCGACGCGAAATCGGACCTGTCGAGCGCTTGAACGAGCGCGGCGTAGTCGTCCGCGAGCCGTCGCGGCATGCCGCGCGCGTCGATGGGGGCGCCGACCCAGCGATCGCGATCGACCGCCATGTAGAGGTTGAAGCCCCGGAGGCCGTACGCGAGCGCCGCGACGAGCGTGTAGATCGAGTCCTTCTCGTCGAGCGGCGGGAAGAACGGGGGGAAGCCGACGCCGACCTCCGCGCCGTACGCGGGCGAGCGCATGCCCTCCGTTCGCACCGCGAGCTCCCCCGTCCGGCGCAGGATCACGAGGTGCGCCTCGGGCGTGGCCGCGTGGTAGTAGTCGAGCCCGATCAGGTCGACGACGTCGGCCATGCGCCCCGGGTTGAGCGGCGTCGCGGCCTCGCCGAGCGGAAGGTTGTGCAGAGTCGGGACGCGCCCGAGGCCCGCGTTGCCGAGCGCCTGTCCGAAGCGGGCCATCGCCTCCGCGAGGAGGTGCTCGTGGAACTCCATCCAGTCCATGTGGCGAGCGAGCTCGTGGGCCTCCTTCGCGTCGAACGAGGTCGGCGGGCTCACGTTCGCGAAGGTGATGGCCTCGTCGCTCCACGCGTCGCGGAGCGCTTTCACGCTCGAGTACTTCTCCCGGAGGTAACTACGGAAGAGGCGGACGGCGTCGGGGTGATAGTCCTGATCGTACGGGCCGTCGCGGAAGTAGAGCGCGCCCTCGTTGTCGATCTGACACATGACGATCGGCCCCTCCGGGTAGAGGAGGTCGCCGAGCTGCCGGCCCACCGCGTCGAACCAGAGCGCCGTCTCGTCGTGGAAGGCGTCGCTCGCGTAGCTCGGGACGGGGAACGCCACGGGCACGAGCGGGAGGATCACGGGGTTGTCGCGAGGCGTCCGCGCCTGACAGTCGCGATCCCACACCACGCGCTCGGGGAGCCCGAAGTACGTCAGCTCCGCGTTGATGTGGGGTCCGGGTCGGACGATGACCCAGAGCCCGCGCTCCTGGCAGAGCCGGACGAAGCGCGCGACGTCGAGGCGCGCGTACCGCTCCCCGAAGTCGAAGGCGCCCTGCGCAGTCTCGTGCACGCCCCACGGGACGTACGTGTCGACGACGCGGAGGCCCATCGCCTTCATCGCGTCGAGGCAGGCGCCCCAGTCCTCGGGGGCGTGACGCCAGTAGTGCATCGCGCCGGCCCAGAGCGGGATGACCTCGTCGCGATCGACGAGGCGGAGGCCGTGCGGGTGAACCTCGACGAGCCGCGGCGGCGGCGCCTCGGACGTCCGCTTCTTCCTCACGACCCGAGCTCGGCGCCCAGCGTACGCGACAGGATCTCGCGGAGCTTCGCCATGTCGGGATCGCTCGGCGCGAGACGCGCGAGCGCGTGACCGACCTTCACGATCGTCGGCGTGACGAACTTGAGGAACGATGGGTTTTTCTTCATCCGGTCGATGAACACGAAGCGCCCCGCGTCTTTCAGCTTGCGCTGGACGGTGACGAGGTCGAACTCCGCGCCGAGGCGCGCGCGCTCCTCGCCCGGGAGCCCGGCGGCCTCGGCGTACTCCGCGAGGCGCGCCTCGACGAAGGGCCGATCGAACTCCTGGTAGCTGTCGTTCAGGAGCGCGACGAGGTCGTAGACACGCGGCCCGAGCAGCGCGTCTTGGAAGTCGATCCACACGAGGCGGAGCGAGCCGTCCGGGCGCTCGGCCACCATGAGATTCCGCGACTGGTAGTCGCGATGGACGAACCCGTACGGGAGCTCGGCCACGCGCCGCGCGAGCCGATCGGCGATCGCGCTCCAGGTCGCGACGTCGGCCGGATCCAGGGATTTTCCGCGCGCGTCGAGGCCCCACTCGCGGAAGTGCTCGACTTCCCAGCGGAGGAGGTCGACGTCGAACGTGCGCCCCCCCACGATGCATCCGGACGGAAGGGACGCGAGGACCCGCTGCGCGCGCGCCAGGTCGGTGACGGCGAGGGTGTAGAGGAGCGGCTTGTCCTTCGGGTTCCGGGCGAGCCAGTTCGCGAGCGTGTCGTCGCCGAGGTCCTCGATGACGAGCCAGCCGCGCTCGGTGTCCTCGGCGAGGACCTTCGGCACCTCGATCCCGCGCTCCGCGAGGAGGTCGCGCACCTCGAGGAACGGCCAGCGGCTCGCCTCGTGCGCCTTCTGGACCTCCTCGGGCTTGCCGCCCTCGGGCACGAACATCGCCACCGCCGAGCGGTTCCCCGGGAGGGTGAGGCGGAAATAGCGGCGCGTCGAGGCGCCGCCGGGCATGGCCGACGCGTCCAGCTCGGCCTGGAAGGTGCGCCGGACGAGCTCGGCGAGGGGGCTCATGTCCAAGGCCGCGGTCGGCCCGGCGGCGGAAGGCGAGGGAGGGACGAAGGTCACGGGGGTCCTCTGATTATCCGGTTTGGGCGAACGACGCCACTCCGCGAGTCCGGCACGCGGCGTGCGTCCTCGGAAGCAGGAGGACCTCGTGCACGACGCCATCCGATCGCGGATTCCCTTGCTCTTTCCTCGCTCGGCCGTCGGCGAGGAGGGGCGAACGCTCGCCGCCCTCATCGCGCTCGCGGGCGTGTTGTTCCTGCTCGTCGGTGCGCTCGTCGGCGTCGAAGGCCACGACGTCCTGGGCGCCGCGCTCGCCGGGACGGCGGGCCTCGCCAGCTTCGCCGTGGCACGTCACGTCCGCGCGTCGGCGTGCGAGGCGCCCCTGGGCGGCCCACGCCGCGCATGACGCAAGCGTCGCAGAACGCGACGGTTTCGCTCGGATCCGTCGTACCCTCGGAGCATGTTCGATCCAAAACCTGCGAAGACCCGCCTCGAGAAGCTCTGGAGCCTCGCCGCGCACTTCGGGGTCGAGCGCGGGGCGAACCGCATCTACCTCGACGAGGTCGTCAGCGATCGCCTGCAGCTCGTGGCCGGGCTGCAGCTCCTCCGCGACGAGCTCTTGTTCGCGAGGCCCCCGGTCACGAGCGATCGCGAGTCCTGCGCCGCGGACTTCTCCCTGCCGAGCGTCGTCACGACCCAGGCGTTCACGAACTGTGGCGACCGCATCCACCAGGGCGACGTCGAGCACTACCACCAGGTGATCTGCTCGCGCTTTGCCACGCTCTCGGAGATCGGGACCCTCAAGCCCGAGGCCTTCCATCCGACGGGGGGCGGCACCGACGACGGCGCGACCCTCGCGCACGTGACGTGGGCGCACGCGCTGGATGCGGGCCTCCGCGCGCGCGTGTACGACGGCAACGCGTCGAGCTTCGTCCTGTGCGCGTTTGACCTGAAGACGCACTGCGGCCGGCTCGACGAAGGCACGAACGTGACCTACGGGCGCACGCAGGAGTCGCCCTGGCGCGAGCCGCGCGCGGCCTGCGGTGCGATCGCGGGGACGCTCGCGCATTATGACGAGAACAACGGCGTCCACCGCCGGATCCGTCGCGATCTCGGCGAGGAGAGCTTCGCCTACTTGTCGAAGGAGGGCGTCCGCACCAACGAGGGGGTCGACATCACGTCGCTCGTCGCTGCGGCCGTCGTCGCCGTCCGCGGTATGCACGACACCGCTCGCGCGCTGCGCACGGAGATGGATGAGCGCGGCATGGCGCACCTCACGGCGCACGTGACGGTGAACCGCCCGTCGATGCCGGACACGATGATCTACCTCGCGCGCGCGACCGTGTTCCAGGGCGAGCTCGTCATCCAGGGCCTCGGCACCGACGCGCGGAAGATCAAGGGAACGATGCGTGACATGGGCCACGATCGCCGCCTCGCGCTCACGTACGACGGGGCGGCGGCCGACGAAGGGCTCCCGCTCCTGCGCGAGTCCTACACCGTACCGCGGACGCCGCCGCCGGCCGACCCGTTCGCCTGAGGCCGGGTCAGGTCAGCACACCGCGCTGCGGCGCCTGGACCGGCGGAAGCGGCTCGCCCAGGCGCTGGCGCAGGTTCCGCTCGATCGTCCGCGCGATCGAGTCGAGCGGGAGATCGTTGATGTCGACGCCGAAGGGTTGCTCGACCTCGTCGCCGATCGCGTCGAGGCCGAAGAACGTATAGGACATCAGGAGGACGACGGCGGGCGTGGCCCAGCCGATCGTGTCCGTGAGGCCGAGCGGGAGGAGCCCGCAGTAGAAGGCCACGAGGCGGTGCATGAGCACCGTGTACGAGTAGGGGATCGGCGTCGACTTGATGCGCTCGCAGGCGCCCTGGATGTCCGTCAACGACGTGAGCGAGGCCTCGATCACGGGGACGTGCATCGGGTCGATCCACCCGTTCCGCCGGACGGTGGCCATCCGATCGCCCAGGCGCGCGAGCACGGCGAGCGGGACGTTGGCGTCCGCGCTGTCCTTCCGGAGCTCGGCGACGGCCTCGGGCCCGAGCGTCCTCTCGAGCGCCTCCCAGGGGGAGTGATCGCGGAGGTGGTGGCGAAGCGCGAGGACGAAGCCGATCGTCAGGTGGACGAGCTCGACCTGGGCCGCGCGCAGCTCCGCCGCGTCCCCGTTCAAGAGCGTCAGCGTCTGCCGCGCCAGCGTCCGCGACGTGTTCACGAGGGAACCCCAGAGCTTCCGCGCCTCCCAGAACCTGTCGTAGGCGGTGTTGTTGCGGAAGCCGAGGTAGATGCCCAGCGCGAACCCGATGAGCGAGAACGGCGTCGCGGTCAGCGACACGTGGGCGGCCGGCACGGTCATGTAGAGCACCGTCACGACCACGCTGATCCCCGTGACGATGAGCGTGCGCGTCCAGATCTTCGGAAGCGCGAAGCCGCCGAGGACCACCGTCACGAGCCAGGAGTGCCGCTTCTTCTCGACCCACATGGCACGGGAGAGTACTTCGATCACACCTCGCCGATCACGGCGACCGCGCCCTGGGTTCACTCCGCGCCCCGCGGCCGAAAGTGCACGAGATTGGTGCGCGACGAGAGATACGCGGAGCTCGAGGGTCATCGCGCTCGACCTGGCGCGGGGCGTTGCGGGCTGCGGGGGCGCCCGGGCGAGGGCCACCCCGCCCTGCGTCCAGAGTCATCGCAGCTCCCCGCGTCCTCCCCGGGGGATCGGGCCGCCGCGGGACGACCTCGCTCTCGGAAAGGCGCTCGGGACGCTCCCGACCGAGTCCGGGCTCGCGGGGTTCGATCGCAACGGCGTCGCCGACTCCAGCTCTGCCCTTCACTCCGCGGACTCGACCGCGCAAGACCGCGCGAGCAACTCCAGCTCCTCTCGAAGATCGGCCAGGCCTACGGGTTCGTGATCGAAAACGCGGACGTGGTGGAGAAGGCGACGGGCCGCTCGTTCCTCACCGCCATCGTCTACGCCAACGCCGACGTGGACCTGAACGACGCCAACGACCGCGACAGCCTCGCGGTGCCCGCCCTCGCCGACGTCGCCGGCGTCATCGCTCGCCACGCATTCGCGGTGTCGCCCAGCTCGTGAGTCTTCGCACGCGTCGAGGTGGCATCGTGATTGCCCTCGGGAGGTCATCGAGGTCGATCGATTCGATGACGATCGCGAAGAAGTACGTGCGATGGGCGCGTGAAGCGCTCATCGCACGTCAGGAACCGAACACCGTGCAGTGATTGACGCGATCGGATCGTGACGGTCGGTCGCGAGGAGAGGCACATGAAATCAATTCGCGTACGCGCGGCGCTCGTCGCCGCGTCGATGGGGCTCGTGTTGTCTTCGCTCGTCTCGGGATGCGGAGACGATCCGCCGGCGGAGGTGACGCCGGCACCGCCGCCAGCATCGACGCCCGGCCGTCGCCCACCGCTGCCGCCGGAGCCGCCGCCGGATGTCGTCGAGACCTGTCCGGCAGCGGAGGTCGTTTCGCAGTCGGAGGTCGAGACGACGCTCGGGGGGCCCTGGAAGGGACCGGGCACGTCGAAGAGCGCGTGCTCACAGGGTGACATCGACGCCGTGAAGACGCTCTTCGCAGGGGCCGACGAGGTCGCGTTCGCGGACCTCGAGAAGGCGATCGGCGCGAGCTGCAAGGCGTGTGTCTTCACGCCGAGCACCGAGCCCACATGGGGACCGTTCGTCCGCTTCGAGAACGGCTACTTCCCGAACTACGCCGCGTGCCTCTCGCTCTCGACGAGCGAGGAGTGCGGGCGCCAGCTCACCTACGCCGAGCTCTGCTACGACAAGGTCTGCGACGAGAGCTGCGGCACGGGCGCGGTGCGGACGGCGTGCCTCCAGAACGCGCGCAGCGGCGCGTGCAAGGCGTTCAGCGACGCGACCTCCGCCGCGTGCGGCGCGAAGCTCGAGGCCGCGCTGGGCGGCTGCAGCACGGTCTTCCAGCTGATGGCCGCCACGTGCGGGGGCGGCGAGGACGGTGGGCTCGACGCGTCCGCTCCGTGAGGGCGATTCGCCGGCGCGCGGCCCCGCGCGCCGGCGAATCGGCGGGTACGACCGCGGCAACGTACGTTCGCTTGCCGCTGGCCGTGGCCTCGGTCTCGCAGCCGGCAAGGGGCGGAGGCAGACGCCTCGGCTCGAACACGCCACCCGCTCCGGCGATGCGCTCGACCTGCATGCGCAGCGCCCGATCGCAGCAGACTCGAGTCTGCACACGAGGCCTATTTTTTCGGAGTGAAATGCATTCGCTCACGTTGCCCGTCGGCGATCCGGTCCGTAGAGTGCGCCCACTTCGAACCCGGGGGTTGGTTGCATGTCACACGCATTGTTCGCTCGTCGTCGTTTCCTCCAGCACGCCGTCAGCACCGGCGGCCTGCTCGCCTTCGCGCCGCTGCTCGGCTGCTCGGAGGACGAAGCCGCGCCCGATGCTCCGACGCCGCGGCCGGAGCCGATGCCTAACCCTACGCCCACGCCGGGCCCGACCGGCACGCCGCCGGTCCCCGTGCCGCCCGAGCCCACCGGCGTCCCGACGGCGCAGGAGCTCCTCACCGATCCGAAGGCGGTCGCACGCTACGAGAAGATCCTGAAGCAGCTCTTCGACCGTGACGGCCTCACGAAGGACACGTTCGGCCGCCCAGCGATCTTCGAGGACATCGAGCAGCTCGTCGCGGACAGCCTCCCCGGCATGGAGTCGTCGATCGGTCACTACGCGTACCAGGTGCCCGGCGACTCGATCGAGCACGTGAAGGTCGCGGCCCGCTTCTGGGGCACCCAGATGGGCATTGGTCCGTTCTTCACGATCGACGCCGGTACGGGCAAGCAGGACTACTACCCGATCGCCGTGTCGGAGGCGGAGGCGAAGCAGCTCCTCCAGAACAAGCAGCAGGTGCCGCGCGTCGGCGACGACGGGAAGGTGAACTCGCAGTGGCCCGTGTTCGCGGCCGTCTGCAAGCCGAGCCCGAGCTTCTACGTCGAGTTCAACGTCCAGGCGCTCGACACGCCGTCGACGTTCCGCGACATGTACACGCCCCAGGAGGGCGGGCTCCACCACTTCGCCATCAACACGACGAAGCACGCAGCGGACAAGGCCGCGCTCGTCGCGAAGGGATTCCAGCCGGCCTCGAATCTCCTCACCTCGGTCGGCGTGAACTACTTCGACGCGCGCCACACGAAGTCGGGCATGGTGATGGAGCTCCTCGAGGTGAACGTGTTTCTGAACTACCTCTTCGACTCCGTCTACGCGCTCTGCAAGGCCGATGGCGCGAAGAGCGAGGCCGTCTACCAGCAGCAGATCGAGTCGAACATCTTCAAGGGTGACGTCTCGAAGGACAAGGCACAGCGCGGCTACACCGTGCCGCTCATCTCCACGCTGATCGACTGGGCGGCGACCGAGGGTCCCCTCCGGCATACCGACCCGCGCGGCAAGGCGTACCGCGACTACATCAAGGCGAACACGGGCAAGGACCTCGTCCCGCTCGCCTAGCCTCGCGCGGCGGCAGGGCCCTACTCGGCGGCGGCGCGCGTGGTCTCTTCCCCCGGAAGCGGAGGAGGCACCGTCTCGCGCTCGGGCTTGCCCTGCCACCGGCGGATGCGGGCGCGGGCGCCTTCGACGCCGAGGTAGAACGCGGGGACGACGACCAAGGACAGCACCGTCGAGCTGATGACGCCGCCGATGACCGCGATCGCCATCGGGGAGCGGAACTCGCTCCCGTCGCCGTTCGCGAGCGCGGTCGGCAACATGCCGAGCACCATCGCGGCGCTCGTCATCAGGATGGGCCGCAGTCGCTCCGGGCCTGCCTCGAGCATGGCCTGGAGCGGCGTCTCGCCGTGGTCGCGCACGCGAACGAGCGCCCTGTCGACGACGAGGATCGCGTTCTTCGTGACGAGCCCCATCAGGAAGATGATGCCGATGAAGGAGCTCATCGCGAGCGTCGTGCCGGAGAGGAACACGCCCACGATCGCGCCGACGGCGGCGAGCGGCAGCGTCGTCACCATGATCGTGATGGGGTGGATGAAGCTCTCGAACTGCGAGGCGAGAACGATGTAGATGAAGACGAGCGCGAGGAGCATCGCGACCCCCATCGCGCTGTTCGACTCCTCCATCTGACGGACCTGGCCGTCCAGGTGATAGCTGCCGCCGGGCGGCATCGGCACCTTCGCGAAGGCGGCCTTCATCTCGGGGACGATCTCGCCGAGCGAGCGTCCCTTCGCCCCGGCCCAGATCACGATCTGCCGCTCGCGATCCTCGCGCTCGATGACGCTCGGCCCCTCCCCGTGCTCGACGTGGGCGAGGTCGCCGAGGGCGACGGCGCCCTTCGGGGTCCACATCGTCATCTGGAGGACGCTCTCCATCGTCGCGCGGTCCGCCTGCGAGAGCCGCACGCGGATCGGCACGTCGTCCTTGCCCTGACGGAGCTTGCCGCCCTCGTCGCCCTCGATCGCGGCGCGAAGCGCGAGGGCGACCGTCGCCACCGGCACGCCGGCCCGCGCCGCCTTGTCGCGGTCGATGGACACGCGGAGCTCCGGCTGCCCAGGGGTGTACTTCATGTCGACGTCGTCCACGCCGGGTACCGACTTCAGCGCCTGCTCGAAGGCGCGCGCGAGGGGCGCGAGCGTGTCGTAGTCAGGAGCCCGCACCTGGACCATGATCGGCGCCTCGGTCGCGCCGCCCTCGACGAAAGGCGGATCCGTGACCGAGATGCGCGCGCCGGGGACCGCCTTCCTGATCGTCTCGCGCGTCACGTCCTTGAGGACGGGCAACCCGACGTCGCGGGCGCTCTTCGGCACGGTCACGACGCGCCAGCGCACCTTGTTGACCTCGCCGTTCGGG
Organism: Polyangiaceae bacterium; assembly: GCA_022842465.1. Classification (GTDB taxonomy): domain Bacteria; phylum Myxococcota_A; class Polyangia; order Polyangiales; family Polyangiaceae; genus Labilithrix. Next base: position 37,202 of record JALHPN010000020.1, on the reverse strand, counting down.
CCGATCGTCGAGAGGAGCGTGACGAAACGCTTGTCCTCGAGGAGCGCGGCCTCGGCGGGAGCGAGGAGCGCGCCGGACTCGGCGAGCTTGGTCCCGGGCGGGAGCTCGATGTCGGCGACGAACTGACCGCGATCCTCCGCGTTGACGAAGTCGACGCCGGTGAGCCCCGCGATCGGGAACATCGCGACGAACGAGGCGAAAGCGATCACCCCGACGACCCACTTCCGCCGGACGACCCAGCCGAGGACGAGTCGGTACGAGCTCTCCATCCCGCGGAAGAACGCCTCGAACGGTCGCTTCACGCCGGCCCACGGATCGTAGGCGCCGTGGACGTGCGTCTTCGAGTAACGGCTCGAGAGCATCGGATCGAGGGTGAAGGCGACGAAGAGCGAGACGAGGACTGCCGCGCAGATCGTGAGCCCGAACTGGCGGAAGAACTGCCCGACGATGCCCGTCATGAACGCGACGGGGAGGAAGACGGCGACCACGGTGAGGGTCGTCGCGAGGACGGAGAGCGAGATCTCCTTCGTCCCGACGAGCGCCGCCGTCCGCGGGTCGACGCCGCGCTCGAGGTGCTTCGCGATGTTCTCGCGGACGACGACCGCGTCGTCGATGAGGAGCCCGATCGCGAGCGATAGGCCGAGCAGCGTCATCATGTTCAGCGTGAAGCCGAGCACGTACATGACGAAGAACGTGGAGACGACGCTCGTGGGGAGCGCGACCGAGCTGATCAGCATCGAGCGCAGGTCGAGCATGAAGAAGAGGATGACGAGGATCGCCATCGCCCCGCCGAAGACGATCGCGACCTCGACCTCGTGCGTGTTCTCGCGGATGAACTTCGCCTGCTCGACGATGACGGCGGTCTCGTAGCCCTTCGGGAACGTCTTCTCGATCTGCGCGAGCTTCTCCTGGACGGCGTCGCTGACGGCGATCGTGTTGGTCCCCGACTGCTTCCGGACGTCGAACGAGACGGCGGGCTCACGGTTCACGCGGATGCGCGTCCGGAGCTCCTTGTAGCCGTCCTCGACGGACGCGATGTCGGAGAGGCGGACGCTCGAGCCGTCCGGCGCGGTCGCGACGATGAGAGAGCGGACCTCGTCCACCGTGCGGAGCTCGCCGACGGTGCGCACACTGATCTCGCGCACGCCCTCCTCGTAGTGGCCGGCGGGAACGTTCAGGTTCTGCGAGCGGAGCTGGTCGATGATCGCGAGCGGCGAGAGACGGAGAGCGTCGATCTTCGCGCGATCGAGATCCACGTGGACCTCGCGCTCGGCGCCGCCGTTCACGTCGACGGCGGCGACGCCGTCCACCTGCTCGAGCGCGGGCTTGATGACGTCACGGGCGAACTGCGCCGTCTCGGGGAGGGAGCGGCCTCCGCCGCGGAGTGTGTAGGTGATGACGGGCGCCGCCGAGACGTCGAAGCGGGCGACGGCGGGCTCCTTGATCTCCTGCGGGAGCTTGTAGCGGGTCTGGGCGACGCGCTCGCGGACCTGCGTGGCCGCGTCCTGGAGGTCTACACCTAGCTTGAAGATGATGAGCGTCTGCGACACACCCTCGCGCGACGTCGTCCGCAGCCGATCGATGCCGTTCAAGGACACGATGGAGTCCTCGAGCGGCTTCGAGACGAGCTGCTCCACCTCGCGGGGGGACGCGCCAGGGTACGGCACCGTCACGACGACGACGGGGAACGTGACGTCGGGGAAGAGGTCGGTGCCGATGCGCGAGAGGCCCATGACGCCGAGCACCATGAGCGCCACGGTCACCATGACGGTGAAGACGGGGCGCTTGATCGCGATCGCGGAGAGGTTCATGGCTCGAGCGGATCTCCGTCCTTGATCTCGGGGTTCGGAGAGAGGACGACCTTGTCGGCCTCTCGGAGCCCTCGCTGCACCACGAGCGAGCCGTCTTCGTCGACGGCGAACGAAACCTTCAGGACCGCCGCCTTCCCCCCACGGTCGACGACGATCTCGTCCTGGGAGCCTGGCTTCCGCGCCTTCGCCGGGAGACGGAGCGCGTCGCTCTCGCCCCGACCTTCGATCCGCGCGCGGACGAAGCCCCAGGCGAGGAGCGAGCCGTCGTTCGGGACCTCGATCTCGACGGGCGCGCGCCGCGTCGCCTGGTCGAGCGAGGGCACGACGGCGATGACCTTCCCGAGGACGACCTTCTCGCGGTAGACGACCTTCACGGGCGCTCCCACGGCGAGGAGCGGGACGTCCTCTTCGCCCACCGTCACGCTCAGACGGAAGCGCGACGTGTCCTCCACGTGCACGAGCGCGACGCCGGGGTTCACGACGGAGCCGATCCCCGTGGGTGCCCGCGTCACCACGCCCGCGAAGGGCGCGACCATCGCGGTCTGCCCCGCGCCGGTCTTCGCGAGCCGCGTGGACGCCTGGGCGCCGTCGAGCTGCGCGCGGGCGAGGGCCACCTGCTGGCGTGCCTGCTCGGCCTGCGCCTCCGGTACGGACTTCGTCTGGACGAGAGCCTCGGTGCGCTTCTGGTTGTCGACGGCGAGCGCGAGGTTCGCCTCGGCCGCGCGCACGCTCGACTCCGCCTGCCCGACCTGCGCGACGGCGCGCGACGCATCGAGCACGGCGAGGAGGGTCCCCTCCGTCACGCGATCACCGACCGCGACGCCGACCTTCACGAGACGACCGGCCGTCTCGAAGCCGACGTCGGCTTCACGCCAGGGCTTCAGCGTCCCGGTCACGTCGACGCGCGGCAACCACCTCGCAGGCGTCGGCGTCGCATACGCGAGCGGCTCCCGCTTCGCGAGCTTCTCCTGCGTCGCGACGCGGTCGACGGCGACCTTGTCCTGCCGCCCGATGGCCTGCTTCACGCGGACACCGAGCAGACCGGCGAACGCGACGCCGAGGGCGACGACGATGACGATTCCGAGGCGTCCGCCGCGTCGGGGCGCGCGGGCGTGCGCGGGCGCGAGCGCGTCGGGAGCGTTACCGTCCATCTCAGTTCCTTCCTCTCGTGTTCGAAGTCGTGGTCGATGCTCGGGTCGACGTCGCGTCGTCGGCGGTGACGGCGTGAGCGACCGCGCCGGAGGCAGGCGGCGCCGTCATGTGCGCGGCGCGGTCGTGGAGGCCGCTCGCGCTCCTCACTCCACGGGGCACCTCGTCGTCCGGGCCGAGCCCGGTCCGCTGGAGGGTCGCCGCGATCATGGCGTCGGCACCGAACGCTCGCGTGAAGCTGTCGAGCGCGAAGGAGAGCCACTCCTCGAGGGGCGGACGAACGTCGCCGCACGCCAGCATCCGGGCGACTAGCTCGTTGTAGGCGCCACCGATGAGCGCCGCCGCGAGCTCGGCATCGACGTCGACCCGGAAGAGCTCTTCCCGCTTCCAGTGCTCGACCCACTCTTTCGTCGTCTGCGCCATCTCCGCGCGGAAGGCGGTGAAGAGGTACTCGTAGTCCCCCTGGCAGCTAGGAAGGATGCGCAGGACGGCGCGCGTCTCCCAGAGGAACGCGAAGATCCTGACGTCGCGCGCGAAGGCGAGCTCGAGGACCTCGTGCGCCGTGTCGGGCAGGGTCGCGCCCCACTCGCTCGGGCGGACGAAGAAGCTCCGACAGCGCGTGAGCCACGAGGTCACGACCTCTTCGAGCGCCGCCTCCTTGCTCTCGAAATGGAGGTAGAAGGCCCCCTTCGAGACGCCCGCCCGACGCGCGATCTCCTCGACCTTCGCGCCGGCGAGCCCGCGTTCGGCGAAGACCTCCTCCGCTGCCTTCAAGAGCGACACCTTCGCCCGTGGATCTGCCACCCGCGACATCGTTCGTCCCTCCCCCACGGCTCGCGCCCCGAAGGGGCTCCAGGCCAAGCTGACCGGCGGGTCAATTAATAGGGGCTGCGGCGCGGAAGACAAGTCCATGGAGAGCCTCGCCCGCGAGGTCAGTCGCGACCCAGGCGCGCGCGGAACGCCCCCGAATTTGGCCGCCCCCGCCGGACCGTGCGATCCGGAGACGGATGGAGAGGGCGATCACCCGCGAGTCCGAGCTCGCGCGCATCCGACGCAAGGCCGAGGACCTCGCCGCCGAGCGAGGGCAGAAGGCCACGACGACGCATCTGCTCGCCGCGCTCGCGCGAGGGCAGGACGACGCCGCCAACCTCTTGCTCGAGCGCCGCCTCGACGAGGAGGTGATCCTCCGGGCCGCCCGCGTCGCGACCGACGACGCCTCGGACGCGGTCAACCGCGCCGTCCAGCGCGCCCGCGAGCTCGCCGGACGCTCCGGCGCAGGACGCGACGAGGCGCGCGCCATCCACCTCCTCTTCGCGCTCTGCCAGGAGCCGGGCACCGCCGCCCATCGGACGCTCGTCCAGTGCGGGATGGACGTCACGCGCCTCCGCACCCTCGCCATGCAGCTCGCGATGGGCCTCGCCCCCCGCCGCTGGGTCACCGCCCCCGCCACCATCTCGGCCACGCGCCCCTCCCCTCCCCGCGCCGCCACGTCCCCATCCCCTTCTCCCCGCCTCCCTCTCCCCCCCAAACCCAAGCCCCCCTCCGTCTCCCCCGTGCCCGTGCCCGTGCCCGTGCCCGTGCCCGTGCCCGCTCTCTCTTCCCCCGCCCGCCCTTCTTCCCCCGCCCCCGCCAAAGCCAAGAAGAAGCCCCCCTCCACCACCGACCCCTTCGCCCTCGACCCCAAGGCCTTCCCCCTCCTCACCTCCGTCGGCCGCAACCTCACCTCCCTCGCCGCCCGCGGCGAGCTCGACCCGGTCGTGGGGCGCGACGCCGAGCTCGAGCGCACGCTCGACGTCCTCGCCAAGCGCCACGCCCGCAACGCGTGCCTCGTCGGCGCGCCCGGCGTCGGCAAGACGAGCGTCGTCCGCGGCCTCGCCCATCGCATGGCCGAGGGCACCGACGTCACCTGCTTCGAGGACAAGGTCCTCGTCGAGATCACGCCCGCCGCGCTCCTCGCCGGCACGGGCGTCCGCGGCTCGCTCGCCGAGCGACTCAAGCAGCTCCAGCAAGAGATCACCAAGGCGAAGGGGCGTGTCCTCGTCTTCTTCGACGAGATCCACGTCCTCTTCGGCCCGGACGCCGGCGACGAGGCCGCGAGCGAGCTGCGGCTTGCGCTCGCGCGAGGTGACATGACGTGCATCGGCGCGACGACCGAGGCCGAGTACCGCCGCACGATCGGCGCCGACCCCGGCCTCGCACGCTGCTTCACCTCGATCGAGATCGTGGAGCTCTCCTCCGAGGAGGCCCTCCTCGCGATCGAGGGCGTGACGCCGCTCTTCGAGAAGCACCACGGCTGCGCGTACGCCCCCGAGGCGCTCGCGCGATCCATCACGTGGAGCGTCCGCTATCTTCCGGAGCAGGCGCTCCCCGACAAGGCGGTCCAGATCCTCGACCTCGCGGGTGCCCGCGCGCGGCGACGCGGCGGCAAGGACGTCGGCCTCGAGTCCGTCGCCGAGGTCGTCAGCGAGCTCTCAGGCGTCCCCGAGGAGCGTCTCCTCGAGTCGGATGCCGAGCGCATGCTCCGCCTCGAAGAGCTCCTCGCGAAGCGCATCGTCGGACACTCCCACGCCCTCGAGCGGATCGCGGCCGTCCTTCGCCGGAACGCGTCGGGCTTCCGCTCGCGGCGTCCCATCGGCACCTTCCTCCTCCTCGGCCCGACCGGAGTGGGCAAGACGGAGACGGCGAAGGCGATCGCCGAGTGTCTCTTCCACTCCGCCGACGCGATGACGAGGCTCGATCTCTCGGAGTACGCCGAGTCGCACGCCATCGCGCGTCTCGTCGGCGCACCGCCCGGCTACGTCGGGCACGACTCGGGCGGTCAGCTGACCGAGGCCGTCCGACGGCGCCCCTACCAGGTCGTCCTCCTCGACGAGATCGAGAAGGCGCACCGTGACGTGCTCGAGGGCTTCCTCGGCGTGTTCGACGAGGGGCGCCTCACGGACGGTCGCGGCCGCACCGTGGACTTCACGAACACGGTCATCCTCCTCACATCCAACATCGGCGCCGATCTCGCGCCGCGAGCGACCACGCGCGGGCGGATCGGCTTCGGCGCGACCGGCAGCCGCGCGCGCGCCGAGCAGCGGGCGCGCGACGTGCTCACCTACCAGGAGGCGGTCGTGGAGGCAGCGCGCAAGGCGCTCCCTCCCGAGCTCGTGAACCGCTTCGACGAAGTGCTCGCGTTCGCGCCGCTCACCCGCGACGACGTGGCGGAGGTCGCGCGACGCATCCTCGCGGCGCTCGCGAAGGATCTCGAAGTCTCGCGCGGGGTCCTCCTCGACGTGAGCAGCTCGGCGGTCGAGGCGCTCCTCGATCAGGGGGGCTTCGACCCCGAAATGGGCGCCCGCCCGATGCGCCGCGCGATCGGCCGCCTCGTCGAGGCTCCGATCGCCGAGATGATCCTCAAGGGCGAGCTCCGCCGCGGCGACGCGGCGACGGTGGACGTCGAGAACGGCGCGATCCTGGTCGACGCGGTCTCCCGCGGAGCTCCCCCGACCGCCGACGCGCGTTCGCGCGAGCTCCCTCTGCACTCCTGACCCTTCGGGCGCACGGAGCGCCCCTGGTAGACTCCCGCTCGTGCGCCTCTCCGCGCTACCGCTCGTGCTCGTGCTCTCCGCCAGCGTCGCGGCGAACGGCTGCGCCACGCCACGCGGCGACGAGGCCTCTGGACGTCCACGCGTCGCCGCGGCGGCGGGTGCTCGTCCACGACCGACCCGGCACGCCACGGTTCGCTACGACCTCGCCGGTCGTCCGTTCGATCTCCCGCTCGTCCACGGGACGCTCGAAGGGCGCCGGACGATCTTCCTCCTCGACACCGGTGCGAACGTGCACATCGTCGGCGCCACCCTCGCGCGAAGGCTCGGCCTCGCGATGACGAAGACGAGCGAGCGCGGGTCGGACCACCTCGGGATGCCGATCACGACGTGGCGCATCGACTCCCCGCGTCTCGTGCTCGACGAGTGGGGCCCGCTCGCGGCCCCCTCGGCCGTCGTGACCGAGATCCCGAAGGCGCTCGAGCGGCTCGGCATCGGCGGCATCCTCTCGCCGCAGAAGCTCGCGACCGAAGGCGACGCGGTCGTCCTCGACCTCTACCGCGGGGAGATCCGCGACGCCTGGTGGAAAGATGCCCTTCTCGAGATCGGAACGACGGGCGTCCCGCTCGTGGGCCGAGGGCCGAAGGACGGCAGGGCCTGCGAAGAGCCCGACCGCACCGGGACGGGCCTCGCGTACGTGCTCCCCGCGTCGATCGAAGGTCAGGCGGTGTCCCTCCTCCTCGATACCGGTGCGCAGCGTTCGGACCTCTTCGTCTCGAGCCCGGCCGGTCAGACGCTTCTCCCGCGCAGCCTCACGGACAGCGAGCCGATGTACGCCGCCTCCGGCAAGTTCGTCATCCGCAGGCTCCCGCAGGTTTCGATCTCGGCAGGGGCGTTCTCTGCCGTGGTCGACGTGGGGCTCGTCGAGGGGAGCGCCGACTCGGCCTGCAAGCGTGACGGTGTGCTCGCCATGGATGTGCTGCGCGCGTGCACGCTCCTCCTCGGTCGCTCGCACGCCCACGGCACCTGCGCGACGATCGACGGCGCCCCCAGGCCTCGTCCCGGCGCCGACGTGATACAGAAGTAGCCGGTCAACGATGGCGAGAGTCCCCGGCTGGATGAAGGTGTATGTCCCGGCGAGCGTGCTCGTCGGCACGATCGCGATCGGGATCACGAGCGCGGGGCGTGCGGACCGAGCCCGTGTGTTGAAAGACGAGTGGGGTCAGCTCCTCTCCTGCCTCGGGCAGGGTAACGAGCCGCTCGACGCGAGCCAGCTCGCCGCCCGCATCCGCGCCGTCGAGCTCACCTACGCGACGAGCGCCGACGGCCGGCGCGGCCGTCAGCTGCGGAAGGACTGGCTCTCGAAGTGCGGGATCCGCGCGACGCACGTCCACGAGATGGCGCGCCGCGAGGACGGCGACAAGAGCCTGCGTCTCGGTGACGCGATGGACGAGCTCGCGGACTCCCTCCGCGCGGGACGTCGCCCGACGCGCAGCGCGATCCGTGACGTCCTCGAGGCGGGCGCAGCGCTCGGCCTCGACTCGAAGAACCTCCCGACCCCGCAGCCGAGCGTCCTGAAGGGGAAGGTGCCGCGCATCTCCCTCGGGGACGTGGCCACGCAGGCGCTCGCGGACACGGCGCTCTCGCTCACGGGGTGGGATCCCGTCCCCGACCTCGACGCCCACTTCCTCCTCGAAGGCGGCGGCGAGGGCGACTCGACCCGGCTCGCTTGCTTCGCCACGAAGGCAGGCGAGGACCTGCTCGCCTCCGTGCGCTGCACGCGCGTGCCGGACGGGTCCGAGGGCACGGTGATGCGCTTCGAGGGAGTCTCCGGCACGGACACGCACGCGCTCGCGCTGGTCGACAAGGAGAAGGTCTCCTTCCACTCCTGGTCCGACGGGCGCTGGATGTCGGCGGGCTTCGCGACCGGCGATCTCGCGACGTTCCTCGGCAGCGAGGGCCGGCCCGCGGCCATCGTGGAGCGCGACACGGGAGACGTCGACGTCCTGACGCTCGGGCCGGGAGGCGGCAGGCGCGCCGCGCTGGCGCTCCAGTCGCCGGCGTGGACGATCGCGATCGGCGATCAGATCGTCTGGGGCACCTCCTCGACCGCGGCGCTGCGAGGCCGGGTCATGGCGGCGCCGACGAACCGCATCACGGAGCGGTCGAGCGCCACGGTCATCGGCGAGCGCATCGAGCAGGGCGTACCGCTCGCCTGCCAGGACGGCGAGACGCGCGCGCTCCTCGTCGACCGACCGCGCCCCGGCGGATCGAGCTCGGTCGCGCGCTCGGCCGAGCTCTTCCTCGCGCGCGATGGCCGCTGGTCGCAGGTCCCGATCGTCCCGAGCTGGACGTCGCGCCCCACCGTCGCCGTCGCGTTCCCGCGTACGCCCGTCCTCGACTGCTGGCGGGACGCCGCCGTGCTGACTTGGGCGGACGGCGACGATCAGGATCGCCTCCGGCAGACGCGCTGCTCGTTGAAGGGTTGCACCTCGAAGGTCGCCAACCTCGGGGCCAGCGCTCGGGATCTGCTCCACGCGGACCTCGGCGAGCGCGTGCTGCTGGTGTGGAACGATCCGGAGCACCACGTCGTCCGGCTCCGCCTCGCTCCCTTCGAGGACCTCGCCACGACGGCAGACGACGTGCTCGTCGACTACGACGACGACACGACCGACCCTCCGCCCGTCCACGCGGCGCACATCATCACGCGCGACGACAGCGCGCTCGTGCTCCTCCGCGTCGAGCGAAAGGACAAGACGCAGTTCCTCGCCGTGCGCGTGGACGCCAAGGGTCGCGTGCGCTTCCCGGAGGTCCTCGGCCCGCCGTGACCGTCAGCGATCGGTGCGCGCGAGCTCGCTCGCGACCGAGGCGAGCACGTCTCGCACGGCAGCGAGCCGATTCTGAGGGACACGCGCGAGGGCGCGACGGACGGCGGCCTCGACCGTCCCCGCCTGCATCGCGTCGACCTGGTGCCCCGGGGCCTCGAGCACGAAGCGCGCGCGGCGCGCGTCTGCTGGGTCTCTCAGGCGCGTGATGTAGCCCCGATCGACGAGCCGCTTCAGCACGCCGGTGAGGGTGCTCGGGTGGAGGTGGAGGAGATCCGCGAGCTCGCCCGCCGAGATGTTGGGCTGTCGCCCGATGAGCCGGATGGCGAGCCGCTGGAGCCCCGTCACACCGAGCGCCGTCTCCATGCGCTTCGAACGGCTCTGGAGTCCGTGGTCGACGGCCCAGAGGAGGCGCATGAAGTCGAGCGTCTCGCCGAGCGCGCCGTCGGGCGGCGGGAGCTTCGACGAGCGCTCCTCCTTCGCCGGATGCTCGGCGCGCGGGCGGCTCATGCGCCCAGCACCGGGAGGCGCACGACGCGCGCGGGCTTGCCCTCGGGGACGACGACCGCGCCGGTAGGGGGCGCGAGCGGGAGATCCTGCCCCTTCGCGTAGACCGGGTGCCGACCGTGCTCGCGGTACCACTCGGCCACCGTCGCCGTCGCCTTCATCTTCTCGATCACCTGACGCCATCCGACGCCGGTGTTGTAGGCGCAGAAGCTGATCTCCCCCATTTGCGTCCCGTACGGGATGATGCACATCTCCGTCCGCCGGAAATCGTAGTTGAAGAGGTCCTGGAACCACATCCCGGCGACGAAGAGGACGCGCCACTCGAACTGGGCGGCGTCGGACTCGAACTCGCCGACGCGCTGCCCCCGCGCGCCCGTCTGGCTCAGGAACTGACGGACGAGAAGGGGAAAGGTGACGCCCTCGGGAGCCGCGTCGGCGTCGAAGTTCTTGAGGAGCGCGAGCGCGAGCTCGGCGAGGGTGAGCACCCGTCCCTGCGCGGCGTCGGTGATGTCCTGGACGTCGCTCATGAGCCCTGCGAGATCGAGGAACGAAGTGAGCGGCACGGCCTCCTTCGTCCGCTTGTTCACGAAGAGCATCGTGCCGACCCCGCAGTTCGGGTGGCAACCGCACTTCATCGAGCCCCAGTCGGCGCGCTCCCCTTGGAGCGTGTCCGTCAGGTCGCTGAACGGGCCGAGCGCGGAGAGCGGGAACCAGTCGCGGAGCGCCTTCAGCGTACCCGTCTGCTCTTCGAGGTCCTTCGCGAGGTGGCTCAGCGTATAGCGCTGCGCTCTGCGGACCTCGTCGGTCACGTCCTCGTCGCGCCCCGTGAAGCTCACCGGCTGGAAGCTCACCACGGTGACCTTGTCCGCGTTCTGGACGGCGAAATCGACGATGCGACCGACCTCGCGATCGTTCACCCCGTTGACGACCGTGACGACGAGGACGACGTCGATGCCTGCAGCATGCAGGTTCTCGATCGCCTTCACCTTCACGTCGAAGAGGTTTCCGACTTTGCGATGGGCGTTCGACTCGTTCCCGATGCCGTCGAACTGGAGGTAGGCGATGCGCATGCCCGCCTCCTTCGCCGCCTTCGCGAGCTCCGGCTCCTGCGCGAACAAGATCCCGTTCGTGGCGCACTGGACGGCGAAGAACCCGACCTCGCGCGCGTAGCGGATCGCACGGAGAAAGTGGGGGCTCAACGTCGGCTCGCCGCCCGAGAACTGGATGCTCATCTGGCGGCGGGGCTTCACGCTCGTCGCGTCGTCGAGGATCTTCTGGACCTCCTCCCACGCGAGCTCGTGGACGAACCCGACCTGGTTCGCGTCCATGAAGCAGGGGTCGCACATCATGTTGCAGCGGTTCGTGAGGTCCACGGTGAGCACGCTGCCGCGGCCGTACTTGATGCTGGAGCTGCCGTGGTCACGGAGCGCGGTGAGGGGCGCGAGGTAGTCGCGCCCGGGGAAGAGCTCCTCGATGCGCTGGAGGAACGCGGCGTCGATCGCGAGGACGTCTTCGCAGCGCCCGTGCTCGCTGCACTCCTTCACCATCAGGACCTGCTCGAGGCCGTCACGCATCTCCTTGACGATGCGGGCCTTGATCTCGCCGGGCTTGCCGGAGATGAGCTCGCGGAGATCGCGCTTGCCGGACAAGATGTCGGCGCGCACGGTCTTCACGCACGCCGGGCAGAGGGAGTCGGTCTCCCGCGGGAACCCGAGCGGCGGCGAGGTGCGCTCACGCCGCTTGAGGAGCGGCGCGGGCGCCCACGGGGGGTGCGCGGACGGGCGCTCGACGAGCCGGTTCAAGCGCTGCACCGACGGCCAGAGGCCGCGAGCGGTCTTCGAGAGGACGCGCGTGGCCAGCCGGGAGAGGGCAAACTGCACGAGGGGACGTTAGCTCGGAGCCGGAGGGGAATGAAGAGCCCATCCGCCCCGTCCTCGGGCCCAAGGTCCCGGCGCGCCGGGGGTCTTCCCGTGGAGAGCGCTCGCGGCGTCCGGCCTCCTCGGCCGTGCCCGAGGCCCTCGAGGAGGTTCAGGGATGGTCGCTCCGGATCGTCGCATCGTCATCTGGGGCTCCGCCAGCGCGTTGCTCGCGGCCAGCGTCCTTCTCGGCCTGCGCGGCCCCCATCGCCCCGGAGGCGACGGGACGACGGCGATGACGACCACCACCGCCATGGCGGCCACGACGACGACGCCCTCGACGACGAGGGTGACGCCGACGGCGCTCCGGGAGACGATCCACGACAAGAGGACCCGCGACGAGCTCCGGCAGCGAATCGTCGCGGCGTGGGCGGCGGAGGGTGAAGCCGCGTCGGCGGCAGGGCGCGCGCGCGCGAAGCTCGAACCGGCTCCGACGAAGGACGGCGAGGGCATGGACCCGGCGTACATCCAGAGCGTCGTGCGCTCCGAGCTCTTCCCGATGGTGGGGAAATGTTACGAGGAGCTCCTCGTGCGCGCGCCGCGCGCCAGCGGCAGGCTCGAGATCTCCTACACCATCCTCGGGGAGGAAGAGGTCGGGGGCCTCGTCGACGAGGTCGAGGTGACGGCGGAGGGCTCCCTCGTCGACGAGAAGCTCGAGACGTGCGTGAAGGAGTCGATGGCGAGCGTCGCGTTCCGGCCTCCCGCGAACGGCGGCAAGGTCACCGTCGTCTACCCCATCGAGCTCGCGCCGGACGGTCCCGACGAGAAGAAGTGACCGGACGGGTCGGCCCCGTCTAGTCCGCCGAGACCGTCAACCGGTAGCGCTCGCACGTCGGCGAAGACGTCACACGCGCGACGACGATCGCGAGCTCTACGTGATCGCTCGAGGTGCCTCGGCACTCCACCTGGACCTGCGTGAGCGCAGCGGCCGCGGCGTCCGCGGGCTGTTCGGTCCTGCAGGAGGTCGCGTCCCTCGACGGGCTCGCGTCGACGCCGCGGAGGCATCGGATGCTCTCCACCGTACCCGACGTGCACCTCGGCGTGACCGTCGCTTCGAACCCGCTCGACACGAGGACGTCCACCTTGGGGTTGCCGCCGAGGCCCGTGTCCTTCACGTCGACCGAGTAGTGGTCCACGTCGCTCGCGTCGTGGATCGAGCCGACGACCGAGACCTTCTGCGGGAGCGCGTTGGATCCGATGGGGTCGTCCTCGATCGGGTCGAGCTTCCTCGGAGTGGCGACGGTGTCGCCGGGCTCTGCCTCGTCCGGACCGCAGGGCACCTCCTCGCGCCCGCTCCCTCCGCACCCCGTCGCGCACGCGCACGCCGACGCCGCGATCACCAGCACGATGGATCCGTTCATGCGGCGCCTCCCCCTCACCAATCTACACGGACGGCGTCACGGCGCGGGCGCGATGCCCCAGCGTGCCATGAGCTCGCCCTCGAGGGCCGCCGTGTCCTGCGGGGCGCTCCGATGGAAGAGGAGCTCGGCGATCTTCCCGAGGAAGTAGTTGTTCTCGCTGTTCGCGCGGCCGATGTTGAGGGGGTTGCCGCTCCCGTCGGGTAGCGACTGCGTGCTCGTGTCGAAGGCGACTTCCTTGCCGTTCACGCGGAGGGCGATGCGGTCTCCGAGCCGGTGGAAGACGACCAGCATCGGCGCGCTGAGCTCGTTGGGCGTGACCGCGGCGAACGTGCTCTCCGGAAGGTTACGCGACGCGAGCCCGAAGCGCATGCTGCCGCCGAGCAGGCGCGTGCGGTCGAGCGACATGCCCTGGCCGGCCTGACCCTGGTAGGCGAAGTTCGCCGCGATCTGCGGCCCGGCGAAGGGGTAGCTCGCTTCGTTGCGCTGGAACACGATGCCCGCAGCCTGGTTCTCGGGCCGATCGGAGGGGACGTACTGCATGACCACCGCGAGCCAGTGCTCGGGAGCGCCGTCGAGCGCCGTCGCTTGACTGGCCGCGAGCGAGAAGCCGTCGCGATCGAAGTGCACGGCGGGCCGCCCGTTGATGGAGCTCCTACAGAGGAGAGCGCCGGGCGCGCCCTGAAGAACGATGCCGGACGTCAACGACGGCCACGAGGTGATGCGAACGCTTCGATCCCCGAGCTTGCAGGCGTCGAGATGGAGGGCCGGTACGCCGGCCGACGTCAGGTCGGGTCCGCAGGGCACCGCGGTCGCTTCTGGCGGGCACGAGCCTGGCACGAAGGGGGAGCTTGCGTCCGGCTGGGAGGGCGTCGGGCGCGACTCCGCGTCGGGCGACCCACCGTCGACGAGCGCCCCTGCATCCGCGCGCGCGCCTTCGGGGCCCGTGCTCGAGACGTCCTCGCCGAGGCACGCCGCGAGCGTGGCGGCGAGTCCGAGACTCGGGAGGAAAAGGAGAGAGAGCCCGAGGCGGCAAGGCAGCTTGGACATCGCGCCGCCATTGTCACGCCGGACGCGCCCGGTAGGTGTCACCCAAATGGGGCGCGAGCCGTGACCGGATCCCCGGCGTCGACCTGGGCTGGCGAAGATCCACCGGTGGCGCGCGTCACCACCTCATGGTTCATCGGAACAGCTGGAAACTCCAGGACACATCGCGCGAGATGCCGGGCATGATGCGTGCTCGAGGCCGCGCATGCGCCTCCTTTCCCGCCCGGCCACGCGCCGTCTGGTACGGCTCGTTCCCCTTCTCCTCGCCGTCGCCTGTTCGTCGTCGGACGACACGGCCCAGGGCGAGACGCCGGACCCCCTCGGCACGCCGCCGGGCACGCCGCCGGGCCCGACGCCCGGCGCGAGTGAGCCTGGGGCGGCGCCCGGCACCGTCGTCGTCACGGTCGCGGCCGCCCCGACCCGCATCATCCAGGGACGGGACGCGAAGGTCAGCGTCGTCGTCGCGCGCGGCGAAGGGCTCACCGGCTCGCCCGTCGAGGTCCGCGTCACGGGCCTCCTGCCCGGCATCACCGCCGCGCCGATCGTGATCCCGCCCGGCACGACGACGGGCGAGCTCACCGTCGCCGTCACCGCCGACACCCCGCAGGGGCCCTCCGAGATCACGGTCGCCGCCAAGGCCACGACCCCCGGTGTCGAGGCGACGCCGACCCGCGCCGCGCTCTTCGTGCGCGGCGCGCCCGGATCCCGCGACACCACCTTCGGCACCAATGGCCACGTCGCGCTGAAGAGCGACGCCATACGCGGGATCATCCCCATCGCGGACGTCCTCCCCTCGGCCGACGGGAAGACGACGCTCGTGGGGAGCTGCATCGACGGCGCGAACGTGCGCAGGGTCTGCGTCGCGCGGCTCGACGCGAACGGGGCGCTCGACCCGACGTTCAAGAACGGCTCCGTCGGCCCGCCCCATGCCGCGAACGAGTACGCCAACTCTGCCGCGTTCGGCGCGGGCGGGAGCATTCTCGTCTTCCGACCCGGCGAGACCCTCCGCCTCCTTCCCGACGGCAGCCTCGACACGAGCTTCGGCACGGGCGGCGTTCGCGCGGGGCCTGCCGGCTCCCGATTCCTCATCGCGCCGGGCCCGGGGGGCACGATCGTCGCCGCCAACTCCGTCCTCGACGGCCCCGCCCAGCTCATGCGCTTCACCGCACAGGGCGATCTCGATCCCACGTTCGGCTCTGGCGGCATCGCTCCGCTTCCGTTCACGAACCCGAGCTTCGCGGGCATCGGCGTAGGCGCTGACGGGCACGTCTTCGCGGGAATTGCGTACGGTAACTCGGAGGCCCTCGCGGAGGTGCGCTTCGTGAAGATGACGCCGGCTGGAGCTCCGGACGAGGCGTTCGGCCCGGGCGGCGTTCGCGCCGTCCGGGTCGAGCCCTCGTACACGGAGGCGCAGAGGACCACGTTCCGGCTCGCGGTCGGTCGCGGCATCGTCGAACGCGGCGACGGCAGTCTCGTCGTCGGCGCGGCGCAGGAAGTGCCCGCCAAGGCGCGCTTCGTCGGCGTCACGAGCACGGGTGGCCCCGACAGCACCCTGGGCACCGACGGGCGCTCGCCCTGGGTCGACGGCATCCGCGCCCTCCGCGATTTGCTCCCTTCCGGGACGGAAATGCTGACGGCGAACCGACGCGGCGACACGCTCGAGGTCTCCAAGTGGACGCCCACGGGGCAGCCCGTCGCCGCGTTCGTCGGCGCGCCCTTCTCCGAGGGGTCGTCGCCGCTCAATCCCGCGCGCCTCGACGACCGCATCACCTTCGCTACGCCCTTTCTGGAGCAAGACTGGGCCACCAAGGGCTACGTAGCCGTCGTGCGCATCTGGGACTGACCCCCGCATCGAGGGCACCGAACGCGACCGCCAGCGTCACCCACGGGGTCATCGACACGCGCACCGCGTCGCTTCATGCGGAGGGCGGTCCTTGGTAGTGTCGAGGTGTGCGCCCGGTCACCCGCTTCATGTGGTTGCTCGTCGGGTCCGTCCTGAGCGCGGGCTCGACCGTCCTCACGGCGTGCACTCTCCTCCTCGGACCGAGCTTGACCAGCGGCGAAGACGCCGATGCCTCGCCGGCGGGCGACGCTTCGACGGACGCTCCGCCCGACGCCCCGAGCACCGCAGGTGACGCAGACGCGCCCGACGACGCGGGCGTCCCTCCCGGCGACACGTGTCCGCCGGCCGCGAACGAGGCGTGCGACGGCGGCGTGTCGTGGCGCGGACGGTGCTACTGGACGGTCCCGAACACACGCGAGACGGACGGGACCATGGAGTGCGGCCGCGGCGGGGGGTACCTCGCGACGACGACGTGCGCAGAGGAGTGGCAGGTGCTCCGGAACCTCGTGTCGGGCCAGGACGGGTGGCTCGGCGCCCGACGCGACGGAGCGAGCTGGACCTGGCGCACACGGGAGAGGTTCGCGTTCGAAGCGTGGGCGGTCGGCCATCCGCTCTCGCCGTCGGACGGCGGAACCGACTGCATCAACGTGAACATGACGTCGCTCGAATGGGAGAACGACGTCGCGTGTAACGCCACGCGTCTGCTCCTCTGCGAACGCGGCCCGTTCGTGGTCCCGCCCTAGACGAATCAGAAGACGAGATCGAGCGCAGCGCCGCTCGGTCCCGCGCGCAGACCGATGCTCTTCGCGCGCCGGTCGTCCGACGCCGGCCAGAGCACGAGCGTCACCCCGATCACGGCGAACGCCGCGCCCGCGACGGCGACGAACGTTCCGGTCCGCGCGAGGCCTCGCGCATCCTCTCCGGCGAGAACGCGGGCGGGTGCGCACCGCGTCGCGTCTCCGCCGTCACAACCGGCGCGTGCGTCGTCGTAGTTTCTCTTCGCGACGATCCCGAGCACGCCGGCCGTGCCGAGAGCGGCGACGCCAGCCGTCGCGACGACGACGCCGACGCTCCGTCGAAGAGGCCAGGAGGAGCGTGGCGCGTCGGCCGACGGGAGGGCGGCCGACCTCGCACGAACCAGCGCGGGGACCTTCACCTCGAGCACCTCCGCGTTCGCGACCGCGAAGCGCGTCGTCGAAGGCTCGAAGCCGGGGGCCTTCGCTCGCAGCACGTGCTCCCCGGCGTCGAACGGGAGCGCGACGCCGAGCGATCCCACGCCGAAGGGCTTGCCGTCGAGCTCGAGGGCGAGCCCTGGCGGGGCCGGCTTGGGCGCCGTGAGCGTCACGCGCGCGAGGCGCTTCTCGACGGCCTCCGCGCGAGCGGCCGCCTCGGTCTCGATAGGCGCCTTGCGTGTGCGGTTCGCGACGAGCTCTGCTTCGCGGTAGGCGCCCCACGCGCTCGCCAGCTTGCCGTCGGTCTCGTAGCAGATGCCGAGGTTCAAGAGCGTGGAGCTCCGCGGCTCGGCCTCGTAGCTGGCGCGGAACTTCGGACACGCAGACGCGAAGTCCTTGCGCTGGACGTCGGCAAGCCCCTCTTGGAAGAGCACCTGCGCGCGCGTTCGAGCGTCGTCGGCGAGAGCGGCGCGCGGTACGAAGGCGACGCCGAACGCGAACGCAAGGACGGCGCCGCGGGCGAGACGGCGTGCGCGTGCATCGTCCGTGTGGTGGCCCATGCCTGCTCCAACGCGCCGGCCCCCGGCGGTCGACTTCGACGCGAACGCCCCCATGACACTCCCATTCGAGCACGGGGTGCGACGCAGGTCACGCAAAGCCGCGCCGTGGCGCCAGCGCGGGCGAACAGGGCCGCTCGGGGCGTCAGACACGTGCGGACTCGTTCCGTCAGGGAAGTTCCGCGACGCCGAGCGTAGATGACCGTCATGCACGTCCAGCCACTCGGAGCGCCCCTCGCGCGCGCTGTTCTCGTCACCTCGTTCGTCCTCACCGCCGTCGGCTGCGGCGTGGAAGCCGCGGACGCGCCGGTCGCGACGTCGTCGGAGGATCTCACGACGCAGCGGCTCCCCGGGCCGCGCGACGGATCCTTCACGGAGGTCGGCGGCGCGGCGAACGGCTTCTTCCTCGCGCGCCCCGCCGAGAGCGCGTGGGTGCGGATCCGGTTCTCGGCCTACCAAGTCTGGGAGGGAGACGCGTCCTTCCCGGAAGCCTCCGAGCCCGCGCGCTTGATCGTGCGCCGCTTCATGGCGAACGACTGTCTCGGCACGGCCTTCGTCGTCGGGACCAAGGTCTCGCCCTCGACGCACGAGCTCGTCATCGAGCTACGTGACCAAGCACCTCTTCAGGTCGTGCTCGGGAACGTCTTCCGACGCGCCGAACCGCGCGTCGCGCGCCGCCTCTTCGTGTCGGACCTCGAGGTCACCTCGGCCGCGGCTCCGTCGGGCAGCGTGGGACTTCCCCCCGGCGCATGCACGCCGTCGTCCGACGGACCTGACGATCTCCCGGACGGCTTCGACCCTTTCGCGCCGTCGGCCTGCACGGGACGTCTCCTCACGCGTTCGCAACGCGTGGCGCTCGTGGGCTCGGGTTGGACGCCCGGGTCGCGACGGCTGGACCGCGAGATGGATGTGTACGTGCGGACGTCGAGCTGCACGCCCTCGGGATGCTCGTCCCCCGGCGCTCCCAAGCGCATGCGGAGCGCCGACCTCGACGCCGTGACGGCCGAGGTCACGCTCTTCAGCGCGCGCCCGACGCCGGCGCCGGGGAAGTGGTCGAGCGGCGAGCTCGACGTGACGGCGGGCTTCGCGCTGTGGGGCCAGTGCACGGGCCACATCTCCTGCTCGACGACCTCGTGCGGCGGCGACCTGCTCGCGGAGCGCGCGTACTTCCATCGCGCGGACGGCCAGCGCGTCGACACGTGCGAAAACCGTACTGTGACGAAGATCGACGGCAGCGGCCGGCTCGAGATGCGGAGAGATTGCGCGCGCCTCGCTTTCCAGCTCGACAAGGGCACCGCGGCCGCGTGGACGCGCTACGAGGTCGCCGGCGTCGTGAGGTACTGAGCCGCGCTCGGGACGCGGAGGAGCGCCCGCTGCCGGCAGCGCCGCCGTCGGCTATGCTGGCGAGCCGTGAAGAGCCACACCGAATACTTCACCTTCCACACGAAGAAGAAGCGCGAGCTCGTCCATCTGACGCCGCGGCTCGCGGAGGTCCTCGCGAAGAGCGGCATCCGCGAGGGCATGATGCTCGTCAGCGCGATGCACATCACCGCGGGCGTCTTCGTGAACGACGACGAGTCCGGCCTGCACGAAGACATCTGGAAGTGGCTGGAGGGGCTTGCGCCGTTCCGTGACGACTACAAGCATCATCGCACGGGAGAGGACAACGGCGACGCACACCTGAAGTCGATGCTCGTCCACCACGAGGTCATCGTGCCGATCACGGCCGGACGCCTCGACCTCGGGACGTGGCAGCGGGTCTTCTACGCCGAGTTCGACGGCCAGCGCGACAAGCGCCTCATCGTGAAGGTGCTCGGCGAATGAGGCGACTCCCCGCCGCGGCGCTGATGGCCCTGGCGATCGCGTCGGCCGCGTGCGGCGCGGGTGGCGCGACCGCGAACGGCCCGGCGGCCCCCCGAGCGTCCGACGAGCGCGGGGACCTCGCGCGCTTCGACGCGCTCGAGGACGAGATCCTGCGGGACCTCGCGACGCTCGACCTTCGCGTCGCGCGGCGGAGCCGGATGACCCTCCGCGAGGAGGACCTCGGGCGCGTCGGGATGTCCGCCGTGCTGACCGAGGACGAGTCCGTCGTGCTCGTCGACGGCCGCATCGATCCGTTCTCGTTCTCCGCGCGCGAACGTGGGCTCACGGCCGTCCGCGCGAAGCTCGACGAGATCCCGCCGAAGCTCCCGGCAGCGGGCGGCGACGGAACCGACTCACCGGAGCTCGAGCGCAGCCTCCTCCGCTTCCTCGTCGACGAGGAGGCGTTTCGTCTCGACGAGGAGCGGCGTCTCCCGCGCTCCGCGAGCGCGCTCGTGCGCGCCGTCGTCGAGACGTGGCGAGCGCCCGAGTCGGCGGTCTCCGCCGAGCAGCGCGATCGCGCCGTCGCCCGGAGGCTCCGCGAGATCCGCGAGTCCGTCGCCGCCGGCGCGACGGGCGCCCAGAAGCTCGATGTCCTCCGCGCGCGCGACCTCGACGACGCGCTCGACGCGCTGGAGCACCTCGTCGACACCCCGATGTTCCGCGCGTCGACGGCCGAGCTCGTCCGTGTGAGGCAGGAGCTCGAAGAGCACGCCGGCGGCAAGGTGACGGCGACGACGTGGGACGACCTCGCGCCCCGCCTGACGGCGCACCTCGGCGGGGCCGTGAGCGCCGAGTCGCTGGCGAAGAGCCTCGCCGACGCCGAGGCGCGATCGCGAGCCCTCGCCGCTCCGGCGCTCGCCGCGAGCTCGCTCTCCCGCGACGTCCTCAGCGGGCGGCTCGAGCCGCTCCTCTTCGCGAGCGGCCCCTGCGTCGACGCCGTGCCGGGTTCGCGCATCCGGTCGATGGCGGCGTCGCCGGAGCGCGAGCCTGCGTGTCACCTTCGTCACGCGGTGGCGAACGCGCGGGACGACATGGCGCGTGCACTCGCGTACGCCGCGCTCCATGATCACGTCATCGTCGCGCAGTGGGCGCTCGACGTCGCGCGGGGAACCGCCACGCTCGATCGCTCCGCGAGGGATCGGCACCTCCTCGCGCCTCCGAGCTCGGCGCTCTCGGCCAAGCTCGAACGCTTCGCGCTCGCCCGACCCACCGCCGCGATCGGAGCCGGACAGGCCGCCGCGATCCTCCTCGCGGAGGGCGGAGACCCGGTCGCGCGCGCGCAGGCCTGGGCGACTCTCGGGGAGGTTCCGCTCGATCGCGTGCCGGCGCTCCTCGCTCCGGCGCGTTCGAAGTAGTCGCGGGAGCTCGTCGAGCGGCGTTCGCTCGCGGGAGGGCTCACGACATCGTCGCGAGCTTCTCCTCGACGAGCATGTCGGCGATCCGGTACGTCGGCGCCGCCATCTTCTGGCTACGCTCGGCGATCTCGAAGATCGTCTCGTAGATCTTCAGCGTCTTCTCGCGCGAACGCCCCGCGTCGTAGCCGAGGACCTCCTGCGCGACGTTGACGAGGCCGCCCGCGTTGATCGCGTAGTCGGGCGCATAGAGGATGCCGCGCGCGTGGAGGTCGTCCCCGTGGCGCGGCTGGGCGAGCTGGTTGTTCGCGGCGCCGGCGACGATCTTCGCCTTCAGGCGCGGTATCGTCGCGTCGTTCAGCGCGGAGCCGAGCGCGCACGGCGCGAAGACGTCGCATGCGATGGCGGTGATCTGGTCGAGCTCCACGACGCTCGCGCCGAACTCGCGGGTGGCGCGCTCGGCCTTGAGCGGGTCCACGTCCGCGACGCTGATCTTCGCGCCCTGGGCGTGGAGCTCCTTGCAGAGGTGGTAGCCGACGTGGCCTACGCCCTGGACGGCGACGTGCACGCCGTCGAGCGAGTCCTTGCCGAGCGCGAACTTCACGCACGCCTCGATGCCACGCCGGACGCCGAGCGCGGTGAATGGCGACGGGTCGCCGGAGCCCCCATTCGCCACGTCGACGCCGGTGACGTTCTTCGTCACCGTCCGGATGACTTCCATGTCCTCGAGGCCGGTGCCGCTGTCCTCGGCGGTGATGTAGTGACCGCCGAGGTCATCGACGAACTTCCCGAACGCGCGGAAGAGGGCGACGCGGTCGAAGTGCTGCTTGGGCCGGATGATGACGCTCTTTCCGCCGCCGTGGGCGAGGCCCGCGAGCGCGGCCTTGTACGTCATGCCTCGCGCGAGGCGGAGGGCATCGATGACGGCGTCCTCGTCGGTGGCGTACTCGATGAAGCGACACCCGCCGAGCGCGGGTCCGAGCCGCGAGTCGTGGATCGCGACGATGGCCTTGAGGCCGGTCGCCTTGTCGAGCTTGAAGTGGACTTCGCCGTAGTCGTACGCGTTGAGGTGGCCGAAGAGATCCATCGCGGCCGGCTTCGTAGCATGGCTGCGGGGGCGTCAGGGAAGCCGAGAGTCACGCCGCGGTGCGTCGCTCCTCGCGTTGCCCCCCATCGGGCCGAACGCCGCCCGCTCCTGCCCCCGGCGCCTCGAGCGCCGCGCGTCACTCCAGCGTGCGAACGTCCACGACCGCCACGCTTCCGCCACGCTGCACGACGAGCTCGTCGTCGCTCCGGAAGAACACGCGGTGACCGAGATCGGGCGGCGATTTCAGCTCGCGGCGCGACTTTCCCGTGACGTCGTCGACGAGCACGCCGCGCATCCCGCTCTGGACGAGCGTTCCGCCCTCGCTGATGCCGCGGAGCGAGTACCCGGCCTCGGTGGGCGCGTCGTACACGACCTGCCCCGTCGCGAGCGAGAGCACGCGGAGCCGCCAGGCGAGGGTCGAGGGCGGCGCTCGCTTTCCCTTCGCCTCCGCCGCCGGCGTCACGTCCTTCTCCGACGTCGTCTGGGTGGTTAGCGCCACGAAGCGGCCCTTCGGCGAGATCGTCGACTCGACGAGCCGCTCGGAGCCTTCGAGGCATCCGAGCTTCTTCATCGCGAAGGGCGGCTTGAGCGCGACGGACAGCACGCACGTCTTCACGATCGGCTCGTGTGACGCGAGGACGATCGCGCTGCCGCCGTCGGCCGTCGTGGCGATCGTCTCGCGGACGCCGGCCGTTCCCGGGATCGCGCGTGGCGAGGACGAGAGGTCGGCCGGCATCACGACGAGCTCGTATTTCGCGAACACGCGATCGATCGAGCCCGCCGCGCGCCGGAAGAAGAGGAACTTCCCATCCGGGGAGAAGCGCGGGTCGTACGCCGCCTCCTGGGCGAGCTTCTTCCGCACCTTCCCCGCCGCGTCGGCGAGGTAGAGCCAGTCGCCCGCGTTGAACGCGATCCCCGCGTTCCCGACGCCCGCCGAGAGGCGGCCACACGACCCGAACGGGAAGCGCTTCGCGACGTGCGCGCCGCGCGCGAGGTCTTCCTCGAAGCGAGGCGACGCGAGCATCGCGTCGAGCTTCGCGACCTCGGGTCCGCCGAGGCCGATCGTCCGACCCGGGAACTTTCCGAGCTCGGGCATCTGCACCTCCTCGAGGACCGCGCCCGTGTCGACGTCGACGATGCGCGTCTGCAGCGTCGAGCGGCCCGTCGGATCGAGCCTCCGGAGGAGCGCGTGCCGCCCGTTCGGCGCGAGGTGCTCGAAGTACCAGTGCTCCGGGGGCGGCCCTGCGGTCGGCTCCTCGGCGGCCGGCTCGGGAGCAGGGACCGTACGCAGCGCGGCGACCGGCGTCGCGACCTTTCGGGGGGGCGCGCCGCCGCCGCACGCCGCGAGGGCGAGCGAGGAGGCACAAACGGCGACGGCGACGATCGGACGAGGCACGGGCCCCAAGGGCCTACCCGTCCGGTCGTCGCCGAGGCAACTTCCTGGCGAAAGCGCGGCTCAGTGACCGTGCCCGTCGTCGTCGCCCATGCCGCCGTGGCCGGGCGGCATGCCGGGCATCCCGGCAGGCATCACGGGGGAAGCCGCCTTCGCGCCCGCGTCCGCCTTCTCGACCGGCTTCTGGAACTTCGCGACGTCGGCGGTGACCCAGTCGGCCGGGAACTGCGCGATCGTGTAGACGACCTCGGAGCCGTCCTTCATCGCGTAGCGCGACGTGCCGGTGGAGACCTTGCCGACCTTGAGCACGTACGTGCCGGCGCCGTCCTTCAGCGTGACGGTGGCCTTGCCCTCCGGCGCGTCGAGGCCCGCTTCTGCCTGGCTCTTGCCGTCGCCGAAGTCGTCGGCGTTCAGGTTCTTGAGCGAGCGAATGGCGTCCTTGACCTTGTCCTCGTCGAAGCGCTCGATCGGCTTGCCCTTGAAGGTGCCGGCCCACTTGTCGCCCTTCGTGAAGGAGAAGGGGCCGTTCTTGTTCTCGATCGCGAAGCCCGTGACGTTCGCGTCGTCGAACTCGAAGATCTTCGTGTCGCGCCAGCCCTTCACCTCACGGGCGAAGAGATAGCTCGAGTAGCCCGTCACCGAGTAGATGCCGGGCTTGCCGTCGACCATCGCGGTCTGCCCGCGAGCGCCGGACTTTCCGAACGTCGCGTCGAGCTTCTTCTCGCCGCCCTTGTAGGTGACGACGTGGACCGCCTTCGTGGGCTCGAACTGAAAATCCTTCTTCTGGTCGTCCGTGGGAGCCGCCAAGATGATCTCCTTGGCCTTGAGCTCCTTCAGGTTGTCGAGGAGAGACTTCACGTTCGCCTGGCTGGCGGCCGCCTGGACGGGCTTCGTGACCTCCCACTTGTCGCCCTTCTTCTCGAGGACGACCTCACCCTTCTCGCCGTTGGTGACCGAGATCTTGTCGACGTCGTCCGTCGCCTTGAGATCGGGGAGATCCGCCGCCGTGATGGTGGCGGACCCCTTCTTCGCGTCGTCCTGCGAGACCTTCCAGACGGCGCCGCCGAGCGCGGCGAGCACCACGACAGAGACCACGAGCTGCTTCGTGCGATCCACGTTCGTTCTCCTGGAATGGTGTTCAGGCCGCGGCTTCGGTCAGCTCGGCGAGCGCGTTGTTGCGCCGCGAGGACCGCCGCTGCCAGAGGAGGAAGCCGAGCAGGCCGAAGAAGACCGGAACGCCGACGATCAGCGTGCCGCCGATCACGTTCTGCTTCTTCTTCCGCTCCTTCTTCATCTCGTCGGCTTGCTTCGAGAGCTGCTCCTCCGACATCTCGTCGAAGTTCGGCTTCGAGACGTCCCCGTAGCTGAGCGAGGGCTCCTGGAGGATCTTCGCGGAGGCCGCGAGCAGATCCGTGTCGCCCGTCACCCAGTCCATCAGGTTCTTCGCGACGAGGATGGTGTTCGTGAGCACCGCGCGGGCGTAGCCGTCGGCGAACATCAGGAGGTTCTCGTCACCGCCCATGCCGGGCATCTGCATGCCCATCTGGCCCATGTCCGGGCCGTTTCCGGCGCGCGCGAAGGGGTTCGCGAAGAACTGCGACGAGGAGATGACGAGCACGCGCGCCTTGTTGGTCGCCGCGTCCGGGATCTCGACGCCCATCTTGTCGCCGCCCGCGAACGCGCTCTTCAGCTTGCCCTCGACGGTCGCCGCGATGTCGTACTGCGTGAGGGTGCCCTTCTGGGGCGTCCAGCGCTGCAGGAGCTTGAGGTCGAGCGTGTCGCCCTCGCGCTTCTGGCTCTTCGGCGTCGAGCGCGCGATGACGCGGAACTGCCCCTCGGGCTGCTTGTCCGCCTTGACGGTCAGAGACGACGCGAACGGGACGGCGATCGGCGAGATGCGGAAGAAGGCCGGGAAGCTCGTGTCGAGGAGCTGCTCGTTGCCCGTGAAGCGCCCGTCGTCCTGCACGTCGAGGACGGGCGGGAAGCGGCCGACCTGCATGCCCATCTGCGTCGGCACCGGCACGCGCATCGGGCGGCCGTAGTCGAGGACGACGTCCTTGCCCATCTCGATGCCGTAGCCCGAGAGGAGCTTGTCGATGTTGTGCGTCGACATCGTCGCCGAGCCGCTCGGGTCGCTCGCCTTGAGGTTCACGGCGCTCGCGATGACGGCGAGGCTCTTGCCCTTCATGACGAAGGCGTCGATGCGGCGGAGCTCCTTCTCGGAGATGTCCTTGCCCGGCTGCATCATGATGATGCCGTCGAGGGACTCGTCGACCTCGCCGTCGCCGTTCTTCAGATCGACGTCGACGAACGTGTAGAACGGGAAGTACTGCGAGAGGATGCCCTGGAGGTTCGGCTTCTGGCCGGAGTTCGAGGGGAGGAGCACCGGATCGGAGAGCTTCAGCTCGTCGTGGCCCGTGAGGACGCCGATCTTGTGCTTGATCTGGTCGCCCTTGTCGCGGACCTCGCGGACCTTGTTCGTGATCCAGAACTCGAGGCCGACGTTGTTGTCGGGCGAGAGCACCTTGATCGTGTCGCGCTCGGCGCCGTAGTTGAAGACGAGGCCCATGTAGCCCTTGGCGAACTCGGCCTTGTCCTCCGTGTCCGAGCCCTCGCCGAACTGGAGCTCCTGGAGGCCGGCCTCCTTCGCCTTCTTCTTCTGCTCCTCGTCGTTCGCCTCGATGATGACGTAGTCGAACTTGCCCTTGCTCGCGTCCTTGTACTGCTGGAGCAGATCGCGCAGATCGCGCACGAACGCGTCGAGCTTCGGGAGCCCCTTCGTGACGTAGGCCTCGACCTTCATCTCCCCCTTCATCTCGGTGAGGAGGTGGCCGGACCCCTTCGACAGCGTGTACTTCTCCGCCGCCGTCGTGTCCTTCCGGAAGTAGAGGAAGAAACTGAGCGCGTTCACCGCGACGAGAATGAGCGCGATCACGACGAGGAGCGCGCCGCTCTCGGTGGCTGCCTTCTTACGCTTTTCCATGGCTTCGGTTGCCTCTGGGAATCAGGACCACTTCCGGCTCTCGAGAGAGCGGAAGGCCACCAACAGGCAGAGCGCCGTGATGGAGAGAAAGTAGACGATGGCGCGGGAGTCGATCACGCCGCGCGCGAAGGGCTCGAACCGCGACTGGAGGCTGAGGAACGCGAGCGCGTCACCGACCACGCCCTTGAGCGACTCGACGACGGCGAGCTGGCCGAACGCGTAGAGCGTCGCGAGCGTGATCGCCGCCGCGAAGTACGCCATCAGCTGGCTGTCCGTGTAGCTCGACCACATGAGGCCGATCGCGGTGCCGGCCGCCGAGAGGAGGAAGAGGCCCATCATGCCGACCCAGAACGGGTTCCAGTCGAGCTCGCCGAGGTGCCACGGCCACTTGAACATCATGATCGGGTAGATCGCGAGGAGCGCGAGCTGCGCGGTCATGACGCTCATCGAGCCGATGAATTTCCCGAGGATGACCTCGCTGTCCTTCACCGGCATCGTGATGAGGAGCTCGATCGTGCCGACGCGCTTCTCGTCCGAGAGCGAGCGCATCGTGTAGAGCGGGATGATCCCGCAGAGGGCCGCGGGGACCATGTCGAACGCGCGGACCATGCTGGCCCGGTCGACGCCCCAGAACCCGCCCTTGTGGTAGAAGAACCACGCGCCGAAGACGATGAAGCTCACCGCCGTCACGATGTAGGTGATCGGCGAGAGGAAGTTCGACGCGATCTCACGGCGCGCGACGGTCCAGATCATCGAAGCGCCGCCCGGGCGCTCGAGGACGACCTTCTCCCCCGAGCGGCCGCTGACGCTCGCCGCACGCGAGGAGGCGTTCTTCTCCTCCTTGTCGTCGTCGTCGTCGTCGCGATCGTCGTCCTTCTCGTCGGCCTCGGACTCCTTCGAGTCGTGCATGGCCGCGAGCTTCTTCTCGCTGTCCTTCTCGACGGTCTCGCTGCTCATCGCTTCTCCTCACCGTCCGCGTCGTCGTCGTCGTCGTCCTCGTCGTCGTCCTCGTCGTCCTCGTCGACGCGGCTAGCGCCGCGGGTCGCCGCCTCCGGTCCGAGCTGACGGTTCTTCCGCTCGTCACCGATGGTGAGCTGGCGGAACACGTCCTCGAGGGTCTGCGTGTCGCGATGGAGCTCGAGGAGCACCCACCCCTTGTCTGCCACCATCCGGAAGATCTCCGGCCGGAGATCCGACCCTTCCGCGCCGAGGATCTCGTACGCGTGCGCGCGATCGTCGGTCGGGAGCTCGGCCACCTTCTTCACGCCCGTCACGCTGCCGAGCGCCTGCTCGACGTCCGCCGAGCGCGGGAGCTGGCCCTTGCCCCGATACGGCGAGTCGGTCGCCGACTCCTGGACGCTGACGAGGTAGCGGACCTGGCCGCTCTTCGCCCGGATGTCGTCGAGGGCGCCGTCGGCGACCACCCGGCCGCGCGACACGATGATCGCGCGCGCGCAGGCCGACTCGACCTCCTTCAGGTTGTGCGTCGAGAGGAGGACCGTGCGGTCCTTGCCGATCTGCTTCAGGTAGTTGAGAAATTCCGATTTTTCGTTCGGGTCGAGGTCGCTCGTCGGCTCGTCGAGGATGAGGATCGGCGGGTCGTGGATGAGCGCCTGCGCGAGGCCGACGCGCTGCCGGTAGCCGTGCGAGAGCTGGCGGATCTCCTTCGAGAGCGACTGCGCGAGGCCGCAGATCTCGACCACGTTCCGGGCCTGCTTCCGGAACGTGCTCTTGTCGAGGTTCCGCACGCGGGCCGCGAACTCGAGGTACTCGAGCACCGTCATCTCGAGGTAGAGCGGCGCGCGCTGCGGGAGGTACCCGAGGCTCGCCCGCACCGCGAGCGTGTCGTCGAAGACGTCGTGGCCCCGCACCTTCGCGACACCGCCCGTCGGGGCGATGAAGCAGGTGAGGATGCGCATCGTGGTCGACTTCCCGGCGCCGTTCGGCCCGAGGAACCCCACGATCTCGCCGCGCCTCACCTCGAAGCTCACGTCGTCGAGCGCGCGGAACGAGCCGTATCGCTTCGTGAGCCCGTTCGCGTAGATCATCACGTCGGTGGACATCCGACCTCCGTTGGCGCCCTTCCGCCGGAGCGGCTGGGCCATCGTTGCAAGTAAGGCGTTTGTGGTGGAACCCGAGGCGTCGAAACGGATGTCTCGGACCCTGGACGCCCGCGCGGAACGCACTCCCTAGCGGATTTCTTCCTCAGGCCCAAGAGCCGGGCGGTCCAGACCGGTCGACCGGACACTCCCGGCCGCCCGATGAGCCGACTATCCATCCGAGATCATGTAGAAAATGAGTGTAACGTCGGAACTGTCGCGGAAAGCGCGCGCAAGCTAAATCGCGCTCGCGCTCTGTCAACCGCCGATGACGGGGCCCGCGCCGCTCGATAGGCTCGTTCGAATGGGGGTCACGGGGGCGGGGGGCCGGCGGCAGAGCCTGGCCCGGTTGGACGCGTTCGGGAGTCGGCTCGTCCATGACGCGCTCGAGCGGCTCCCGGACCGCTGCTCGATGAGCCGTGCCGTACGCGACGGCGCGGGGACGCTCGTCGACATGCGCCTCCTCTGGATGAACGCCGCCGCACGCGGCGCCCAGCCGGAGCCCGAGGCCGCCATCGGCCGGCTCTGGACCGAGCTGTGCCCGACGATACTGGCGAACGGGAGCTTCGACGCGTGCCTGCGCGTGCTCGCGACCGGCACGCCGGAGACCGGCCGATGCGACTGGACCGATGACGTGATCGCCACCCCCATGTCCTGCGAATGGACCGCGACGCGCCTCGACGACGACGTCCTTCTCTGGGTCGCCCGCGACGTGGGGGAGCGCGCCGGCGCGGCGCTCGCGAACGAAGCGCATCTTCGTACGCTCCTCGACACGGCGCCGGACGTCATCCTGACGATGGACGAACGCGGCATCGTGCTCTCCGCGAACTCGGCCTGCGCGCGCTTGCTCGGCTGGGCGCCACAAGAGCTCGTCGGGCGCGACGTGAACGTGCTCATGGTCGGGCGAGATGCCTCGGAGCACGGCTCGAAGCTGAAGCGGTACCGGGAGACGGGCGAGAAGCACATCATCGGGCGGGGGCGCGACGTGCGCGCGCGACGACGCGACGGCTCGACGATCCCGGCGCGGCTCTCCATCGGCGAAGCCTTCGTCGGACGGCAGCGCGTCTTCGTCGGCATCCTCCACGACCTCACGGATCGCGAGGCGCTCGAGGCGCAGCTGCGGCAGGCGCAGAAGATGGAAGTGACGGGCCGGCTGGTGAGCAGCGTCGCCCACGACTTCAACAACATGCTCACCGTCATCGACGCGAACGCCGCCCTCCTCGCCGAGGCGTCGGCCGAGCCCGCGGTGCACGAGCTCGGCCTCGAGATCGCGGCGGCGGTGGAGCAGGCCGGCGCGCTCACGAAGCAGCTCCTCTCCTTCGCGCGGAAGGCGCTGTCCGAGGCGACGCTCGTGCGACCGGGTGAGCTCGTCGCCGGGCTCCTTCCGCTCGCCCGCCGCCTCGCCGGAGCGAAGGTCGACGTCGTCGTGGAGGACTCCCTCGCGCCCCACGTCCGGATCGTCTGCGACGCGGGCGTCATCGAGCAGGGCCTCCTGAACCTCGTCGCGAACGCGCGCGATGCCATGCCCGACGGCGGCACGGTCACGATCGCGATCGCGAGAGCGTCGGACGATCGCGTGCGGCTGGCCGTCGTCGACGACGGAGAGGGCATGCCGCCCGACGTCCTCGCGCGCGCGGGCGAGCCCTTCTTCACGACGAAGCCGCTCGGGCGCGGGACGGGGCTCGGGCTCACGACGACGATCGCCCACGTGAGGGCGTCCGGCGGCGACGTCACGCTGGCGTCCGCGCCGGGTCGCGGAACGACCGTCGCGCTCCTCCTGCCGTCCACGGAGGAGCCCGCGCCCCTGGCCACCCCCGAGCCCAACGAAGCGAGGGGCCGCGAGACGCTCGTCCTCCTCGAGCGCGACGAGTCGCTCCGGCGCGTGCTCGCGCGCTCCCTCGAAGGGCTCGGCTACACGGTGCTCGAGGCCACCGATCGCGTCGACGCGGAGGCGCACCTCGACGACCCCGCGCAGCATGTCCACGCGCTCGTGAAGGAGACCGAGTCGTCGACGCCGCTCGACGACGCGACCACGAACGCGCTCCTCGCCAAGCGGCCCGACCTCGTCGTGCTCCACACCGTGACGACGCCCGCGGCGGGCAGCGGGCCGGCGTTCCTCGCCAAGCCGTTCCGGGGCCGCGAGCTGGCGCTCCGGCTCCGAAAGCTCCTCGACGCCGGCTGAGCTAGGGGGCCTTGGCGCCCGCCTTCATCAGGTCTCGGATCTCCGTGAGGAGCTTCTCCTGCGCGGGCTGCTCCGCCGGCGGCGCCTTCGCGCGGAAGCGGTTGTAGCCGCGCACGATGAGGAAGACCACGAACGCGGTCAGGAAGAAGCTGATGAGCGACTGCGCGACCGAGCCGTACCCGAGCGCGACCTCCTTCACGACGTCTTCCTTCCCGTCGGCGCTCTTCACCCCCTGCTGGAGGACGATCTTGAGATCGTTGAAGTTCACCCTCCCGAGGAGGAGCCCGATCGGCGGCGTGATGAGCTTGTCGACGAGCACCTTCACGACCTCGCCGCTCGCGGCGCCGAGGATGACGCCGACGGCGAGGTCGAGGAAATTGCCCTTGAGCGCGAACTCTTTGAACTCGGAAATGATCCCCATGAGGCCCCCTCAGAACAGCGTGTAGACGAGGTTGATCGAGGCGATCGAGTCGGACTTCACCACGCTGGGGAGAGGCACGTTCTCGTAGCGCATGGTGTACGTGGTGGCGATCGCGAGCTTGTCGGAGATGTTCGTCTTCAGACCGATGTCGAAGATGAGGCGGTACTTGTCGAAGTCCGAGATGTTCTGCAGGTACTCGAGGCCGGTCACGAACCCGACCTGCTCGTAGAGCTTGTTCTCGTAGCCGACGAAGAGTCGGGCGTTGTGGAGCGTCTGCGTCTTGTCGACGAAGGTGGGGAGCGTCCCCGGCGGCGAGCCTGCGGGCGCCGCGATGTCGCGATCGGCGTCGCGGCGGACGTCGTGCTGGAGGTCGTAGCCGGCCTCCGCCCGGAGGATCTGCTTCTTCGTGTTGATGAAGTAGTAGGCGAGGCCCGGGTCGATGTTGAGACGCATGTCGAGACCCTGGAAGCGGTCGCGACGAGCCGTCGTCTGGATGAACGCGGCGATCTCGTTCGTGAAGAAGTAGTCGTACCGGAGGAGGCCCTGGTAGTTCTCGACCGTCGTGTCGACCTTCTCGCCCGTCTTGCCGGCGCGCGCGAAGTTCCCGGTCGCCGACACGGTGAGCTGGTGCTCGTCCCGCCGGATCTTCATCTTGCCGATCGACGTGAGCGCGACCTGACGCGCGTTGCCGCTCGAGAACAGCCCGCCCGCGGCGATCGACACCTCGGTCGCGTGGCGGGGGTCGTCCGCGGCAGGGAGCGCGCTCGTGACGAACCCGCCCTTGGCGAGCTCGTTGCTGCCCTTCGTCGCCGTGTTCGCCTTCACGGTCTCCGCCGGGATGGTCGGCCCCTGCGCGGGGGGCGTGGCGGCGGCCTGCGCGTGCGCGACGCGGGGAGTGGCGAGGACGGTGGCGAGCGCGCTGAGCGCGAGCGCCGGGCCGATACGGAGCATGCGGTTCACTTCGATCCCTCCTCGACATGGAGCTCGACGCGGCGGTTCTGGCTGCGCCCTTCTTCGGTGGTGTTCGGTCCGAGCGGCTTCTCCTGACCGAAGCCGGCGGCGCCGAGCCGCGACTTGTCGATCCCCTTGTCGGTGAGCCACTTCACGACCGACTCCGCGCGCGCCTGACTGAGCTTCTTGTTCGCCTCGGCCGCGCCCTGGTTGTCCGTGTGCCCTTCGACGCGGACCTTCTTGACCTCCGGGTGCGCCTGGAGAACCTCGAGGATCGCCTTGAGGACGGCCTCGCTCTCGGGGCCGACGATCTGCGCCTTGCCGGTGGCGAAGCGGACCTGATCCGTGATGCGGATCTGCTTGCCCTCGAGGATCGCCTTCGGGCAACCGTTCTTCTTCGGATCCGGATCGGGGGTGCCGGCCTGATCGGGGCACGCGTCGACGTCGTTCAGGACGCCGTCCTTGTCCTTGTCGGGGTCGGGGCATCCGTTCGTCTTCGGATCGAGCGTCTTCACGCCCGGCTTGTCGGGGCAGGCGTCCTCCTTGTCCGTGACGCCGTCGCCGTCCTTGTCCGTGACGGGGCAGCCGTTCGTCTTCGGATCGCTCGAGTGCGGTCCCTTCTCCTTCGGGCACGCGTCCTCGTTGTCGTGGATCCCGTCCTCGTCGGCGTCGGGCGGGCAGCCGTTCAGGCGGGCGTCGGCGGAGTGCGCGCCCGCGACGAATCGGCAGGCGTCGACGTCGTCCGCGACGTGGTCGCCGTCGGAGTCGACGGCGGGGCAGCCGTTGCGCGTGGGGTCGTCCGACTTCGGGCCGGGGACGAAGCCGCAAGCGTCGTCGACGTCCGGGACGCCGTCCTGATCGCGATCGTCCGTCTTCGCCTTGTCGGCTTCTTCCTTCGCGTCCCCCGGCACCCATTCGAGCGAGAAGAGCCCGCGCGCGACCGCCGCGCCGTAGCCGCGCGTGAGGCCCATGCCGGCGCCCGCGCCGATCCGGATCTCGTCCGACGCGTTCCAGTGGATTCCGAGCAGGAGCTCGGCCGGCGTCGTCCGCGCCTGGAAGGCGGAGCCGCTGCTGACGACCGTGTTGCCGTAGAGCTCGGGCCCGACGAGCAGCCGACCGTCCTTCGTCGCGTAGCCTGCCGAGAGGCCGGCCTGCGCCTCGGTGCCGATGCGGCCGTCGCCGAACGGCTCGTCACGCCCGCGGATCATGAGGCCGAGCCGGCCGGCGTAGGCGAGGTTGCCGCTCTGGCCGGCGACCATGAAGCGCGGCAGCGCCCGCGGCTCGCCGTCGCCGGTGTACGCGTTCGGCGAGCCCGAGGGGACGAAGAGCTGCGCGCCGATCGCTCCCTGGATCGCGCCGCCCTTCTCGCCGAAGAGGCGGACGTCCACCCCGAGCCGGACGTCGCCGACGGCGAGGTTCTCGGTCGGCACGTACGTGACGCCGTTGATCGCCCCGGGACGTCCCTCGTCGATGTGGAGCTGGATCGGGATGCTGAGGCCCACGCGCACCCGGTCGGCGAACGTGAAGGTCGCGCCGGGGTGCACGAGGAGCTGGTTTCGCACGATGGACGCGAGCACCGCGCCGTCGGACCCGCGGTAGTTCACGAGGGAGCGGTACGAGTAGTCCGTCACCACGCCGAGCGAGGCGCGACCCTTCCCCTCGATCCCGAGCGACTCCATGTGGAACCAGCGGCTCCCGCGCTCGGACGGCTGGTAGAGGTTGTGCGCGTAGCCCTGCGCGGTGGGCGCGGACTGTGCGTGAGCCTCCGTCGCCGACGAGAGCGCGGCAGCAGTGGCGGTAACGGCGAGGAGAGAGGCGACCGGACGTCGTGCCATCGTTCGCGCTTGCTAACACGACGGCATCGCGTGCGACCAGATAACATCGCAACGGGCGCCGGGACCCCTGCATCGAACGTGCAGCAGGTTCGGTCCGGCGCTTCCCTCCCCTCCCCCCGACGCGCCGGGTCGACCGGTTCCCTCCCGCCCCGGAGAGCCTCGCGTCTCCGGGGCGGCGAGGTGCGCCGGTACGCGTTCGGGGCTCCGCGCTCGGCGTGCGAGGATGAACGGCATGGGACGCACGACCTACTGCCTGCGCTGCGCGACGCCCCTGGAGATGCGCGCGCCGCGAGGGGACGACGACCGTGATCGCCTCGGGTGCCCGCGCGAGGGTTGCGGCTTCGTCCACTACGACAACCCGCTCCCCGTCGTCGCAGCCATCGTCGAGCGTGGGGACGACGTCGTGCTCGTCCGGAACAAAGGCTGGCCAGAAGGCATGTTCGGCCTCGTCACGGGCTTCCTCGAGAAGGGTGAGACGCCCGAGGCCGGCGTGCTCCGCGAGGTCCGCGAGGAGCTCGGCGTCGAGGCGACGTGCGAAGGGCTCGTCGGGGTCTACGCCTTCGAGATGCGGAACGAGCTCATCGTCGCCTACCACGTGAAAGCCCGCGGCGAGATCGTCCTCGGCGCCGAGCTCGAGGGCTGGAAGGCGGTCCCCGTCGCGAAGCTGAAGCCGTGGCCCTTCGGGACCGGTGCGGCGGTGAAGGACTGGCTCGCACGAAGGGCGTGACGGGCGCACCGCCTGGACCAGGTACGGTGCAAGCGAGAGTTTGACCGGCGGGCTCGCGGCGCCGACGATCGCCGACGATGCCCTCTCCGCGCTTCGTGCACCTCGCGTCGATCGTGTCCTTCGCCTCGTTCGTGGTCCTCGCCTGTGGCGGATCGGAGGAGAGCGTGTTCGGCGAGGGCGACGCCGACGGCGGCGCCGCCTCCTCGTCGTCGGGCGATCCGGGACCGGGCTTCGGGGACTCCGGAAAGCGCCCGGAGAGCTGCGCGTCGAACGTCCTCTGCGGCGCCGCGGCGACGTGCTGCAAGCAAGGCGAAGAGTGCGTCGAGGGCGCGTGCGCGGCCGCCTGCGCGTCCGGTGTCCGCTGCGGCGAGGTGTGCTGCGGGGCCGGGGAGGTGTGCCTCTCGGCGACGTGCCGCGCGCCGGGGAAGGCCTGTCAGGACTCGTTCGACTGCGAGGACGCCGAGTTCTGCGAGCCGACGCTCGGGAAATGCCTCCCGCAGCCCGAGGGCGCGTCGCTCTGCCAGTACAAGCCGCCCGTCCTCCCCCTCGCGCCGAAGGTCGAGTGGTCCTGGACGACGTCGGCGATCAAGCCCGACTTCGATCAGGTGATCAACACGCCGATCGTGATCGATCTCGACGGCGACAAGATCCCCGAGGTCGTCATCGTCACGAGCAAGGGCGGCGCCGGCGGCGACGCGGACTTCGGCGAGGCGGACCCGGCCTTCCTCCGCGTCCTCGACGGCAAGACCGGCCTCGAGAAATGGGCGGCGAACGTCGACGCCTACAAGGAAGGGCTGAACGGCGATCCCGACTACCGCGTGAACCCGCGCGGGACCCCGGCCGCCGGCGACCTCGACGGCAACGGCTCGATCGAGATCGTCGTCCCGCGCCGGGCCGGCGGCGTGCTCGCGTTCCGCGCGGACGGCTCGCTCCTGTGGGAGTCGAAGCGCGCCGACGGCGTCACGGCGTACAACGGGTCGTTCAACTCGGTGACCGTCGCGCTCGCCGATCTCGACAACGACGGAAAGGCGGAGGTCGTCCTCGGCGGCGTCGTCCTCGATCACACCGGCAAGCTCGTGACGGACACGTCCATCGGCCGCGAGCGATGGGGCGGGAACGACGCGACCTACGGGTCCGTGAGCATCGTCGCGGACGTCGACGGGAACCCCGCGACGACGGCTCAGTACGTCGTGACCGGGAACCGCGCGATCGCGCGGGACGGCACGCTCTTGTGGGACCGCTCCGCGACCCTCGTCGACGGTTATCCGGCGATCGCCGACCTCGACAAGGACGGCGTTCCGGAGCTCGTCGTGGTCGCGAGCGGGAAGCTCCGCGTCCAGAACGCCGTGAGCGGGGTCTTGATCGAGGAGATCACGATGCCGGGCGCCGGCCGCGGCGGGCCTCCGACGATCGCCGACTTCGACAACGACAAGGTCAACGAGATCGCGAGCGCCAACGGGACGAAGTACAACGTCTTCGAGTACGACCCGCTCGCCACGCCGAAGCTGTCCGTGAAGTGGAGCGCCGACACGCAGGACGGGTCCTCCAACGTGACCGGGTCGAGCGTCTTCGACTTCGAGGGCGATGGGTCGGCGGAGGTCGTCTACAACGACGAGTGTTACTCGCGCGTGTACCGAGGCACCGACGGCGCCGTCCTCTACAGCGTGCCGAACAGCTCGGCGACCATCCACGAGATGCCCGTCCTCGTCGACGTCGACGGCGACAACAACACCGAGTACGTGGTCGTCGCGAACGATCGGAACCACCTCCACGCCGGGCTCGCGTGCGGGTACCCGGCGAACGTCACGCCGCGCCACGGCGTCTTCGTGTACGGGGACACGAACGACAAGTGGGTCCGCACGCGCAAGCTCTGGAACCAGCACGCGTACCACATCACGAACGTCGCCTCGGACGGGAAGATCCCCGCGATCGAGCCGCGGAGCTGGGCGCCGACCGAGAACAACGACTACCGCGTGTCGGCGCAGGGCAAGGGCGTCTACAACGCGCCCGATCTCCGCGTCGACCTCGAGGTGTCGACCGTCGCTTGCCCCACCGCGATCGAGCTCCGGGCCCGCGTGAAGAACGCGGGCGCGCTCGGCGTCGCCGCGGGCGTCAAGGTGCGCTTCTACGCGGGGACCGACGCGAGCGGGGCGCTCCTCGCCGAGAAGGCGACGACGAAGGCGCTCCTCCCCGGCGAGAGCGAGGTCGTCGTCCACGCGCAGCCGGCGGACGCGCTCGGCGCGGGCGCGTTCTTCGTCACGGTCGACGGCGCGGGCGCCGCGGCAGGCGGCGTCGACGAGTGCCTCGAGGACAACAACTCGGCGGGCGCAGGCGGCATCCGCTGCCCCTCCGTGAAGTGAGGGTGGGGGGTCCGTGCCCCGGCCATGGATGAGGATTGGCCGTGAGCCCGGCGCCTGCACGGCCCACAGACCCGCACGATTTCATGGCGGGCGCGCGGCCACCGGGCCGGCACGCCATGTGCTCTTATGGCACACATGCACGCACGTCGGCTGCGCCTCGTTGCCGCGCTCTCGCTCCTCGTCGCCCTCGGCCTGGCCGGGACCACGGCCCACGCGGCGCCGCCCGCCGCGCCC
>JALHPN010000019.1 GCA_022842465.1 Polyangiaceae bacterium | reverse complement strand
GGCGGGGGCGGGGGCGGCGGAGAGTCCACGCCGACGTCCTCCTCCGTCGCGGCGTGGTCCGGCGGAGGCGCGGCGTCGCTCGCGTCCGCGGGAGCGCGCTCATGACCGGTCGAGATCACCGCTCTCGGGTCGCTGGATCCCGCATCGGCCTGGCTCGCGCCGGCGCTCGGCGCGGCGGCCGAGGGCGGTGGATCGATCGTCGCGACATCCGCCGCCGCGCCGTCGAGGTCCGGCGGCAGGGCGCACGCCGCCGTGAGCGCGAGCGCGTGGACCACGAGCGCGCCTTCTCGAACGAGCCACCCCGAGCGCATGACCACTCGAACGGCCGCCTGCGCCCGACCTTGACGTCGGCGCCCCGGCGCCGCGCCAGCTCGACGGTGGCCGCTCCCGGCCAGGCGCGTGCATGTCTGGTCGTTCATGAGCGCACGCAGGCGTCTCCTCTTCCAGGCGGCTCTGGTCTCCGCCGTCGTGGGCAGCGCGTCGGCCGCGCTCGTGTCGAGGTGCGGCGCCACGGACGAGGCAGAGACGCACACGTTCTCGACGACGACGACGACCACGACCTCGAGCGCGAGCGACGCCGACGCCGCGTCGCTCGGAGCGCTTCCCCGGACGTCGCCCTCCCCTTCCCCTTCCCCTTCCCCGCGCGCGGTCGAGCCGTCGTCACCCCGGGAGACGCCGCCGACCTCGCCGGCCGACGGGCTCCCGGTGGCCGCCGACGGCGAGGCCATCGCGGCGGAGGGCGCACCTGGACCGCTCGGGTTGCAGGATGGGGCCGCCCCGGGCGCGCGCGCCGAGCCGGATGCCGGCGCGTCGGGTGCGCCCGTATCCGCGCAGCTCGAGGCGGACGCGGGGGCACGTCTCGCCGAGGTGTACGACCGGCTCTTCGGCCCGCCGTCCTTCGCGGCCGGTGCGGGCCGGTTCGCGCTCGAGCCGTCGCCGTGGGCCGCGAGCGCGTACGCGCCGCCCGAGAACGCGGGCGCGGGCGCGTTCACGCTCGCGCCGCCGCCGTTTGGAGCGAGCGCCTACACGCCGCCCGAGAACGCGGGCGCCGGCGCGTTCACGACGGACCGGAGCTCGCCCGGCGGCGGCGGAGTCTCGCCGCTCCTCCCCTACCTGCCTTTCCTGCTGGGCCTCCCACTGCCGCCGGAGGCCGACGTCGCGCCGGCGCCGCCGTGACCGAGAGCTCAGGGAGTGGACTGCACCTTCACGGTCCCGTCGAAGCTGCCGGCCGATCGGACGTACGCGCGCGCGATCGGATCGTTGCTCACGGTGGCGCGCAAGAAGAGCGACGTCCACGTCGCGGCGCGCGCGACGGCCTCCTCCTGCGGAACCGTCGACGCGTTGGCATCCGGCACCGCCCCGGGCGGTGCCACGGTGTCGGTGATGCCGAAGTGGTTCACGCCCTCCAGCTCGACGTACGCCTTCGGCGCCTCGAGCTCGGCATACGTGAGCGCGCCCAGCGACGGCAGCGAGCGCCCGTCGACGGTCCCCTGGACCATCGCGATCGGAGCGGCGGAGGTGTCGACCGGGAGCGCCGCGCGCGGCTCGCCGTCCGTGTAGTTCGTCCCGAAGACCACCGCCGCTCGCAACGCCGCGGGACGGGTGTACGTCCCCGGCGTGCAAAACGGCGGTGCGCACGTGCCGGCCACGCCCAGGATCGCCGCGACGCCGCCGAAGGAGTGGCCGACGACGGCGAGGCGGGTCTCGTCGATGCGCGCTTCGAGCGGTGACGACGCGCGCCGGCTCTCGGCGACCGCCGCCGCGAGACCGTCGGCGATCACGCCTTGCTCGGTGAACAGCGACGCGGGGGCGCCAGGCGGGAAGGCCCGGAAGTGGTTCGGGACGACGACGACGAAGCCGTGCTCCGCGACGAGACCCGCGAAGCCCGCGTAGGCCGCCTTGTCCGTCTGCGCTCCCTGGAGGAGGACGACGACGGGATGACGCACGCCCAGCCGCTGGAAGAACCGTCCGAGTCGGTCCGTGGGGTAGTGCACGTCGGCGATGTCCCCGGCGGGCGTCGTCAGGGTGTACGAGGCGTGACCGTCGAAGCGGACGATCGGCAGCGCGCCGGGCTGGACGCTCGAGCAACACCTGGAGACGACGAGGTCGTCCTCGCTTCGGGACGGTTCGACATCCGCGTCCGCGGGGACGGCACAGGCGGCCAGGGTGACGGCGAGAGCGAGGACCGCGGCGCGTGTGGGGTCGAGCATGGTGGCGCCCAAGTAGCACGCGCGCGGCGACGTACCAGTGCCGACGACGGGCCGCGGCCAGCGTCCGTGGCATCGCGGAGTGCGTGCTCGAACGCCAATCGCGCCCTCTTCCACGTTGCCCGGCGCACCCGTGCGGCGACGCCTTCGCGCGCGAAGACTCTTGCCTCACGGGAAAGGATCGTTTCCCGCCGGCTCCTGGCGAGCCAATGTCTGACATGTAAGGAAACGTCTGTCGCGGCGCCAAGACGTGTCCGCGCAGGAGGTTTTCCCATGGTCTCGTCCGTCGTTGCTCGCTCGGTGCTCACCGCCTCGCTCATCCTCGGCTCGCTCTCCCTCGGCGTCGGGTGCGCCGCCCCCACGGAGTCCGCCACGCAGACGGACGAGTCGGAGATCGTCGCGCAGATTTCCGCCGCGGATCTGCAGACTGCCAAGGACCGTCGCGAGCTCGGCGTCTTTCTCCCGGATCCGAAGCTCGGCGCCGGCGCGCGCGCCGTGGAGATCGCGCGGAGCGAGTTCGACGGCACCGTCTCGACGACCCACCTGGTCAAGGACGTCGACGGGCGGCTCTTCCTCCTCGAGGGCGTCGACTCCGATCCGTCGCGCTCCGCCCTGAACGGCCGTCACGGTGCGCCGCCGCGCTTCCGCGACGCCCGCTACTTCCTCCTCCTCGACCAGCGTGGCATCGACTGGGCGCTCGCGAACCTTCCGAAGGTGCCCAGCACCCGCCACGGACAGATCCTCTGGTACACGAACAACCCCGACTTTCCGAACACCGTGAAGAACCTCGGCAAGACCCCCGAGGGCGACGACCTCGTCTACTTCACCTCGAGCCTCTACGTCGTGAAGCCGTCCGGCTTCCGCGCCGAGTGCAAGACCGACGAGAACGGGGCGATCTCACGTACCGCGCGCGTCCCCGCATGCGAGCAGGCATGGCTGCGGCTCGCGAACTTCCCGGATCCGTTCGACGCGAAGTGACCGTCACTCTCCGTCGAAGCGCACCTCGACAGTCGCCGTGTCGCCGTCGTGCGCGACCTGTGTGATCGTCACGCCGGCGCCGGCGGGCGCGTGCGACTGTCCGTCGCCGAGCGTCGTGAGGAGCATCGTCGTGGTGGGCGCGGAGGCGCACGTCGCGACGTGCTCGTGCACGCTGAGCCGCCCGACGAAGATCTCGTCGAGGGCGACGTCGAACCCGACGCGCTTCCGGAGCGAGAGATGGATCGCCTTCGTGCGGTCGTCCCGGCGCGTCAGGGTGAGCACCTGGGGCTCGTCGCTCGGGGCCTCGAGCGCGCCGACGCGGTACGTGCCCGAAGCGCTCACGCGCACGACTCGGTCGGCCGGCAGCCAGCCGAGCTCGGCGCGGTGCGGGCCGTTCAGCTGGAAGAGACCGCGGCCCATGACGTCGGAGCCGTCGCCGTAGTCGCCTTCCGCGGACGAGGCGTGGTCGACGCCGAGCGTGTGACCGAGCTCGTGCGCGTAGATCGCCGTCTGTTCGCACTTGAAGATCCACGCGCGGTTCAAGGCCGGCCGCGCGACACCACCGCCCCCGCAGGCGGCGCCGGGCGGCATCACGTAGACGCGACGGTCGTAGCTCGCGAGATCGATCCCATTCGCCCCGGCCGCCGCGTCGGCCTGCGCGTACCACTGCCGGAGCATCTCCGTGGTCGCGGCAGGGTTGTCCTTTCCGACGCACGCGGTCAGGGCGGGGACCTGGACGGGCCCGAAGACGTCGCCCTCGACAGAGAGCATGCCGTCCGACGTCTCGCGGTAGAAGTCTCCGACGCCTCTCGGCCCGAACATGCGCTCGCGGACATCGTCGACCCCGCACGTGGCGGCGGCCGCGCCCGCGTTCACGAGGATGACCGCGACGCGGACGACGCCCGTCGATCGCTCGGCGCAGCGCGCCGGTGATGGCTCGCGAGAGGTCACGGGCTCGGGCTCGGCGTCCGGGAGC
Source organism: Polyangiaceae bacterium (assembly GCA_022842465.1). Taxonomy (GTDB): domain Bacteria; phylum Myxococcota_A; class Polyangia; order Polyangiales; family Polyangiaceae; genus Labilithrix. Next base: position 62,628 of record JALHPN010000019.1, on the reverse strand, counting down.
TCCGGCGCGGCGGGCGCGTCGTCGCTCGACGCCGGCGTCGCCGGCTCCTCCGCATCGGGCCGCGAGGCCTGACAGGCGAAGAGGGAGAGCGCGAGGAGGACGGTCGCGGCACGCTTCATCGGGCACCGACGGAGCAAGGCGCGGACCGAGCGCGACGACCGCGTAGGCGCTCGGATCTCTTGGGGTGAACCTACGTCGACCATGGCGCGCCGCGTGTTCCTGGACCTCGCGGCGTCCCCCCCTCGTCCCCGCCGATCTCGAGCGGTCACCTCACCGTCGGACGTCGCGTGACGCGCGCCACGGCGCGTGGGTCGCCGCAGACGACGCCCGCGCGCCAGCCGCGGAGCGCACGCGCCCCGGTCTCTCCGGACGACGTCGCGAACCCGTCGAAGGGCTTGAACCCGCGGTCGTCCTCGACGAGCACCACGCCGCCGGCCGCTTGCACGAGGAGAATTCCGGCAGCGACGTCCCAGACGTTCGGGCGCCCGAAGCGCGCCACCTCCAGGAGGCCCGAGGCGACGAACGCGCACTCGATCGCCGCCGAGCCCGTCGTGCGCACCTCCCAGGGATCGTCCTTGGCGCTCTCGTGCCCGCCGGGCATGCCCGCGAGGCGTCGTCGCACCGACGCGTTCGGGCGGCGGCCGATCGACGCGCTCTCGAAGCAGAGCGAGCCGCCTGCGTGCGCGTGGTAGACGCCAGGCCGGAGCGCGTGCGAGGTCGCGCACCACATCGCGGCACAGACCGGCCTCCCGCGGAAGAGCACCCCGATCGAGCACGCGAAGAGGGGGAAGCCGTTCACGAAGTTCGTCGTGCCGTCGACGGGGTCGATCGCCCAGACGAATTCGCCGCCGCGGTCGCGCGAGTCCTTCTGCTCCTCCCCGAGCACGTCGTGATCGGGGAAGCGCTCGCGGAGATGGCTGAGGAGGAGGAGCTCCACCTCCTCGTCCACGTCCGACACGGGATCGTGAAACCTCTGGTCGCCGTCGCTCGCGCCCTTGTAGCGGACGGCGAGCTCCCGCTCGAGCGCGAGCTCGATCGCCGCGCCGGCGAGCTTCGCGAGGGCGAGCGCGCCGTGCTCGATCTCCGCGAGCAAGGCCTTCGGCGGGAGCTCACGCATCGGCGCCCCCTTCGACCCGCGCGATCAACACGACGAGCGGCTCCTCCTCGAGGCCGAGCTCGATCGTGAACGGGGCGTCGCCCGTCGCGGGGATCTCGTCGTCGACGTGCACCACGACGGCGCGGTCGCACCGGATCGAGACGCGCTTCGCGCGCCGCACGAGGCCGGGCGGCGGGGAATCATCAGCCGCCTCGGTCCAGCGCCGCACGGCGTCGAGCTCGGCGTGGGGGACGCAGAGCACGTCGAGGAGGCCGTCGCTCGGATCGGCCTCGGGCGCGAGGCGGAGGCGTGGTCCGATGCGATCGATGTTGAGCACTTCGACGAGCCCCATCGCCTCGACGAGCTCCTCGTCGTCGAGCGTGATGCGCACGTGGCATGGCTCGACCTCGCCGAGCAGGGCCGCGAACGCGGCGCGGCCGAAACGAACGCTTCCGTCCCCGGGCACGTCCGCCGCCTCCCCCGCCGCCAGCGCGCGCGCGAGCGGTCCGATGCCGACCCCCTCCACGAAGCGCCGACGCCCCCACGGTCCGCGCGTCCACCCGACGTCGAAGCGACGACGCTCCGCGAGCTCGAGCCCGCGGACGACGACCTCCGCGCTCGCGACCTGACCGAGCGCGTGCGCGATGTTGTTGGCGCTCCCGAGGGGGACGATCGCGACGGGGACCTTCGCGTTCACGCTTCGCAGGACCTTCCCGAGCGTGCCATCGCCGCCCGCGACCACGACCACGTCCCTCGCCTCGGCGAGCGCGCGGTCGAGCTCTTCGTTGCTGTCGCGATAATGGACGGTGTGACCGGCTTCCTGCACGAGCTCGGTGAGCGCCGCCGCGCCGGGCCCGCCGTCCCCGGCGGCGGGGTTGTGCACGAGCGTGACGTTCATGCCCCTGGGTCAGCACGAAGCGTGCCCCACCCCGCGACGCGCGGCCACATGACGCGGCGGCGCTCGTCGCGGTGGCGTCAGAGGTCGCGGCGGACGGCCGATCGGACACCCGTCCGCGACGGACTCTCCGGGTAGGCCCTGGGCCACCGCCTGACCACCGCCGCGCAAGTGCGCGAACCCATGCAACCCGATTGCAGGTGGGCGACGGTGTCCGCGGCGTCGCCTCCGCATCGCGCGACCGCGACTGGCGCGCGTGCCCTCGGCAGCTAAGGTGCGCGCACGGAGCCGACGTGGACACGGAACACTTCCAGCTCGTCGCCGAAGGCGCCGTGATCGCCGGAAAATTCCGGCTCGAGCGCATCCTCGGGATCGGGGGGATGGGCGCCGTGTTCGAGGCGACGCACACGGCGCTCGGGGAGCGGGTCGCGGTGAAGTTCCTCCGGCCCGAGCTCCGCGACAAGCCGGAGCTCGTGGAGCGGTTCCTGCGCGAGGCGAGGAGCCAGTTCCGGATCAACTCCGACCACGTCGTTCGCGTGCTCGACGTGGGCACCGCCGAGTCCGGCACGCCGTACATCGCGATGGAGCTCCTCGAAGGCGTCTCGCTCCACGCGCACCTGCGACGAGTCGGACGCGTCGCGCCCGCGGAGGCGGCGGAGATCGCGGTCCAGGCGTGCGACGCGCTCGCGGCCGCTCACGCGCTCGGCATCGTGCACCGCGACGTGAAGACGAGGAACCTGATGCTGACGAGAGGCCCGGGCGGCGCCCTTCGCGTCAAGCTCGTGGACTTCGGCGTCGCGCAGATATCCTCGCCGGATCTCGGCGAGCGGCTCACGGCGACGGAGACGATCATGGGAACGCCGCTCTACATGCCCCCGGAGCAGCTCCGCTCCGCGCGGCTCGCGGACGCGCGCAGCGACGTCTGGGCGATCGGCGTCGTCCTCTACGAGGTTCTCACGGGGCGACTGCCGTACCTCGCGGAGTCGGCGGCGGACATGTTGTTCCGCCAGTACCACGAGACGCCGCGGCCGGTGCACGAGGTCGCCCCGGGCGTTCCAGCGGGGCTTTGCGCGATCGTCTCCAGGTGCCTCGCGCTCGAGCCGGACGAGAGGTTCCCGTCGGCGGCGGCCCTCGCCAGGGCCCTCGCACCGTTCGCACGCGAGCGGGCGCTCCTGCCGCGAGAGACGCTCGCCTCGCCGGCAAAGGAGCGTCCGTCCGGCGGCGAGACGATGGTCCTGACCGACACCGACCTCGGCAGCGAGACCCTCGCCTCCGTGTCGCTGCATCGGCGGTCGTCCGTCCCGCCCGCGACGCGCGACGGTCGCGCGCTCTTCGCGACGGTGACGGGCGCCGTCGCGCTCCTCGGTGTCGCCGCGTCGTTCGTCGTCCTGCGACCGATCGAGCGCGGCCGGACCGTCGCCGACGACAAGGCGAGCGCGTCGGTCCCCGTCGTCACGCATCCCACGCCCCTCCCCGCGCCGGATCCCGCGCCGTCGCGTGCGCCGGCGTCCTCCGCGTCCGCGCGTGCCCCGGTGTCGAGCGCGCCGCCCCCGCGACGGAGGGCGCCTCGCGCCGTCATCCCGGTGCCGGTGACGATCCCGACCGCCTCGCCGGCGTCCATCGACGATCGCTTGTGACGCCGAGCCGCCTCGGCTCCGCGAAGTGTTGCATGCGCGCTACGCGCGACGCCTCGCGCCCTCGGCTCGCCGCCTCTCGATGGGCGAAGCCCTCGAAGACGCGGAGGCTCCTCGGCGGAACGGAACGTGCTCGAGCGGCGGTGAAGGAAGGAGCTGCATGCGCCTCACGAACGTCACGGCCGTGGTCGTCCTGCTCACGGCGACCGCTTGTTCGAGCCTGCACGCCGACGACCTGGAGGGCGCGATGCGCGGCGACGACGCCGCCGAAGCGCGAGAAGCGAGCACCGGAGGCGGCGCATGCGCCCCGTGTACGGAGTGCACCGCGCCAGACCGGTGCATCGAGAACGATCGGACCGGTGAGCGATTCTGCGCGGTCGCGTGCGACGGCGACCGCTGCGCGCCGGGTTTCGTCTGCTCCGCCGTCGCCCGCGCGGAGCGCCTCTGCGTCCCGGCGACCGGAACCTGCCGTGAGGCCGCCGGAGCGGGCTCGTCATCCCCTGCCGCGAGCGGCCAGACCGCGCCGCAGTCGGGGGATACGGGCGGCCCCACCGGGGCGAACGGAGAACCCTTCTGCGCGAACCGGCGCATCGTCGGCCTGGCGGCGACGCCCGCGGCCGCTGGCGCAGCGGCGGAGGAGATGCGCGCGTACGGCGCCGATGCCGTGAACCACCTCCGCGCGCAGACGGGTCTGCCTCCGCTCGTGCGTGACGCCTGTCTCGACAGGATCGCGCAGGCCGCGACGGACGCGTTCGCGTCCGACGGCCGGGCGCACGGCTACTTCCTCGCGAACTGCATGAACGCGTCGCGCGCGTTCGGCGACGCGTGCGAGTGCGGCTGGGGACAGGAGAACCAGGGCGGCGCGGGGGGAACAAACGTGAGCTGGAAGGACGCGACCCACCGTCCTCTCTGCTCGATGATGGGCGAGCCCGAGGGCAAGGGACACCGCAAGAACATCCAGTCGCGCGAGTGGACGCGCATCGGCGTCGGCGTGGCGATGCGCGGCGGGATGCTCGTCTGGAGCCACGAGTTCGGGCGCTGACGCGGCTCCCGCGTGGCGCGTGCTGCTACGGTCTCGAGGTGCGCCGTTGCGTTCCACGCTTCCCTCTCCTCGTCGTCGCTCTGGCGTCGGCCTGCTCGCGCGGGCCGGGCGGAGACGGTGCGCGGCGGGACGTCCCGACGACCGAGGCACGCACGCCGGCGCGGCCGATGAGCTGGGAGGGTGCGGACTGGCTCGAGCGCTCGTCGCGAGAGCAAGAGGAGCAGCCGGGTCTCCTCCTCGAGCTCCTTCGGGTCAGCCAAGGCCAGAGCGTCGGCGACATAGGCGCGGGATCCGGCTACCTCACGATGCGCCTCGCGGCTCGGGTCGGGCCGACGGGTCGCGTTTACGCGACCGACGTCCAGCCCGAGATGCTCGCGATGATCGCGAGCAAGATCGCGCGCGCCGACGGCTCCGCCCCCAACGTCGTGCTCGTGGAGGCGTCCGAGCGCGACGCCCGGCTCCCGCCTCGGACGCTCGACCTCGTCGTGATGGTCGATGCGTACCACGAGCTCGCGCGGCCCAAGGAGACGCTCGCCCAGATCGCGACGTCACTCCGCCCGGGAGGTCGCCTCGCGCTCGTCGAGTACCGCGCGGAAGACCCTGCGGTCCCGATCAAGCCCGAGCACAAGATGACCCTCGCGCAGATCCGCGCCGAGCTCGATGCGGCCGCGTTCCGGATCGTCGAGGTCCACGAGCAGCTCCCGCGCCAACGCGTCGTCGTCGCACGCCCCAAGAGCGACTGATCGCTCGAGAGCTCGTGCCCGCCGCGCCGCTCGAGCCCCATGGGTCCCGGTCGCTGCAAGATCCTCCATGCCGCATCGTGCACCGCGTGCGCGAGACGTCAGGGCGTACCTGCGATGGAGACGAACGGGAGAAACGCCATCTCGTTCGGCTCGTCGCCGCGGCTGTCGCTCGTCCCGAGCCCGAGCTGACCCATCGCGCCGAAGCCCCAGCACTTCATTCGCCGGCTCGCGAGCTCGACGCAGGTGTGGGCGCCCCCCGCCGTGACCGCCAGCGAGCGTTCTCCCAACACCACCGGGGGGAGCGCGTCTCCGATGGTTCCAGGAGTCTCTCCGCGGTCGTTCTCGTCGCCTTGACCGAGCACGCCGTCGAAGTTCCATCCCCAACACTTGACGCCGCCGTCGTCGAGGATCGCGCAGCTGTGCAGGTTGCCCGCTGCGATCACCGTCGCGCGCCGTCCGGTGCCAAGAGCGACGCGGCCGAGGGCGGCTCCCATCTCGGCGGGACGGCGGCCGCGATGCCGCGTGTCCCCGAGCCCGAGCTGGCCGTCGGTGTTGGCCCCCCAGCACGCGACGCTCCCGTCGTCGACGAGGACGCACGAGTGCAGGCCGCCGAGCGCGATGGCGAGGACCTTGCCCGTCGCGGCTCCGAGGTCGACGGACGGGAGGGACGCGCCCATCTCTCCGGGCTCGTCGCCACGCGCCGCGGCATCACCGAGGCCGAGCTCGCCGAACGTGTTCGAGCCCCAGCACTTCAGGGTGCCGTCGTCGAGGAGGGCGCACGTGTGCTCGGCTCCGCTGGCGATGCGTGCCACGGTCCGCCCGGCGCCGAGATCGACCGGAGGGAGGCTTCTGACGTCGCTCGCGCGGCGGTCCTTCGTATCGCCCTGGCCGAGCTGCCCGTAGGCGTTGTCGCCCCAGCACTTCACGCTCGCGTCGTCGAGCAGCGCGCAGACGTGTGCATCGCCCGTCGTGATCGCCGTCGCGCTGCGACCCGGACCGAGGTCCACGGCCGGAAGCGCCGCGCCCATCTCGCCCGGGCTCTTGCCCTTCGCTTCGCCGATGTCGCCCCAGCACTTCACGGCCCCGCCTTCGAGCAGCGCACACGTGCCAAGGTGCGTCGCTGCGACGGCGAGGGCCGGCGCGCCGAGCGCCACCACAGGCAGCGCGTCGCCCATCTCCCCGGGGTCGTCGCCGCGATCCTCGGTGTCGCCCAGGCCGAGGTTGCCTTGGTTGAGCCCCCAGCACTTCACCGCGCCGTCGGCCTCGATGATGACGCACGTGTGATCCGTGCCGGCCGCCATTCCGCGAAGGGGCACCGGCGGCACCGCCGGGGCGAGTGGCGGCGCAGGCAGCGGCGGCGAAGCCGGCGGCGGCGCGGGTACCGCGGGGGTCGGCTCGGACGGCGTCGCCGTATCGACACGCTCGGCAGGGCCGTCGCCGCAGGCGGCGGCGCAGGCGAGGCAGAGGACCAGAGCAGGAGCTCGAAGGTTCATGCGGGGGCAATCTAGTCGGCCCGCATATTGGTTCAACCACTAAGTGACCTGATGACTTACCTACACAGGTCATCCCTGCGCGTGAGCGCGTGAGCGCGTGAGCGCGTGAGCGCGTGTTCACACGAGCAGACGATTCGCCGAGGATCGCGCGCTCGGCGCTCTGGCACGCCGTCTGCTCCGGCGCGTCGCATGCGTTGCTTCGTCTTGCCGCTCTTGGCTTGCTCTCAATTCGCGTGCTCGACCCCTGGTGACCACGCGACGCTCGTGACTCCTCCGCGCGCGATCGCGCTCGGAGCGAGCTTCGACGTCGTGGCGGTGCGTTCGGTCGATCCCGGTCCGCTCTGCCCTCGCACCAGCGGCACGGGGATCCGTCCGATGGCTGGCACCCTCCATGATTGTTTCCTCGGCGCCGACGAGATCGAGATCATCGAGGCGCGGTGCGACGACGACGCTTGCGAGCACGAGGCGGCGGGCCCGACGGACTACATGGCCTACGTTCATCTCCGAGCGAAGAAGGCAGGGACCGCCACTGTGCGCGTCCGCGCGCGCGGGTCGGACGGCGTCGAGGTCTCCGCGTCGGGCACCGTGGAGATCGTCCCCGCAGCGCGGCTCGCCTTCGTCCGGACGACGGACGAGTTGGACGCCCCATTCGAGCAGATGGCGCTCGCGCCCGGGGCGGTCCTCGCGCGTGAGGTCGCGGCCTTCTCCGAGTCGGGAGTCCGCCTCGACGGTCTCCCCGATCTCTCGCCCGGGCCCGAAGCCTCGTGGGACGTGACCCGCGAAGGTCTCCCCGACCACGCCGCGAAGCGGGCGCGCGTCCGCGCGGGCGCACCGGGCGTGATCCATCTCGAGCTGCGCGCGGGCGCGGCCTCACTCCGCGAGGACATCTCGGTGGTCGCGGTCGCCCCGTCGGCTCCCATCCGGCTCCACGTCGTTCGAGACGGCACGCTCGGACCGGCGCTCGAAGACGTCGACGTGCACGGACAGAGCTACCTCTCCTTCGCGCTCTCGGCGGCGGGTCCCGACGAGCGCCCGGTGCTCGTGTCCGCGGCGAGCGTGGTCTTCGACACGGCTCCCGGGTTCTCGCTCCGCCCCCTCCACGACACGGCCGGGAGCGTGTGGGTCACGCTGCAGACGGTTGGGACGCCCCCGCCGGGCGGCTCGGTGGAGCTCCGCGCCCGCGGTCACCTCGTCGCGAGGCTGCACTGGAAGGACGTACCCGCGCGGCCGCGAGAGTGACGCTCGACATCGAGGCCTCGCGCACGCGTCACACGTGCGCTCTCGACTGCGATACGTTCGCGTCATGGAAGCGGTCCGTTCCCTCTCGATCCCGCTGCTTCGGGGCACGGGCTGGGCGTACGAGGGCGAAGTGCCGACGGTGCCGAAGTACGTCGCCACGATGGCGCCGCACACGAGCAACTGGGACGGCCTCATCCTCGTCGGTCTCCTTCAGAGCCAGGGCATCGAGATGTCCTGGATGATCAAGAACGACTGGGTGAAGGGGCCTCTCGGGGCCGTCCTCCGGCCGCTCGGCGCGGTCGCGATCGACCGGAGCGGGCGTCACAACGTCGTCCAGCAGATGGTCGCGAGGTTCGCCGAGCGCGACGCGTTCGCGCTCGGAATCCCGCCGGAGGGAACGCGGAAGCGCGCGCCTTACTGGCGCTCGGGCTTCTACCACATCGCAGTGGGCGCGAAGGTGCCCGTGGTCCCGGGGTACCTCGACTACGCGCGCAAGCGCGGGGGCCTCGGCGCGCCGATCGTGATGACGGGAGACGTGCACCGCGACATGGACGCGATCCGCGCCTTCTACGCCGACAAGGCGCCCGTGGCGGCCGTACCCGAGAAGTTCGGTCCGATCCGACTCCGGGAAGAGGACGCGTAGGGGGCTCGGATCAGAGCGGGACGCGGTCGTCCTTGCCGAGGACGACGATCCCACCGTCCGAGATCGTGAAGCCGCGCGCCCGATCATGCTCGTGATCGACGCCGATCCGGCAATTTTCGGGGACGGTCACGTTCTTGTCGATGATCGCTCGCCTCACGACGGCCCCGGCGCCGACGTCCACGCCGTGCATCAGGATCGAGTCGTCGACCCGCGCGCGCGAGTGGACGAAGACCCCGGGTGAGACGACGGAGCGACGGACCGTGCCGCCGGAGATGATCACCCCACCCGAGATCAGCGAGTCTACGGCGGTCCCTCGGCGCTCCTCCTCGTCGAAGACGAACTTCGCGGGCGGGACCGAGCCGAGCCACGTGTGGATGGGCCACTCGAGGTTGTAGATGTTGAAGATCGGATGGACGGCGAGGAGATCCATCTGCGCGTCGTAGAACGCGTCGAGGGTGCCGACGTCACGCCAGTAGCCGCGGTCCCGATCGGTCTCGCCGGGGACGTGGTTCAGGCCGAAGTCGTAGTACGCCGCCCGACCGGCCTCGGTCAGGTTGGTGATGATGTTGCCGCCCATGTCGTGGGCGCTCTTCGCGTTCTCGTGGTCGGCGAGCACGGCGTCGATCAGCGCCTTGGTCGAGAACACGTAGTTGCCCATCGACGCGTAGACGTGCGCCGGATCGTCAGGGAGCCCCTCCGCGTTCTTCGGCTTCTCGCGGAACGCCTTGATCCGGCCGCCGTCGCCGATGTCGATGATCCCGAACTGGTCGGACTCCTCCTTCGGCACCTTGATCGTGGCGACGGTGACGTCCGCGCCGGACGCGATGTGAGCCTCGACCATCTGCTCGGGGTCCATGCGGTAGATGTGATCGGCTCCGAACACCGCGATGTAGTCGGGGCGCTCGTCTCGGATGAGATTCAGGTTCTGGAAGATCGCGTCGGCCGAGCCCTCGAACCAGCGCTTGCCCTCGCGCATCTGCGCCGGGATCGGCATGACGTAGTTGCCGAGCAGCGGCGACATCCGCCACGTCTTCGCGAGGTGCAGATCGAGGCTGTGGCTCTTGTACTGAGTCAGGACGGCGATGCGGAAGAAGCCGGCGTTGACGAGGTTCGAGAGCGCGAAGTCGACGAGCCGATAGTTGCCACCGAACGGCACGGCCGGCTTGGCACGATCGCGCGTCAGCGGGTGCAGCCGCTTTCCCTCGCCCCCCGCCAGCACCACGCCCATCACCCGCCGCCGTGTCTTCATGCCTGCCAGTCTACGCGTCACGGGCGCGCTCGGGCGCGCTCGGATGAACCGAAATCCGCTGCGGCACGCCGGCCACGAGGGGGACCACCGTCGACGGGCGACGACGAGCTCGCGGGTCGCGCGCCCCTTTCCAGCGAGCTCGCTCTCTGCGAGAAGTCCACGTCGGTTCGATGGCGGACGAAGAGCTCACGGACGGAGCGCACCACGCGGCCACGTCGGACGGCCGCGTCGAAGTATTGGAGAGGTCGCTTCGGAGATGGTCGCTCGCCCTCGCGCTCCTGGCCGTCCTGCTCCCGGGCGCTCTCTACGGCCTCTTCCACCGTCAGGCGCGACGCCTCGACGCGCTCGCGGACCACGGGCAGCTGGCCGAGGCCACGGTGACCGCGCGGAGAGAGGGTTCGACCTTCTACACCTACGTCGTGGAGGGGACGCGCCATACGTGGTCGGTACGTGACGGCGAGGCGCCGTACGCGGTCGGCGAGACCCTCGCGATCACCTACCTCCCCGAGCTTCCGTCGTTCAGCCGCCCGGGGTCGAATCGTTCGGTCGCGGCGGCCGAGGCCGCCGCGAATCGCAGCTTCGCGGGGAAGATGGTGGTGGGTCTCTTCTGGTTCTTCGCGGCCAACGTCCTCGTCCATCAGGTGCGGCTGCGTCGTCTGCGCGCGACCGGTCGCACCGAGGTCGACGATCCCCGGGGCCACCGCACGCGCCTGATCCTCACGGGGGTGCTCCTGGTCGCGCCGATGCTCGCCCTCGTGTTCGGCTGGCACGCGACCGATGCCCGTGACCGGAGCGAGACGTCGTGGCCGGTCGTGCTCGGCGCCGTGGTCGCGCTGGGGGTGCTCGGCGGCACGCTCTTCTACGTCCTGCGGCACGGCGTCGCCCACGCCTCGCGCCGCGCGGCGCGTGTGCTCACGTGGGCGCTTCCGCTCGTCATGGCCGTCGCCGTCGTCCGCGCCCTGGCGTGGATCGTCGGCCGATGAGCCGGGTCCTGCGCGGCATCGCTCTTGCGTCCGTTGCGCCTCATGAACACGCCCGGTTCCCCCGCGAAGACCCCGAACGTCGGGCCCGTCGAGAAGCCCGAGCTTCCGGCTCCGCCGACACCGCCGACGCAGGCGCCGCCCCCGAGCAGCTCGCCTGTCCAGCCGCCGACCCCGACGGGGCCCGTGCCGACGCGCGATCCGAAGCTGCGCCTTTGAGGCGCGGGCACAGGTGGAGGAGCGAGATGCCGAGCACGCTGGACATCGAGGAGGTCGATCTCGCGAGCCTGACCGAGGCGCTCCGCGCCCGGCTCGGGCCGGCGGTCGTGGCCGAAGAGCTTCCGGGGCGGACGGCCGTGCGCGACGTGGTCGCGGACAGGCTCGGCTGCTCGATGCTGGAGGCCGAGCACATCGTCGATACGCTCGTGGCGCGCGCGTTCGTGCGCTTCGAGCGCGGGCGCTACGGCCGTCCGTCTTGGCACATCGGCTGAGCGGGGCTCGGCTTACGTCGAGGCGAGCGAGCGACGACGTCGGCCCAGGGCGAGCGCCGCGACGAGGCAGACGACGCCGAGAGGCGTTCCGTCGGATGCTCCACCGGTCGACGTGGCGCACATCCCGGTGCGCGTCGTCGGGGTCGGGGGCGCGTCGACCGGCGACGACGGGATGGGCGCGGGTGTGGTGGCCGGCGACGGCGAGCGCGGCTCGACCGGCGAGGACGGGACCACCGTCGGCGCCGGCACGACGGGGGGCGACGAGGGCGGAGGGATGATGGGCGGGGGCGGCGTCGGGGGGCTCGCCGTCGCGATCGGCGTCACGGGCTTCGGCTTCGGCTTCGACGCGCCCGGCAGGCCGCACACGTTGGAGCCGCTCTGGAAGAAGTTGCCGCCGCCCACGCAATCGAGGCACGCCTGCTTCGCGCCTCCGGACAGCCGCTTGCAACCGCTGTAGGTACCGATGGACGTGGCGGACGCCGGACGCGTCGTCAGCGCGAGGCACATCAGGGTCACGCATGCGGCCCATCCTCGTGCGCTCATGTGGCTAGGAGGCATGCGATCCGGTGTGCAGACGGCGTGCCCGTGAAGCGTGCGTGCACCGCCACCAGACATCGAGGAGTTGGCCACGCGACGCGCTCCACCACGTGTCCCGGAATCGTGACACCACCGAGCCTTCAGCGCTTCGCGCGCGGCTTCTTGACCGGCTGCGCGTCACGCCACGCGTCGGTGACGAGCTCGCGGAGGAGCGCGTCGTCGACGCGCGCGAGGTCGACGGCGACGTAACCGAGCCTCGTCCAGCCGCCGAGCGCGAAGAACGCGTCCGGGAACGCATCGAAGAGCGCCTCGCGTCGATCGGCCGGCTCGACGACGAGGTTGACGCGCCCGTCCGCGCCGAGCGTCGCGAAGATCTTCCGCTTGGTACGGAACGCTGCCCGGTCCATGTGGGGTCGCTCCTCCACGCCTTCGAGGGAGAGGACGAGCTTGCGGAACCTCGCCGGGGTCATCGGTCACACAGCGTACGCTCCCGCGCGGCGCCGGTCAGCGGCCGACGAAGCCGGCGAACGCGACCGCCGCGCCGAGGACCATCGGGACGGACCAGTACTCGAACCGGACGTGGGCGAGCGAGTGGCGGAGGTACCCGCGCTCCTGGTCGTCGACGACGCCGCGCGGGGAGCCCTCGCGGCGGTCCAAGGCATCGTTGAGGCGTCGCCCGAGCAGCCAGTTCACGAGGGCCATCACGAGCAGGGCGATCGCGACGTACGGGTTCGCGAAGTCGTTGCCGGCGGACGCGCCGACACCCCTCGGAGCGACGAGGCCCGCGTGGTCGGCCGCGACGAGGCCGGCCACGAGCCCGAGGACCGCGAAGATCAACGGCAGGATTCCCCAGCCGCGCCAGATGATCATGGCGAGGTCTACGCAGCCTCGGAGATCGAGCTTCCCGCGGCGGAATCGAAGCCGCAGCCGGCGACCCATGACGCGACGATCAGGCATACGACGCGCGACGCCTTGAGAAAAAGCGCGCGCCGCCGCTGGCACGCTTGGTGCTCTCTCGGGCATCATGCGCTCGTTGAGCCGCGCCCTTCGAAGCATCCTGGTCTCGTCCCTGGCCTCCGCCGCGTGCGCCGCGGACGAGGGCGTCGACACCTCCGGGCTCGCGCCGATCGCGTGCGCGCCGGCGGACGAGCCCCTCGTGGGGGTCACGAGCGCCGTCCCCGCGGACTACGTCGAGGTCCGGAGCCAGGGGGACGGTTCCTCCCAGGTCCGGTCGTCGTCGCGCGGGACGCGATGCGCCACGGCCGTGGACCGCGCGACGTGCGAAGCCGACTACGCCGCGGTCGCGATCGCCGACGGCGACGGCTCGCTGTTCGGGCAAGTGGTCCAGGTGCGCGAGCGCGAGATCGTGATCGTCACCGACGCGAGCGGCCTGAAGGTCCTGCGCACGAAGGACGCGGTGAAGTCCTGGCTCTCGCCCGTCGACACGCCCGAAGATGCCGTCGTCGCGGCAACGCTCGCGGGGTACACCACCCGCTGCGGGGACGCCGAGCGTGGCGGCGTCGGCGAGAGCGGCGAGGGCTATCGCGTCCTCGCCACGCGGCTCACGAAGATCTGCGCTCCGGTGGAGACGACGGCGTACCTCCTCGCGGTCGACCGGGCCGGCGACGTGCGTGTCCTCGAGAGCTCGGTGACCAGCCGCGAGGAGGGCCTGTGCATCGGCCGACGCCCGGAGGGGCTCGTGCGGTACAGGAGTGACGCGCGCTCGGTCGTCGGGAGGTGGCTCGCCGAGGTCGCGTACCTGGAGGCGGCCTCTGTGGCGTCGTTCGATCGCGTCGCGAACGAGCTCGACGCCTTCGGTGCGCCCGCTCGGCTGAGCGAGCGCGCACGTCGGGCGCGGCGCGACGAGGTACGGCATGCGAAGGCGATGGGGAGGCTCGCCGAGCTCCACGGCGCCTCGGTGGCGCGCCTCGTTCCAACGGCCTTCGACGAGCGCGACCTCGAGGCGTTCGCGAGGGAGAACGCCGTCGAGGGATGCGTCTTCGAGACGTTCGGCGCGCTCGTCGGACTCGCGCAGGCGGAGCGCGCCGGCGACCCGGAGATCCGGCGCGTCCTCACGGCCATCGCGCGCGACGAGATCCGACACGGCGAGCTCGCATGGGACATCGACGCGTGGGCCATGAGCGTCCTCGACGCGAGCGCGGTCGCTCGGGTCCGGGCCGCGAGGAGCGAGGCCGCGCGCGCGCTCGTCGAAGACCACGTCGACACGCTCGATCCGGTGTCCGCGCGCCGCCTCGGCGTGCCGACGGGTCCGCGCCGTCGCGCGCTCGCCGAGCGGTTCGTCGGCGAGCTCGAGGCGCTCGAGCGCGCGGCGCGCGCCGCCTGAGCGGGGAGCCGTGCGCGTGCTCGATCTGAAGCCCATTCTGCGAGGCGACCTGGTCGTCCTTCGTCCCGTTCGTGACGACGACGAAGGCGCGCTCTACGCCGTGGCGAGCGACCCGGAGATCTGGGCGCAGCACCCGCATCGGAATCGGCACGAGGTCGCCGTCTTCCGCGAGTTCTTCGAGAGCGCGCTGGCCTCGGGCGGCGCCTTCGTCGTCCACGACGCGAAGGACGACCGCGTGATCGGCTCGACGCGGTTCGCCCACTACGACCCGGTGCGCCGCCAGGTCGAGATCGGATGGACCTTCCTCGCGCGCTCGCACTGGGGTGGACGCTACAACGGCGAGATGAAGGCGCTCCTCCTCGACCACGCCTTCGGAGCCGTAGACCGTGTCGTCTTCCTCGTCGGTGAGCACAACGTGCGCTCACGACGCGCGGTCGAGCGCATCGGCGCGGTGTGCGTCACAGAGCGCGACCCGCAGGATCCCCTGCACGTCGTCTACGAGATGACCGCGACGCGCTGGCGGTCGATGGATCGTCGGCCGCGGTGAGGTGTTTGGCTCGTCTCGGCGTCGTCCGTTTGTTACGGTCGAGCGGACGGGCATGTCGAGGACGACCGCGAAGCCGGGGGCTTCCGACGCGCAGACGACGTACAGCGTGGCGCGCGGCCGCGTGGACGTCGGGGCGCTGTGGGTCGTCGTCAGCGCCGCGAGCGGCCTCCGCGCCGCGCAGCTCCCTCCGAAGAAACGCGTCCTCGTCGGGCGCTCGAGGTCGTGCGACATCGTCGTCGACGACGGCTCCGTCTCGCGCGAGCACGCGGCGATCTTCGACGCCGGAGGCGAGCTCCGCATCGAGGACCTCGGGAGCCGCAATCGCACGACGGTGATGGGGCGCGCGCTCGGTGAAGGAGAGTCGGCCGCGATCTCGGTGGGCTCGGTCATCGCGATCGGGCACGCGACGCTGCTCGTGCAGCACGGGCAGCCGGCGGGAAGCGCCGCGAGGGTTCCGGAAGCGCGGGCGACGCCCGGCACGGTCGTCTCGGACCCCACGATGCAGCGCCTCCACGGACTCCTCGACGTCATCGCGCCGAGCCCCCTCAACGTGCTCCTCCTCGGTGAGACGGGCACCGGCAAGGAGGTCTTCGCCGAGGCGCTCCATGCGCGATCGCTCCGCGCGCGCGCGCCGCTCCTCCGCGTGAACTGCGCCGGTCTGACGGGCTCGCTGCTCGAGAGCGAGCTCTTCGGCCACGAGAAGGGTGCCTTCACGGGCGCGCAGGGCGCGAAGCCCGGCCTCTTCGAGGCCGCGAACGGAGGCACGCTCTTCCTCGACGAGATCGGCGAGATGCCGCTCGACACCCAGGCGAAGGTGCTGCGCGTCATCGAGGCCGGAGAGGTCACGCGCCTCGGGAGCGTCGCGCCGAGGAAGGTCGACGTCCGCTACGTGGCCGCGACGCACAGAGACTTCGCGGCGCGCATCGAGGAAGGTGCCTTCCGCGCCGACCTCTTCTTCCGGCTGAACGGCTACACGATGACGCTGCCGCCGCTCCGCGACCGCCGGGAGGAGATCCTACCGCTGGCGCAGCTCTTCCTCGATCGGATGGGGAAGGCGGGACGCGCGCTCGGCCCGGACACGCAGGCCGCGCTCGAGCGCTACGCCTGGCCCGGGAACATCCGCGAGCTCAAGAACGTGATCGAGCGCGCCTCGGTGCTCGCAGGCTCGGGTGGGCCGATCGAGCCGGCACACCTCCAGCTCACGGCGCTCCCGAGCGACGTCGCATCGCCCGGCGTGCCCGCGCTCCGCGCGCAGCGGTCCTCCTTCGAGTACCAGCACATCCTCGCCGTGCTCGAGCAGACGGGCGGCGACCGCAAGGCGACGGCGGCGATCCTCGGGATCGCGTACCGCACGCTCCTCGCGAGGCTCGCGGAGAACGGCCACCCGTCGAGCCGATCACGGAAGGGCTGATCGCATCATCGGCAGACGAGCTTCCCGCGCCCCGGAGCGCCCCAGGCATCGACGCCCGCGCAGGGGTCGCCGTGTTCCCCGGCGACCTTCTGGCGCTCGTAGCAGACCTCGCAGGACAGCGTCCCCGACACGGGCGCCGATCCGGCGGTCCCGTCGGCGTACCCCGTGCAAGCGCCTCCTGTCTTCTTGTCGGGCCCTCCATACGGGAGGCTCAGATAGAGGCGCTGCCCCCCGCACGCGCCGTCGGGCGAGGGCGGCGTCGGGCACAGCCGGACGCTGTCGTCGACGAGACACTCGCACTTCGGCGGCATCCGCGTCGGACAGAGCCTGCCGCCACTCGCGGTCTCGCACTCGCATTCCTTCGCGCCTGCCATCGGCCTCGGGGGAGGGACGAGAGGCGCGGGCCGTGACGCCGACGACGGCGACGCGATCGGCGCGGATGCCGACGCGGAGACGCTCGCGGGAGCCGCCGCGCTCGGCGGAGGTGTTCCCGACGAGGCCGGTACGGGATTGACCTGCACCGCGCGCGCGCGCCAGAGCAGCGCTCCGGAGACGGCGGCGGCGAGGGCGAAGGCCGCCGCCGCGCTGATCCCGAACACGACGTGAGATCGAAGCGCCGGCGAGGGCGACGACGTCCGCGAGGTCTCGGGCGCGATCGGCGAAGGCGGCGTCGCCGTCAGCTCGTACGACGCGTTCAGCGTGGGCGCCGAGACCAGGGGAGCGAGCACGAACGGAGCGAGCGCGTGGCGCATGTCGTCGGCCCGCGCGAAGCGCGCTTCGGGGTCCTTTGCCATCGCCCGGGCGACGACCACGGCCAGCGGCAGCGGCACCGACGGCACGACTTCGTGGAGGAGCGGCGGGACGCGACCGAGGATGTCGAGGTTCAGCGCGAGCCGCTCACCCTTCCACGGGCGCTCGCCGGCGAGCATTTCGTAGAGGACGGCGCCCACGGCGTGAACGTCGGTGCGGGGATCGACCTCCAGCCCGCGGATCTGCTCGGGCGCGAGGTAGGCGGGGGTCCCGAGGAGCGTGGTCGCCGTCGTGAGCGGCACGGCGTCGGGACGGAGCACCCTGGCGATGCCGAAGTCGAGCACCTTCACGTGGTCCTCGATGCCATGCCCCGAGACGAGCCACACGTTCGACGGCTTGATGTCCCTGTGCACGATGCCTGCGCGATGGGCGGCCTCCAGCGCCACGAGCATCTGCGAGGCGATGCGGCTCGCCCGCCCGACAGGGAGCGCGCGATGCTGGCGGAGAAGGCTCGCGAGGGAGCACCCTTCGAGCAGCTCCATGACCAGGAACGGCACGCCGTCCGGCGACACCTGGAAGTCATGGACCGAGACGACGTGCGGCGACGTCAGCGCGCTCGCGGCGAGGGCTTCGCGACGGAAGCGCTCGACCGTGCGCGCATCGACGTCGAGGAGGACCTTGACGGCGACCTTGCGGCCGAGGTCGAGCTGGAGCGCCTCGAACACGGCCCCCATGCCCCCTCGACCGATCACCCGCTCGAGACGGTACCGCCCGCCCAGCGTCTGCCCTTCGAGCTCCTCGACCGCACCCGCCATCGCGTGATCCCCGCACTCTGCGGGTTCAGGCGGCAGGGGGCAACGGTCTCTCCGATCTTTTCCGCACTCGAAGTGCAAGTCCCCGCAGAGGAGCGCGAAAGGCTGCATACGCGCCGCCGAGCCTCGGGAATTGCCGTGGGATCGTGGCTGGCACCGCCGTTGCGCAGGAGCTCTTCGACGGATGCACCACGACGATCCGACGATCCAGAGGCCGGTGGCGCCGAGGCGCCCGCGCAAGGAGCTGCCGCCGCAGACGGAGCGGATGCTCCGGATCTCCGTCGCGCCGATCGTCCGAGGCCCCGCGACGCCCTCGAAGCGCGCGATCTTCCGCGAGCAGGCCGTGTCGGCCCACCTCGCCAGCATGCGCGAGAGCGAGGTGCTCCGCGTGGCGCCGCCGTGGGTGCGGGGACTCGTGGGCGTCGCGAGCGCGCTCACGGCGCTCCTCCTCCTCGCCACGTTCCTCGTCGAGGTCGACCAGACGGCGCGCGGCCGCGGCGTTCTCCGGGTCGCCGGCGGCATGCAGACGGTCTCCTCGCAGACGAGCGGGGTGGTCCTCGACGTCGGTGCACGCTCGGGGGACATGGTGCCGGCCGGCGCGCTCCTCGTGCGCGTCGACTCGACGACGACCAAGACTGCGCTGCTCGAGGTCGAGCGGCAGATCGCCCGCGCCGACGAAGAGGTGGCGACGTTCCTCGCGCGACGCGACAAGGAGCAGGCGGCGCGCCTCGCGTTGCTCGGGCAGCGCGCAGGTCTCTTGCGCAAGCGGATGCAGAGCCAGAACGCGTCGGTCGCGAAGCTCCACGAGCGCCTCGCTTCGTTCGACCGGCTCGTCGCCGAGGGGCTCGCTCCCGCGCTCGACCGCGCGGGGCCGGAGGGCGAGCTCGCGGCCGCGCAGCGGACATCCATCCAGCTCGAAGAGGAGATCAGCGCGACGCGCCTCCAGGCCGTGAACATCGCGGCCGAGCTCGCGAGCGAGCTCGATCGGAGGAAGGCGGAGGCGAAGAAGGCGCGCGATCGCCGCGACGCGCTCGCGTACGAGCTCGCGCAGACCGAGGTCCGCGCGCCCCGCGCGGGGCGACTCGAGGCGATGGTGGTGAAGACCGGGGACGCCGTCACGGTCGGCGCGGCGCTCGCGCGGCTCGTTCCGGAGGGCGGACCGCGCCAGGTGGTGGTGTTCCTCCACGAGGCCGATCGCGCGTTCCTCCGTGAGGGGGCCGACGTGCGGATCGAGCTCGACCAGCTCCCGGAAGGCGAGTTCGGAGGCCTCACGGCGCATGTCGCGCGCATCGCCACGGACCTCGCGACCCCCGACGACGTCCGGGACGCCCTCGGAGAGGGGAAGCTCGACGGCCCGACCTACCGCGTCGAGCTGGAAATCGCGAACGACGACGCCGTGCGGAGGCTGGATCGCCTGCTCCGTCCCGGCAGCCAGGTCACGGCGCGCTTCGTCCTCCGCAAGCGGCGTCTGGCTTCATTGCTCTTCGCACCTCTCAAGCGGCTCTTCGAGGGATGAGCGTGAACCCCTTCCGCAAGCGCGTTCCGTTCGTGCCCCAGATGGAGGTGACCGAGTGCGGCGCCGCCAGCCTCGGCATGGTGCTCGCCCATCACGCCTGCCACGTCCCGCTCGCCGAGCTGCGAGCCGCATGCGGCGTCTCGCGTGACGGCGCCTCGGCGCTCGACGTCGTCAAGGCCGCCCGTCGCTACGGGCTCGTCACCAAGGCGCTGAAGGTGGAGCGCGTCGAGCGTCTCGGTGCTCTCCCGCTGCCGGCGATCCTGCACTGGGAGTTCAACCACTTCCTGGTCCTCGAGCGCATCGACCACGAGGGCGCGGATCTCGTCGATCCGGCGTTCGGGCGGCGGCGAGTCTCGCGAAGGGAGCTCGAGCGCGCCTTCACGGGCGTCGCCGTCACGGCCCTGCCCGGCCCGGGCTTCGCCACGCGGCGACGCGTCTTCCGCGGCGCCGCGACCTACCGGCGCCTCCTCGACGGCGCACTGCCTCCGTTGCTCGTCACGACCGCGAGCGCGCTGCTCCTCGAGGCGCTCGGGCTCTTCATCCCTGCGGCGTCGGGCTTCGTCGTCGATTTCGTGATCCGGCCGCGACAGGAGCGCTGGCTCGGGATCCTCGCGGTCGCCTTCGCGCTGTTCCTCGTCCTCCGCGCCGCCCTCCAGATCGGGCGCGAGCGCATCCTCGGCGGCATCGAGGCGCGCCTCGAGGTCGGGCTGTCGGCCGCGCTGGTGAAGCACCTCGTGTCCTTGCCGACCGCCTTCTTCGCCCAGCGTGGGGTCGGAGACCTCCTCCACCGCGTCTCTGCCCTGCTCGCGGCGCGTGAGACCTTCTCGCGCGTCCTCGTCGCAGGCTTCGATCTCGTCCTCGTCGGAGCCTACGGGGCGCTCATGGTCCTCTACGATCTCCGGCTCGGCGGCGCGGTCGTCCTCCTCCAGCTGCTCGCGGTGGCGGTGACCGTGCTCGCGCGGCGACGGGGGCGCCCGGCGGCGGCGACGCGACAGATCGCGTCCGCGCGCGCACAGGCCGCGTTGGTGCATGCGTTCGCCGATCCCGAGACGTCCAAGGCGTTCGGCGCCGAAGGGGTGCTCCTCGAGCGGTACGCCGCGGCACGCGCGCACCAGCTCAACGCGAACGTCGACGTCGCCATGGCGCTCGAGCCCTCGCAGCACGCGCTCGCGATCCTCGGGGCGGTGAGCTCCGCGCTCGTCCTCGGGGTCGGCGGCGAGGCCGTCCTCGGCGATCGGATGACGCTCGGGACGCTGACGAGCTTCCTCGCGCTCCAGACGCTCCTCGGTCCGCCGCTCCAGCGCGTCGTCCAGGCCTTCCAGGACCTCGCCGACCTCGGCCCGATCCTCGATCGCGTCGACGACGTCTTCGAGACCGCGCCCGAGCCGACGGGCACGTGGGCGCCGGAGCGCGTCTTCGGGGCGATCACGTTCGAGAACGTCTCGTTCCGCTACGGAACGAAGGGGCCCATGCTGCTCGACGACGTCTCGTTCCACATCGCCCCCGGCGAGCGCGTCGCGTTCGTCGGCGCCTCGGGGGTTGGCAAGAGCACGATCCTGAAGCTCCTCCTCGGGTTCGTGAAGCCCTCGATGGGGAGGATCCTGATCGACGGGCGCGACCTCGCCGACTTCGACCTCGGAGCCCTCCGCTCGTCGATCGGCGCGGTGCTCGCGGGAGGCTCGTTCTTCGAGGAGTCCGTCTTCGACAACGTCGCGCTGGGCTCGCCCGAAGCCACCCTCGACGACGTGCGCGACGCCCTCTCTGCGGCGTGCGCCGAGGACGTCGTCGAGGGGCTCCCACGCGGCGCGCTCACGTGCCTCGGCACGGGCGCGACGCGCCTCTCCGGCGGGCAGCGCCAGCGCCTCCTCCTCGCGCGCGCGCTGGCGCGGCGGCCGTCGATGCTGCTGCTCGACGAGGCCTCGAGCGCGCTCGACGCCGGGCTCGAGGAGCGCATCCAGACGGCGCTCGCCGAGGTCCCGGCGACGATGGTCATCGTGGCGCACCGGCCCTCGGCCGTCGCCCTCGCGGACCGCGTCCTCGTCCTCGACAAGGGTCGGGTCGTCCCGGCGGCACGTAACCACCACCACAGAAGCGGAGTCACCCCATGAAGCGGACCATCCTAGGATTCCTCGCTGCCCTCGCGATCGCCGCGATCACGACGAGCAGCCCGCGGGTCGAGGCGCAACCGAGCTTGCGCCCCCACATCGTCCAGAACGCGCGCAACTCGATGAACGAGGCCATTCGCTGGAACCAGGCCGCCCGGCAGAACTGGAACGCCGCGCTCCAAGCCCGCTTCAGCGGCGGGAGCTTCGAGCAGCTCGAGATCGAGCGCCGCATCTCGTACGAGTGGGCCGGACGCGCGGTCACGGCCGCCTGGGACGCCTGGAACACCGCACAGTCCGTCGGGGAGTGGGAGCTCGTCGGTCAGATCGAGCGCGTGGTGGTCGAGGCCTACACGACGAGCCGAGAGATCGGCCAGGTCATCAAGACGACCACCTTCCAGTACGGGAGCGGGGGATCGCTGAGCTACGAGACCGAGGAAGGCCTCCGCGTGACCGTCTACCGTGGCCACGACTTCGTGACGCTCGGTTGGCCGGACGGCACGTTCATCACCAACTACGCCGACGGCGCGACGACCGTGAAGGCGAGCTCCACCGGTGCGACGGTGAACATCACGGCGATGGGAACGTGCACGTACGGCTGTCAGCTGATGGGCGCCAACGTGATCTTCTTCGCGAAGGACTCGTCCGGGACGCTCGGGGACTACATCTCGCTCCCCTTCAATCCGCTCGATCTCTTCACGCAGGAGATGCTGCGGCAGGAGGTGATGATGAACCAGGCGTTGCCCTGAGCCGCCCCCGAGCGCACCTCGGCCGCGCACGGTGCGCACGAAGTGCAGAGCGACCGTCCAGCGCGTCCGCTCCGCTCACGAGTCACTTGGTTTCCTTCACTTACGGCCTGGCCTACGGGCTGCAATGGAAGTCTTCGAACGACGGCGGCAACGCCCCCCAGGAAAGGATCCGATGATGATTCAGCCCCAGATGTCTGCGACGAACGACGAGACGAACGAGACGACGGAGCTCGCGGATGCCGAGCTCGCGGCCGTCACCGGCGGCGGGCCTGTCCTCGATCTGCCCCCGGACATGCCCGGAGACGGCAACCCCTTCGAGGGGCCCTTCGCGCGCCCGCGGCGCTGACGCGGCGCTTCGTGCTCGACCGATCCCGCCTCTCTTCGGAGAGAGCGGGCTTCGGCCCTTTAAGGTGTGAGCACCGTTCGCCCTGCCCGCGTCGACGCGCTGATCCCCCTCCAGAAGGTGCTCGCCGCGCACGGTGTCCGCGCCCATCCCTGGGCCCTCGCCGACGCCTGCGGAGGCGACCTCTCGCTCACGTCCTTCGCGCGGTGTGCGGAGCAGCAGGGCCTCGAGGCGAGGGTCACGCGGCTCGACCCGGGAGATCTCCGGTTCGTCGAGGTGGGTGCGCTCGTGGGGTTCGACGACGGCGCGGTGGCGCTCGTCGTCGCGCAGGGTCCAGGCGGGGTCGTCGTCGAGAAGGCCGACGGCACGACGCTGCGAATCGGTCCACGCGACGCGACGAGGCCCCTCGCGACGCTCGTCGTCGGGCCTCCCGCGCCGCCCGGCACGCGGCTCCTCGGTCGGCTCTCGCTCCTCTGGCGCGCCGAGGCTCACGCCACCCGCGCGGTCGCCCTCGCGACGCTGCTCGCGGTCGTCGTCCTCGCGCTCGGCCTCACCTCGTCGATGGTGACGCGGGCCGCGCTCGGTTCGGCGTTGCCCGACCGCGCGACCAGCACGCTCCACGTCCTCGTCGCGGGCACGGTGCTCACGGGCCTCCAGCTCGCGGGCGTCGGGTTCCTGCGGCGACGCGCGCTTCGCTACCTCGCGACGAAGCTGTCCGCGAGAGCCTCGCTCGAGGTCGTCTCGCACATGCTGCGTCTTCCGTTCGCCCGCCTGCGCGCGCTCGACGTCGGCGCGGTGCAGCAGGCGGCGGGCTCCGCGGCGAACGCCGCCGAGGCGCTCCCCACGATCGCGCCGCAGGCGCTCGATGCCGTGCTCGGCGTCGGCTACCTCGCTTACACCGTCAGCATCGATCCGGCGAGCGGCGCGCTGGCGGCGCTCGGGGGCCTCGTCGTCGTGATCGCCGGCGCCTTCTCGGGGAGCCGGGGGCTCGCGCTGCGCCGGACGCTCCTCGCGCGCTCGCGCGCGACCCAGCAGGGCCTCTACGAGACGCTCTCGAGCATCGAGACGGTGAAGGCCGAGGGCATCGAGGGCCGCATGGTGGCGCGCTGGCTCGATCGCGCGCTGTCCGAGCAAGGGGCGGCGCTCGCGGTGCGGCTCCAGACCTCGACGGCGACGACCCTGCTCGCCTCCCTCTGCTCCTTCGTCTTCGGCGGGGTCCTCCTGCTCGCGGCGCGCCGGTGCCTCGCGGGCTCCGCCGGCGTCGCGGACATGATGGCGGCCGTGCAGGCGAGCGCGAGCTTCATGGCGAGCGCGCAGACCCTGGCCCAGGTGCCGACCGCGCTCGCGAAGCTGCGAAGCGACGTGGAGCGCGCCGACGAGGTCCTGGTGGCGGAGGCCGAACGGCCGGGCGCTCCCCGTCCCACCGACTCGCGTGCGCCCGCGCTCGTGCTGCGGGACGTCTGGTTCCGCTACGACGACGCGGCGCCGTGGGTTCTGTCAGGCCGGGATCTCGTCGTCCGCGCCGGTGAGACCGTGCTGCTCTCCTGGCCGTCCGGCGCCGGCAAGAGCACTCTGCTCCGCATCCTCTCCGGGCTCCTCGCGCCCGCGCGCGGAGACGCGCTCGTGTTCGGCATGGAAGCGACCAAGGCGCGCGGCCTGGTCACGTACATCCCGCAGCAGGCGGCGCTCTTCCCGGGTTCACTCATGGACAACCTCCAGATCCTCTCGCGGAACAGGGACAAGCGGCGCGTGCTCGCGGCCGCGAGGGCCACGGGGCTGGCCGATCTGGCGGCGTCGTGGGGTATGGGCATGGAGACCGTGGTGACCGGGGCCGGCGCGAGCCTGTCGAGCGGCCAGCGCCAGCTCGTGCTCCTCACCGCGGCGGTCGCATCCGCCACGCCGATCGTGCTCCTCGACGAGGCTCTCGCGCACATGGATCTCTCGATGCGCGCGCGGCTCGGCGGCGCAGGCCTCTTCCGCGGACGCACCGTGATCGCCGTGGCCCACGACGCGTCGGCGCGCGAGGTGGGCGGCGCCCGCGTCGTGGCGTGGGAAGATCGGCGCGGCGCGGCGGTGATCGAGGTCGCCTGACGAGCGCGCGGCCTCGGCGCTCTCGAGGCGTTAAATGGATCGCGGGGTGGCCCCGTCGCCGGGACCACCCCACGTTCCGTTCGTCCGCGGGCTCCGTCAGCCGTTGTACATCCAGTTCGCGCCGCTCGCGCCGTGGAAGCCGTCGGCATCGGCGATGTTCATGACCTCCCGGTAGTGGCTCCGGAGCGCCGTCGCGACGGCGCCGACCTCCCCGCCCGTCACCGTCTCGAGCTGCTCGTCGGAGAGCTCCGTCACCGCGACGACCTCGTTCAGACCCTTGTTCATCTCGCGTCTCCTGGTTTGGACCGGCGCTACCCGCGTCGACCGTGAGGGGAGCGGTTGCACGGGCCGGACCAGCGCCTCGGGCCGCGAGATTCGCGAGCTCGGAGCGGTGCGCTGCCCACCCCGCGGCGCTCGTCGGTCGCTCTTCACCGAGTGGTCGGGGGATGTGCACTCGGAGTGAACCGTCGCGCTCCTCGAGCCCGCGCGACCGGCCGAAGACGAGAGCGGACGCCCGGAAGAGAAGCCTCGCCTCCGATGGTAGCGACGCGCGCGCATCGGCCTTAGGGTTCGGCTCGTTCCGGAACGAAGGAGAGAGCCATGCTCAAGATCTATGGTCACCCCGCCAGCATCTGCACGCGCAAGGTCATGATGACCGCCGCCGAGACGAAGGTGCCGTACGAGCTCGCGCTCGTCGATTTCATGAAGGGCGACCACAAGGCCCCCGCGCACCTCGCGCGTCAGCCGTTCGGCCGCATGCCCGCGATCGACGACGACGGCTTCGCCATGTTCGAGTCGCGCGCGATCGCCCGCTACCTCGCCGACAAGGCCGGTGGGAGCCTCGTGCCGAGCGACGCGCGCGCCAAGGCGAAGATGGAGCAGTGGATCAGCGTCGAGACGTCCGAATACAACGGACACGCGATGAAGTTCATCTACCAGCACGTCTTCCAGCGACCGCAGGAAGCCGCCGTCCTCGACGCCGCGCGTGCCGCGCTCGAGGTGACGCTCGGCGTGATGGAGACGCAGCTGAAGGAGACGACGTACCTCGCGGGCGCGGAGTTCTCCCTCGCCGACATCTGCTTCATGCCATGCACGGAGTACCTCATGGGGACGCCGGCGAAGGAGATCCTCGCGGCGTACCCGCACGTGATGGGCTGGTGGAACCGCGTCCGCGAGCGCCCGACCTGGCGCGCGACGACCGGCAAGGGCTGAGCCGGCGCCTCGCCACGGCAGCGCCGGCACCCGAAACGCGGTCGCGGCGCGTCGACCTCACCCGGACCCGGGCCCGCGGCGATCCACCCCGCCCCCACCGCGCGCCTCGCATCGCGCGTTTACGCGGTGAGCGGCGCGGTACGGAACATGTAGGCGTCATCCTACATGGGTCACTGGCGACGGGGTTCCGCTTCTGTGCTCCTCCTCACCGGCGTTGCGGCCGCGGCCTGCACGGCGTCCACGGAGGACGCGTACGGCGACGAGGACGCCCACGAGGCCGAAGCGCCCCTGACGAGCGCCGAGAAGAACGCCATCTGCGACGCGATCCCCGCGCCGCGGCCGTGGAGCACGGAGGAGTCGACGCGCCTCCTCGAGATCGTCGTGCGACGCTTCGCGGATCTCAAGCGCCAGAACGACGCGCTCATCGCGTCGCGCGGTGTCGGGGCGTACGCCGGCGTGCGAACCGACGTGATGAAGGCGATCGCGAGCGGGGACAAGCGCCGCGCGATCGACATCGTCCGCCCCAAGGTCCGTCCCGGTCACGACGCCGCGAGGATCGTCGACGAGCTCGCCGGCACGAGCTGCATCGGGCGCGTGTACGCGATCCTCGCCGCGGCGTACGCCGACCTCGACCGCGGAGACGAGTGGCGCGCGATCGAGAAGTGCGGCCGCGCGTGGGACAGCGACGGCCTGCACGTCCAGCAGGCGCTCATCAAGAACGGGTGGCCGTCACCGACGCTCCCCTTCGTGAGCGACGAGGGCAAGCTCCCCGGGAGCCCGGAGGAGGTCGCGGTTCACACCACGTTCCTCCGCGCCGCGGCGCGCGGCAGCTACTACGGCACGCCGGTCTCGACGACGACGCGGATGAAGAACTTCCTGCCGACCCCCGGCTCGGCGACGCGCGCCGACCAGGACATGCTCCTCGCGATCGGGCGCTCGCAGTTCCTCGCGTTCGGCACCTTCCGCGGCGCGTACCACGTGCCGCTCGTGGTCCCGGCGGCCTCGGTGCCGGCCGATCTCGCGCCTCCGGGCCGAGCGGGCGTCGCCTGGCTCGCGGCGCGCACGCGCGGCGAGCCGTTCGTCCTCGAGTCCCACAGCCTCCGTCAGCCCTGGGACGCGACGAACTTCGAGGTCCGACCGTTCAACGAGGTGATCGCCGAGACGTTCCCGCAGGGCGTGACCTACGCGACGGGCACGCTGCTCTTCGCGCCGAACAGCCAGAGCCCGCTCTCGGGCACGGCCGCGCCGCCGAGGAGCGGCACGTGCGCGAGCTCCGTGCTCGGCCGGACCGTCGATCCGAACGCGTGCGTCCAGCGCCCCGACGGCCTCTGGTTCCGCTGCGCGGACGGAGGGTGGGCGCCCTCGTCCGCCACGGACGCGGCGTGCGCGACCCGCCACCCGGCGCCGTGATCCGCGGCCGTCCCGCGTATCACTCGCACGTCGGGAGCGCCTTGCCGACGGTGACGACGCATCCGCAGAGCGTGTTCGGCGCGCATGTGAAGGTCGCGGACTCCTCGCACAAGGCAGCCGGCGCGCGACGCTCGAAGCGCTGATGCAGCGATCCGACGGAGCCGTCTGGCTGCAGCCAGGCCAGGTGCAGCTCCGAGGGCGTCGCGTGGTACGTGTACTCGTCCTTCAAACCGTCGGTGCGCGGCGACTCGCCTTCCGCGCTGCAGTTCGTCGTCCACGTCACGGAGATCCTGTTGCCCGCGGTCGTGAACGTGCCACGCATGTTCGTGCCGTCTCCGCTCACGCTCACGACGACGCCATCGCCGAAGACGAGCGCGAGCGCCTCGCGCTTCCCTTCCTCGAGGCGGTAGGTGCCCGCCGCGATGTTCCCGCCGGCGAAGGCCGGCGCGACCGTAGGCTTCTCGCCCCGCGCGACGTAACGGCTGCACCACCCGATGTCGGCACATGCCGGTCCGCTCGGCGTGGGCGCTGGCGTCGCCCCCTCGTCCGCACCGTCACGAGATCGGGCGGCCCCGTCGCTCGCAGGTTCACCGGAGCTCACGCTCGACTTCGGGTCTCCAGGATTGCCGGACGCGGGCTCGCTTCCGCACGCGAGCAGGAGAGACGATGTGACGAGGAGGATGGCAGCATGGCGAGGCAGGCTCATGGGGCCCACGATTGCAGCTCGCGGACCAGGCGGATCGGTCCGGCCGACGCACGAAAACGTGGTTGCTCCAGAGCCGCGATGCGCGCGCCGCGTAGATGGCGGCCGCCACGGCACCATGCCCTCGAGGAGCGTGCCGTCTCGAGGCCGCCGACACGCGGGCTCGGTCCCCCGTCGGTGGAGGATGGGGTTTCCACGCCGCCGCGCGAAAGCGAGGTGCGGCGGCGGCCGGACTCGGCTACGAGGAGCCCGAGGCTCGATTCCCCTTGGCACTCCCGTGGACCACCCTCGCCTCCGTGCCGACCCCGGACGGCGTTCTCGAGCTCCGCCGTCGCGGCGAGAAGGATTTCCTCATCACGATCGGCGGGCGCGTGCTCATGACGAGCGCAGCGCATCGATCGGAGGACGCCCTCGCGAAGCTCGCATGCACCCCGCTCCGCGCGAAGAAGGGGGCCCGCGTCCTCGTGAGCGGCCTCGGCATGGGCTTCACGCTCCGCGCGGCGCTCGACGAGCTCGGCGAGGACGCCCGGGTCACCGTCGCCGAGCTCAACCCCGTCGTCGTCGACTGGTGTACGACCCACCTCGCGCCGCTCATCGGCGACGCGGCGCGCGATCCCCGCGTGACCGTGAAGGTCGTCGACGTCGCCGTGCTCCTCGCGGATCTTGCCAGAGAGCCCCCCGCGCGCCCGTTCGACGCGATCGTGCTCGACATGTACGAAGGGCCGCAGGCCCAGGTGTCGCCGGTGGACCCCCTCTACTCGGTCAGCGCGATGCGCCGCGCGCATGCGTGCCTGAAGGTAGGCGGCGCGCTCGCCGTCTGGTGCGAGGGCCGCTCGCTCGGCTTCGAGGGCTCTCTCCGCGCAGGCGGCTTCGACTTCCGCATGGAGCGCCACGGACGCGGCGCGCGCATCCACCACGTCTACGTCGCGCGCGCCCTCGCGCGCACGGGAGCCTCGGCGACGCCGACGCCGCAAACGACGCCGCTGGCGACGCCGCACGCGAAGGTGCGTCCACCCACGCGTGGCGACGGACGCCCACCGCGCGCGAAGCCGCCCCGCACGCGCTGAGCCGGCGATGCTGATCGGCGGCTGCCGAAGGCGCAGAGCCGTGGCGCTCTCGCTCGCGAGCCTGCTCGCGGGGGCTCTCGCGACCGGCTGCGCGTCGACACCTCCGCTCCCGCCGGTGTCGTCGGCGAAGGTGTCTCCCGACCTCGCGACGGTCGCCATCGGAGCGACGCTGCCT
The DNA here is from genome assembly GCA_022842465.1 of Polyangiaceae bacterium. Classification (GTDB taxonomy): domain Bacteria; phylum Myxococcota_A; class Polyangia; order Polyangiales; family Polyangiaceae; genus Labilithrix. The sequence continues at coordinate 33,354 of JALHPN010000019.1, read as the reverse complement.
CCTCTCCGTTCGTCGTACGTCAAGGATGGCCAGCGAGTCGACGCGACCTGGACACCGCGGGTCGAGGCGCTGCTCCTCCAGATGCCCTCCGTCGGACTCGCGGCCAGCGCGAGCGAAGCGTGCGCGGTCGAAGGGCAGCTGTCCTTGGCGCGGAGCGGCGGTGCGCTCCGGTGCGGGAGGAGCGACGCGGCGGGCGAAGGGAGCGTCGGCGTCTCGGCCGGGCTGTCCTGGCTCTACGCCGAGGGGGTCACGCAGCGCACGGCGGTGGAGGCCGGCTACCGCTCCGGAGGCTGGTTCGTCTTCGCCTCGACGGGCGTGTCGGGCACGGCGGCGTACGGGCGCACGTTCCGCCTCGCGCAGGACTGCATCGAGTGTGTCCTCGCCGTGACGACGCCGCGTGGCCCGCTCCTCGTCGCCTCGCAGCTCGAGCTCGCGTCCTCCAGCACCCTCGCCATCGGCTTGCCTCCCGTCGGCACCTCCAGCAGGAGAGGGGCGCGCGGCGACTCGCTCTTCATGGGTGTGTCGCTCGACGTGCCGTTCCTCCACACGGCAGGGAGCTTCCGGACGTCGGACCCGGACTCTCACGTGTACACGGATCTCCGTCCGGGGATACGGGTCGGCGTCGTGATCGGGTACTCCGCGCTCAGGTCGTCGTTCTGGTGAAGGCGCGTCGTCGGGGGGCAGGTCCGCGATCACGTCGCTTCCGCCGGCGTCCCCGCGCGACCGCGGAGCTGCCCGTCCTCCATCTCGTAGATCGCGTCGAAGACGTCGAGGGCGCGGTGGTCGTGCGTGACGACCATCACCGCCGTCCCTTGCTCGTGCGCCACGCGGCGCAAGAGCTCCATCACCGTCCGGCCCCGCTGCCGGTCGAGCGCAGCCGTCGGCTCGTCGGCGAGGATCAAGGACGGCGCATTGGCGAGCGCCCGCGCGATCGCGACGCGCTGCTGCTCGCCGCCGCTGAGCGTGTGGGGGTAGGCGCGAGCGCGGTGCGTCATGTCCAGGTACGCGAGCAGCTCCTCGGCGCGCGGCCGAGGGGCGTAGCGCTCCCCGATCTCGCACGCGATCTCGACGTTGCGCCGAGCGTCGAGGAACGGGATGAGGTTCGGCTTCTGGAAGACGAACCCGATCTGCGAGCGCCGCAGGTCGCCCACGTCGGCCACGGTCTTGCCCTCGTCGACGACGCGCCGGCCGTTCATCCACAAGCTCCCCGCGTCGGGCTTCGTCACGAGCCCCAGCACCTTCACGAGCGTCGACTTTCCCGAGCCGCTCGGTCCGAGGAGCGCCACGATCTCCCCCTTCCGGAGCACGAGGTCCACGCCGCGAAGGGCCCACACCGTCGTATCGCCTTGAACGTACCGCTTGTCGACGAGCTCTGCGCGCAGGGCTTCCATGGTCAGCTCTCGAGCGCCGGGCCAGGGTCCACGCGAAGCGCGTAGACGACCCCCGCCGCGCTCGCCAGCGTGCTCACGAGGAAGAGGAGAACCCCGAGGCCGACCACGCTCGCCTCGGTCAGGACGACGCGGCGCGGGAAATGTGGGAACGCCTGGGCCCCGATCGCGAGCGCGATGACATAGCCGAGGATCGCGATCGCCCAGGCCTGCTGCAGGACGAGCGAGACGATGCGCGGCGCGCGCGCCCCGAGGAGCTTGAGGACGGCGATGTCGTGGGCCTTCTCCATCGTCAGGTTGTAGAGCACGGCCGCGAGGAGCAAGGACGAGGCCACGACGAGGATGGCCGCGAAGACGCCGAGCTGCATGCGCGCCTTCACGACCATGCCGTGGAGGACGAGCCCCTCCTCCTCCGCGCGCGTCAGCACGGTCACGTCGCTCCACTCGGCGAGCGCGCTCCGGACCTCGTCGTGTCGAGCCGGTTCGACGCGCACTCTGACGGCGTGGATGGGGGCGGCCGCGGTCGCCGGCGCCGTCCATCGTGGATCGACGACGAGCGATTCGAGCTCGGGCTGCATCCGCCCGAGATCGGTCGCGCGCAGCCGTGCGAGCCTCCGCGAACGCTCCGCGACGAGCGCGTCGGAGGACTCGTCCGCGAGGATGCGCTGCGTATCGGCGATCGACGCGAAGACGACGGGATCGCCCCCCGCCGCGAGGAGCTGCCTGGTCAGGCCGACGACCCGATAGTCGTCGCGACCGAGGTGCACGACCTCCCCGACGCCGAGGCCGAGCGACGCGTCGGCGACGAGCTCGCCGCGCGCCTGCGTCAGGGCATGGCCTTGGACGATCGAGAGCTCGTCGCCGGTCTCGTCGGGATACGCGAGGCCGACGAGCGCGAATCGGATCGAGCGACCTCGGTGATCGCGCTGCAAGACCTGTGACGTCAACGCTCTCGCGGACACGACGCCCGGGACGACGGCCACCCGGAGCTCGAGGGAGGGATCGAGGCGGGAGGGCTCCGCGAACGGGCCCCGCGTTCCGCGCTGGACGACCCAGAGATCGGCGTTTGCTCGGCGGAGGAGCACCGTCGCGTCGTCGACGAGGCCCTCGTAGATCCCCGCCATGGCGAGGACGACCGTGAAGAGCAGCCCGACCACCGCGCTCGTCGCGACGAAGCGCCCGAGGTGGTGCCGCACGTCCTGAAAGGCGAGGTTCATGGGGCGGCGACCCAGCGGCGCCCGACGGCGAGCTCTTGGCCCGGCGCTCGCGGTCCGAGCACGACGTCGTCGGCCGCGAGGCCCGAGGTCACCTCGACGAAGTCGCGCCCGAGGACGCCGACCTCCACCGGCACCCGCGCGATCTTGCCCTCGCGGTCCGCGTAGACGAAGGCTCGGGCGCCGTCTCGCGAGAGAAACCGCGGCGGGATCCGCGTCACGTCCTTGCGGCGATCGACCTCGATGTACACGTCGGCGCGTCGTCCCAGCGCGACCGGAGCGGGCACCTCGGGGAGCAGGATGTCGACGAGCACCTCGTGGGTCTGACGATCGACCTCGCGGCCGACCCGATCGATCGTCCCACGGACGGGGGGACCGGGGTCGCCGAGCAGGGTGACGCTCGCCGGCAGGCGCTCGCGGAGGAGCGAGAGCACCGACTCGTCGACGCTGGCGCGCGCCCAGAGCCGATCGACGGCGACGATCCGGAGGACGGTGGCGCCGACGACGACCGTGTCCCCCGGATCCTTGAAGCGGCGGACCACCAGCCCCTCGAAGGGACTCACGAGCGCTGCACGTGTGACCGTCGCGGCCCGGGAGGCCGTCGTCGTGCTCGCGACGGCGACGCTCTTCTGCGCCTCGGTCTGCGTTGCGTGCACCCGGTCGAGATCGGCACGCGCGAGCGCGAGCTGCTGCTCGGCGAGATCGAGATCGCGAGCGCTGACGCTGCCTGACGCGGCGAGCGAGCGAAGGCGCGCGGCCTCCTCCTCTGCGAACGTGAGGGTGGCCGTCGCGCGCCGCTCCTCGGCGGCCAGCCGAGCGATCGCCGCCTTGGCGAGGGGCACACCGGACGACGCGACTTCGACGTCGGCTCGGAGCTGCTCGGGAGCCAGGCGGGCCACGATCTGGCCGAGGCCGACGCGATCGCCTTCGTCGACGAGCACGTCCGTGATGCGTCCGACGAGGTCGAAGCCGAGCTGCACCTCGCGTCGACTCTCGACGGTGGCGCGACCGAAGACCTCGCGTGTGACGTCCCCTCGGTCGACGACGTGGCGATGCACCTCGATGGGGTGGGTGACGCGAAGACGCACGAGGACGATGACCACGGCCGCGAGCGCGAGAAGCTTCAGCAACCGGGCGTATCGACGGAGCACCTGGGCTTGGAGCCCACTCGAGCACGAAAGGGTTCGCACGAACGTGCGTGCGCGCGCGACAGAGCGACGCTCAGGAGCCGGTGCACTCGGCGGCGCGCGACGACGGGTCGCCGAAGCACCGCTCGAGGCGCTCGCAGGCGAGCGCGAATCGACGCGAGCAGGCGCGCTCGAAGTAGGCGCGCGCCATCGACTCGTCCCGCTCGACGCCGTTGCCTTCGTAGAGGCGCGTCGCGACGTTGAAGCAGCTGTCGAAGTCGCCGCCCTCGCACGCGCGCTCGAAGAGGCGCATGCCCGCCGGGACGTCGCGCTCTACCCCGCGCCCGTTGGCGATCATGAAGCCGAGGCCGCCGCAGCCCGCGGCGTCCCCGCGCTTGCAGGCGAGGCGGAAGGAGGCGAGCGCCTCGGTGTCGTTGCGCTCGACGTTGCGGCCGATCGCGTACTCGTGGCCGAGGCGCGTGCAGCCGCGCGGGCCGCTCGTGTCGCACGCGAGCTTGTAGAGCTCCATCGCCTTCGCGACGTCGCGCGGGCCGCGGCGCCCCTCGAGATACTCGTCTCCGAGCTTCGCGCAGCCGTCGCCGCGCGCGCCGTCGCAGGCGTCGCTCGCGTCGCCGCTCACGACCGAGGCCGAGGACGTGCTGACGGTCGCGGGCGGCGCGGCGGCTCCGCATCCGGCGAGCACGGTCGCGAGCGTGAGCAGGGCGACGGAAGGTGTCGGAAACGTGCGAGGCGAGGCGGTCCGCATGCGCGCGCGTCTCCTAGCACGGGCGGCGTTTCGCGCCACCTCCCCCGTGCGTCGCCTCACCGAGCCCCGCTAGAGGGCCAGCCCGAGGCGCAGGTAGGACCCGAAGGAGAACGCATTTCCCTCCAGGTCGGCTCCGCCTCGGCTCGCGCGGTGGGTGAACGTCACGATCGGCGACGCCTGCAGGTAGACGTGCCGCGAGAGGGGGAAGACGATGGGGGCATCGACCTCGGCGCCGAGGTCGAGCACCTTCTGCGAGCCTTCGTTCGCTTCGCTCCACGTGCCGCCGACGCGGAGGGCCAGGCGCGGCCAGACGCTCACGCCGCGCCCGATCGGCTGCACCCATCCGACCCGCGGCTGGGCGTAGGTCCCGACGGAGCGCACGCGTGACGTCCCTACCGAGGGGCCGGGCTCGCTGCGCGACGTCGCCCGCAGGAAGCCGGCGCCGCCGCCGAGCGTCAGGTGGTCGGTGACGAGGACGTCGATCTCCGGGGTCAGCCCGAAGAAGGTCGACTCATAGCCGCTGGAGCTCCCGTACGAGAACGTGAGCGGGCCGGTCGCGAAGAAGCTCCCGTAGAACCCGGGTACGGACACCACGAGACCGCCCTGACGGAGGCCGGCGATGTTCGGCAAGAGCACGCGGCCCTTCTCGAAGACCCGCGGCGTGCCGCTGCGCTCGACGCCGGCGCGCTGCATGTCCCGTTCGCGCATCGCGCGTTCGACGCTCGCCTCCATCTCCGCCTCGTCGCGCTTCTCATGGAGCTCGCGCATGCGGAGCTCGTGGGCAGACGGCGGCGGGGGCGGAGGCGCCTGGGCCTCCTGGGCGAGGGCCCCACGGGAAGCGAGCAAAGCCGATGCGACGACGGAAGCGAGAGCGAGGGTTCTCACGAAGCAGCTCCTTTCGTGGCGAAGGAGCGCGGGAGCTCGGCGGTCGATTCCGAGCGCGCGGGCGTTTGCCAACGTGGCGCCGGCGCCCGCGGATCCCCAGAGCTCCTGCCATCACGTCAGAGCGAGCGAGCTCCCGAGCATGGCGAGCGCGTGGAGAGGGCCGCCGGAGGCGCGGAGCGCGCCGGCCTCAGTGGCCGCGCGCGCGCGCGCCCGCGACGAGTGCCTCGAGCTCGCGAACGCGCTTCTCGGCGGCCTCCTTCGCGGCGCGCTCGGACTCCTTCGCGGCGCGCTCCGCCTCCTTCGCGGCGCGCTCCGCCTCCTTCGCGGCGCGCTCCGCCTCCTTCGCAGCGCGCTCCGCCTCCTCGCCCGTGAGCCACAGGCCGGTTCCGTCGGCCCTGGCGGCGACGCGGAGCATCGTGCCGTCGTCGGTGGGCACCGCGAAGGCCTCGAGGACCGGCGAGTAGAACGGGCCGTCCCCCGCGTGCTCGCGCACGAGCTGGCCGTCCCGACGTCGCCACAGCTGGAGGAGGAACGGACCGCCCTGCGTCCGCGGCCCGGAGAGGTGCGGATCGAAGACCCAGAGCTCCTCCGTCCCGCTCGCCGCGTACTTGTCGGGCGCGATCGCGTAGTCCTTCGACGCGTTCGTCTCGCTCACCACCTCGACCGCCAAGCGAGGCGCGGTGTGCCCCGGAAGCCATGTCCGCACGCTCGTCAGATCCTCGGACCCGTTCGCCAACCTCTTCCACGGCGGCGCAGGCGAGAGCACGCATACGTCCGGATCCACGCCGACCGACGGCGCGGCCTCATCCCAGCGGATCGCCATATTGCGTGCAATTTGCACACTCTGTCGACCGCGCGCCCACCAGAGCAAGATCGCCTTCAGCAACGCGACGATCTCGTCGTGCTTCGCGGACTCGGGCATCGTCTCCTCGGAGAGCTCCCAGCCCGGCAGGCTCCGAGGCACGTCGTAACTGACCCGTGCAGCGTGAACCATCGGCGAGAAAGGTAGCATCCGAGGCAGCCACGAGCACAACCGGGGCCATGAGCGCGCCCGTGCAGCTCCGAGGCTTTCCCCGGCGACGACACCGGCCTGGGCCGATTCCGCCCTGGCCTCGGCCAGCCGGGTGCATCGACGACGACTGTCCCGCGCGGCGCAGCGAGCACCTGTCCGGGCGTCACCGGAACGCGAACTCGCCGCCCGCCGCACCGGCGCAGAGAGCCGACGCGACCAAGGGAAGCGAGATGCGCTTCTTCGTGAGCATCGAGAAGCCGCCGAGAACGACGCTCGTGATCGCCGCGCCGCCCAGCGCGCCGAGGAAGGTCGGACGCGGCGTGAGCTCGGCAGCGGCGCCCGAGCCCGCGTACGCCCCGGCCGCGGCGAGGGAGACGACGGTGAGCTCGAGCGGAAACCATGGAGGTGGTCCTTTCGCGAACGGCCGCGCGAGGAGGTCGACGACGTGGAACGGAAGCGCGGCGAGCCCCGCGGCCGCGAACGTCGCTCCGGAGACGGCAGCGACCGTGCCGAACGACTGCCGATGGATTGCCGCGGTGAGGCCGACCTGCGCGGCGAGCCCACCGAGGAACAAGCCGCCGACGAGCAGCTGCTCACCGTGGGTGGCGCTCTCGGCTTCGCGCGCCTCACCATCCTCGCGGACGGCTTCCGGCCCCGCGAACGCTGCCCAGACGCCTTCGCGCGTGCGCGTGAAGAGCGTGCCGCTGCGAGCGATCGCGAGGTGCGAGCGTGAGGCCGCAACGACCGTCCGGCCGTGGCTCAGGCGAGAGGCGCCGCGCGCGGTCGGCACCCGCTCGCGCCGGACCTCGCCGGACGCCGAGACCCAGCGCACGACGGAGGTGTAGGGGTCGTCGCGCCCGGGCGTCACGAACGCCGCTCGCCCGACGACTGGGTCCCACGCGACGGCCGGGATTCGGACATCGGCCGTATCGTGCACCGCCGCCTCGTCGATCTCTCCGGGCGTCGCGCCGAGCGCGCCGTCGGCGCCGAGGCGGATGCCGCGTGGATGATCCCGCGCGGCGACCACCCAGGTCCCGCCGGCGCCGTCCGGGAGCACGGCGAGCTCGCGCGCGTCGATGCTCGCGCGCGTCCAGCGCGTGTCGACGATCGGAATGCTCACGCAAGAGACTGCAGCTCCGGAGACGAGCTCGCACAGCCGCGGACCGCGACCGAGCACTCGGAGCCCGGTCGCGTCGGCGCGAACGAGGGCGAGTACGTCCTCCGGTACGGACGACGCCGAGCCTTCGGTTCGTCCGAGCACGAGCAGCGAGGCGGCACCCGCGGCCCCCGCGCCCAGCGCGAGCCGTCGCACCTCGAGGCTCTCGGCCAGCGTCACGAGCGTCACGGGCTCGGTTCCGTCACACGTCACGACGACGAGGCGACGCCCGCGCATCGTCGCCGCTCGTCCGTCCTCGAGCGCCACGAGCTCGGCCGCGCCCGCTCCGCGGAGAGGAACGTCGAGCACGTCACCTCCACGGCGCTGGCAGCGGAGCGCACCTCGAGTCGTCGCGACCCACGCCGTACCGCCGCCGCTCGCGAGCGTTTCGCCGTCGCCCACGTCGGCGAACGCATGGGACGCGATCGTGCCGTCCGGCCGGAGGTGCGCCACGCGCCCGCCGCGTCCGAGCACGAGCGTGGTGCCGTCGTCTTGCGCCGCGACCGCGACTACCTCGCGCGGGAGAGACGGAGCGACGTGCGCGACCAACTCCGTCGCGGCGCGCGCGTCTCGAGGGGCGAGGAGCGCGCACGCGGCGACCGCGCGGAGGAGGAGGAGGCCGGCGGAGCGCATCCCCCCTTCGTACGTCGCCTGCGTGGGATCCTTCCGCCGCGCGGCGGTGCAGACAAGACCACGCACTGCCGGCACGTCGCGAACGCGAAGGGCCAGGTCGGCGCCATCTACGCCACGCTCGAGCCGGGCGGCTTCGACTACCTCGATGAGAGGACGTCAGAGCTCGAACGCGACGCCGAACGCCCAGCTGCTCGTGCCCGGCCGGAGCGCGCGCTCCTGGCCGAGGCCGTTCAGGTTCAGCCAGTAGTGCTCGGCGAAGACGTAGGTTCCAACGAGGCCGATCGCCTGGTGGAGATTCCGTGACGCGCCCTCGTCGAGGGCGTCGACGGCGAACGCGAGCCCCACCGCGAAGTGGGTTCCGAATGTCGTTCCCTTCGCTGAAACCCCGCGTTCGACGCGGGTGCCCGCCTCGTCCGACACCCGCCAGCGCGCCATGCCGAGGCCGAGCTTGGCGTAGGGCACGAGCGGGATGTGCCGCTCTTGCCAGAGGGCGTCCGCGCGCAAGACGGCCGCGACGTAGATGGGATGGATCTCGAGGGTGAACTCTTCGCCGGCGGGACGCCCCGTGCGCGTGCGCACGCGCCCGCTCATGGAGACCCTGCCGGCGCCGAGGCCGGGGCCGAGGGTGCCCACGTGGGGAATCCGCAGCGCCTGCCAATCGACCTCCGCCCCGAGGAAGAGGCGCGGCCGATCCCCGAACGCGTCTCCGTAGGGGCGTCGACCGAGGCCGGGCTCGTCGTCGATCGCCGGTCGATAGGGCCCGCCGCGAAGCTCGATCGCCACGCTCTTCCTCGAACGATCGAGCTGTGTGGGCCGAGCCCTCCCGAGCTCCTCGCCTTGGGAAAGGGCGGGCGTGAGGAGCGCGACGGCGGCGAGCGCCACCGCGAGCCACGCGCGCCTTGGGGCGCGAGCGTGTCTGCGCCTCATCGCGCGCTCCATCGGCGGCGGACCAGGAGGCCGAGGCCGATCACCAGCAGAGAGGAGAGCGACGCGTGCCGCCAGAGCCCCGGCGCCGAGGTCGAGCAGTAGCCGCCGCCACCGCCGCCGCCCGCGTCCTGGTAGCCCTCCCAGAACTCGTTCGTCGGCTCGGGCACCTCGCACGCGACGGCCGACAGCGGGCCGACGTTTCCGAACCGGTCGGTCGCAGCGACGGCCGCCGCGTACGCACGCCCGTTGTCGAGCGGCGCTCCGCCGAGAGTCTCGAGCCGCATGCCGGCCTCGAAGTCGGAGACGGTCTCCCCGCATGCGAAGCGCGCGTCGAGATCGGCGCTGGGTAGGATCTCGCCGCCGCCGACGCTCTCGAGGGCCGTGCTCGCACACTCGACCGCGGGGATCTCCGCGCCGGGGTCGTTCGGGACGTCGGCGCAGAGATCCTCGGGCCGGTCCGCGCCCCCGTCGTCCGCGCCGCCGTCCACCGCGCCGCCGTCGGAGCGGCATACTCGCGTCGTGCCGCCGTCGGGCGGCTGTCGCCACGCCGGCAGCTGCACGGCGACGTCGCAGTACGCGCGCACGGCCGAGAGGCCTCCGGGATCGTCGACGCCCTCCCAGCCGAGCTCGATCCGCTCGTTCGCCGGTCGGGTGCGGAGCCCCCGCGGCGGTCGCGGCCCCACGGTGTCGATCTCGATCGCCGCGCGGGCGTGGGCGACGCCGGCCGCATCGCCTGCGCTCTCGTCCGCCGCGAGGAAGTGGACCGCCACCGTCGTGAAGTCGACGCCGTCGCAGACGTCGCGATCCGCGGTCGGCGGCCGCGACGCAGCGACCGACACGAGCGCGCGGACCGGAACGTCGAGGACGAGGTTCGGCTGGGCGGGGATCGGAGCCACGAGCCGGGTGCAGGTCGGCTCCTCTCCCGAACGCGCTTCGCTTGCTGCGCAGTCGACGCGAGCAGGCCCCGCCCACACGCCCAGCGCGGAGCCTGCGCCGAGGTCCGCGAGCTCGATGGAGAAGCGAACGCGCTGATCGTCCATGCAGTCGTGGTGGCTGATTCCCTCCGGCTTCCGGTCCGGCGGGCGCTTCTCCACCGGGGCACCGAGCCGATCGAGGCGTGCGAGCGAGCGCGGCTCGACGATCCGGATGTGGCCTTCGGCGCGCGCCGCGGAGGAGACGAGGAGGAGGGCGACCGAGACGAGGCAACAGAGGAGGAGCGGCATGCGGCGACGCCATCAGCACGACGTGTGCCCATTGGCGGATTTGCCCATCTGTCCCGCGGGCAGCGCCTCGCCGTGCACGCGCGCGTCAAAGCGTCGGACCGAGCACCTGTCGCCGCGCGCGTCTGACATAACGTCAGGCGCGGTGCAGCCGTCCGATCGAGAGCGCGTTGCAATTGGCGACGTCCGCCGCGTTCCCGAGGTCACAGTCCCTTCGCCCGCGCTCGATGCGCGACGAGGTCGTCAGCGGCGGAGGGAAGCCAAGAACTCAGGTGACGGCGAGCACTCCGAGGAAACGTCGACGAGGGTCCCGTTCGGATCGCGAAGCAACATCCGACGCTGTCCGTAGAAGAGATCTCGAGGTGCTTCGATGACGTCGAGGCCTCGTTCCAGGACGAGTCGATGAACGTCGTCGACATCGGGAACGACGACGGTGATCATCACGCCAGCCGGCGAAGCGGCGAACGCAGGTGGCACGATCTCATGGTCGCGCCGGACGATTCCGAGCTCGACCGATGCGTTGTCGGGCGCCTGGAGATGAACGAACCAGTCGCTGTCGAAGTCGACGCGCCAGCCGAACAGACTGACGTAGAAGTCTCGCGTCTCCGCGAGACGGTCCGAGAAGACGGAAACGAAGGCCCGTCGAATCGTCATCGCCACTCCTTGGTCTCGAACGGCAGAAGTCTCGACCTCGCCGAGGTGCGTGGAGCGATCTCAGGGGAGGACGCGGACGAGAACGACGCCCCCGCCGGGCGCGGGCAGCATCGCCACCGGCGCATCGTCGCGGGGGTCCACGTCGACCGCGCCCGCGATCCCGACGACCCCCGCGTCGAGCGCAGGCACCGGCAGCGCGACGTGACCTCCGCTCCCGAAGGTGGCGTCGAGCACGCCGTCGCTCCGCAGGCGCACGAGTGTCGGCACGCCCGCACGGCCGGCGAGCACGACGATGCGTCCCTTCGTGTCGAGCGCGGCGGGCTCGCCTCCGAGCCGTTCCTCCCACGTGACGTCGTCGAGCGTCACGACGCCGCCGCTGCCGAAGGTGGTGTCGAGGATCCCCGCGGCGGTGAAGCGCACCGCGACGAGGCCAGTCCCCTTCCCTGCCGCGTCGAGGTTCCGCCCGCCGACGACCACGACCCCGCCCGAGGGCGTCGCGAAGGCCGCCGCCGCGCGCGCGAGCGTGTTCGTCGCGACGGCGATGGAGGCCTTGCCCGATCCGGACGCGGAGAGATCGCCGGTCGCTCGGGCGAGCCGCCTGACGACGAAGTCGCTCGTCGCGCGAAGCGACGTCCCGGACACGATGTCGCCCGCTCCGGTGCGCTCCGCACCGGAGATGCGGAAGACGTCCTTCGCGACGTAGGACCACGCAGGCGTGTACCCGTTGCCGCTGACCTGCACCTTCTGCACGAAGCCGCGCGCGTTGGCGGCTCCGAGCGGGTCGAAGCCCTCGCCCGACACGAGGATGCCGTCGTCGTCCACCGTCACACGGCGAGGCGAGTAGTGCATACCCGCCTGGAACGTGTCCGGCTGGTTGACGAAGCTCGTCACCGTCTCGATCGTGCCGTTCGGCGAGAAGCGTGCAATGTGCAGAAATCCGGCGCCGCGTTCGCTCGGCTCCGGCGCCGTGTCGAGCTCGTCGGCGCGCGTCCCCGCGACGACGATCCGGTCCTGGACCAGCCCGATGGCGCGGGCGCTCTGGATGTTGCCGGCGTGGTGGCAGACGCCTCCGTTCGTACCGAAGCCGTTGTCGAGCGCCCCCGCCGCGACGCGGACGAGACCGAACACCTCGTAGACGCTCCCCGAGCACGAGGTCTGCGTGACTCCTCCGGCGACGAGGATCCTCCCCTGCGCGTCGACGGCGACGTCGCGCGGCGTGAACGTGCCGCCGTTCGGGAACTGCCAGACCTTGATCGGGAAGCCGGGGTCGATCGTGCCCGGGGGCGTCGCCGCATCCACCGTGGCGTCGGCGACGGCGGCCTCGACAGCCGCGTCCGTCGACGTCACGGGATCCTCCCGCGGAGCGGCCTGATCGACGGCTCCGTCCGCCGGCACATCCAGGGCGCCCGGCACGTCCGTGCCGATGCAGCGAAGGAGCCCTGCGGAGAGGCCGAGCAGGGCGACGAACGAGAACCCCCGAAGCCCGGGTGACGACGACCGCACGCGGTCATCCTACAGGCCGCCTCTCGGCGCGTCAGCGACGAACGCGGCTCGCGCCCGTCGCGTGCAGATTCGTCCTGGATCACGGGCCGACCACGGATCACCGATTCACGTTTCGATTCCGCGGCTCGCAAGACCGTGCCACCGCACGCATACGAACCCACGTCGTAGGTCCTTGCGAGGCGACGTCGTCACGCTAGGAGAAACCCTCGGGCGACGAGCTCGGAGTCGCTCCACGCGGAGCAGGGGGGTCGTGGATGCGCGCTGTTCCGTTCCTCGCCGTGACCATGGCTGCGGCCGTTGCCTTCGTGCATTGCGGAGCCGCCGACGACGTCGACCCGAACGCGGACGCGGAGCTCGGGTCGTCCCAGGACGCGCTCTGCCTCGCGCAGTGGAGCCCGACGTGGCAGGTGGGGCCGAGCGCCAACGAATGGTGGGTCGAAGTGACGATCGGCGGCGGAACCGTCGCCTCGGCGTACCTCGAGGTCACCGGTCGCCCGAACGTCACGCTCACGCGCGACGCGTGGGGAAAGTGGACCGGCCTGTCGAGCGACGAGATCCCGCGCGGAACGAGCGTCATCGCTCACGCCACGACGAGCACCGGGCTCGCCGCGCAGTCGCGCGCGTTCCCATGGCTTCAGGCGGCGCAGCCGGCGACGGACCCGTGCACGGCGTCCGATGCAGGCCAGGCTGACGCCAGCTCGGGGTCCTGCGCGAACGCATGGGCGCCGACGATGGATCAGGGCGCCAACACGAACCAGTGGTGGATCGAGTACGTGATCTCGGGCTCCGTCCGCTCGGCTCGCCTCGAGATCGTCGGCGGCGCGACGGTGCCTCTCGCGAGCCAGTGGGGCAAGTGGACCGCCTCCTACGGGGCCGGCATTCCGAGCGGCACGTCCGTGGTCCTCCACGCGGAGAGCACGACCGGGCAGATCGCGCGCTCTCAGCCGTTCCGCTTCATGGTCGATACGCGACCCGCCCTGACGCCGTGCACCCCCGCCGACGCCGGCGCACAGCCCCCCGACGCCGGCGTGGATGCCGGCGCCTCCGACGGGGGCACCTCGTCCGACGCCGGGACGGCCTGCAGCGGGTGGTCGCCGACGTGGCAGCAGAACTCGGCGAACCAGTGGTGGATCGAGTACACGCTCTCGGGTGGGACGGCCCGCGCGGTGCGTCTGCAGATCGTGGGCGGCGCGACGATCGCCCTGACGAGCCAGTGGGGCAAGTGGACGGCGTCCTACGGCGCGGGGATCCCGACCGGCACGCCGGTCGTGCTGCTGGCCGAGAGCACGACCGGCCAGCTCGCCGAGACGAGCCCGTTCGGCTACCGCGTCGAGACGCGCCCGGTCACGAAGCCCTGCACCGCACCCGCGGACGTCGGGCTCGACGCACGACCGGCGAACACGACGTGCACGGCGCCGCCGAGGCCGGGCAGCGCGGCTCCTGTCGCGCTGACTTCGGTGTTCGACGACGTCTTCACGGCACCGGCCGGTGTCCGCGTGCAGTCGCCGATGCTCATGGCGCAGCGTCCCAACGACGCCTCGCGATGGTTCATGGCGCAGCGCGACGGCCGCATCGTATCGTTCGCGGCGACGGGCGCGCGCGACCTCCGGCAGGTGCTGAGCACCGCGCAGCTCACCGCGCTCACCGGCAAGACGGTCACACAGGCCGACGAGAGCGGCTTCCACGGGATGGCCTTCGACCCGCAGTTCTCGGCGAACGGTCGGCTCTACGTGTCCTTCAGCACGACGTGCGACGGCAACGTTCCCCTCTGCGACGACCCGGCGAACATCAACGGCGACTACTACCGGTGGGCGACGGAGATCGGCTACCTGACGAGCCCCGACAACGGAGCGACCTTCACGGGCTACACACGCCTCATGCACATCGGGCGCTGGTCGCAGATGCACTACGGCGGCAGCCTCGCGTTCGGCAAGGACGGCTTCCTCTACATCAGCTCGGGTGACGGGCTCGACGACTCGGCGGCGCAGTTCCCGACGAACTTCTTCGGCAAGGTGCTGCGCATCGACCCGAAGGGCACGCCGGCGCCAGGGAGACCGTACGGCATCCCCACGACGAACCCGTATGCGACCGGCGTGGGTGGCAGACCCGAGATCTTCGCGCGGGGGCTCCGCAACCCTTTCCGTATGACGGCGGACCGGCTCACCGGCGACATCTGGCTCGGCGACGTCGGCCAGGACACCTACGAGGAGGTGAACCGCATCGAGCTCGGGGGAAACTACGGCTGGCCGTGCCGTGAAGGGGCCCATCCCGGCCACGCGTGGAACGATCGCACCAAGTGCCCGAGCCAGCTCGGGCTGGTCGATCCCGTGATGGAGCACCTCCACGTCGGCATCGGTCGATCCGTGACGGGCGGGTACGTGTACCGCGGCAGCGCGATCAGCGGCTTCCAGGGCACGTTCGTGTACGGCGATTTCATGCAGAAGGAGCTCCGCGGCCTCTCGCTGGAGAACGGCGCGTGGACGTCGCGCATCCTGAACGGCGCGGGTCCGCAGGACGGCTACGCGTCGTTCGCCGAGGACGCGGCGGGCGAGATCTACGCCGTCTCGCTCTTCGACCAGAAGATCCACAAGCTCGTTCCCGGCGGCGCGGGTGGGCCCGTGACCTTCCCCCAGCTCCTCTCCCAGACGGGCTGTGTCCTGGCGAACGATCCCACGCGGCCGGCGCCGGGGCTCGTCCCGTACGACGTGAACGCGGCGCTCTGGAGCGACGGAGCCGACAAGGAGCGGTTCTTCGCGATCCCGGACGGCACGAGGATCACGGTCACCCCGAGCGGCGACTTCGATTTCCCGATCGGGACCGTGCTCGTCAAGACGTTCTCGCTCGCCGGCCGTCGCGTCGAGACGCGCCTCTTCGTGCGTCACGCCGACGGCGAGTGGGGCGGCTACTCGTACGAGTGGAACGACGCCGGAACCGACGCGGCGCTCCTCCCGTCCGGCAAGGTGAAGGCGGTCAGCGGCGTGAGCTGGTCGTTCCCGAGCCGCAGCGAGTGCGCGCTCTGTCACACGAGCGCGGCGGGGCGGTCGATCGGCCTCGAGGTGGGCCAGCTCAACGGGACGTTCGCGTATCCGGCGCCGGGACGGAGCGCCAACCAGCTGCGGACGCTCCAGTACATCGGGATGTTCACGGCGCCGGTCGGAGACCCCGCCGCGCTCGTGGCCTACCCGAAGCCCCACGAGGGCGCGCCGAGCGCGGCGAAGGCGCGCGCGTACCTTCACGCGAACTGCGCGTCGTGCCACCAACCGAACGGCGGCGCGGGTCGGTCGACGATGGACCTCCGCTTCGGCACCGCCTTCGCCGCGACGAACACGTGCAACGTGACGCCGATCGTCGACGACTTCGGCAACGCCGCGAACCGGCTGCTCCGGCCGGGCGTCCCGACCGGCTCCGTGCTCTCGCTCCGGATGCACACGCTCGACGCGAGGCGCATGCCGCCGCTCGGGCGATCTACGAGAGACGTCGCCGGCACGAACCTCATCGACGCGTGGATCGGGGGCGTGGCGGGGTGCAACTAGCTACATCGCGGTGCGCAAAGGGGCTCGTTGGGCCCCCTTTTGCACTGATCCAGGTCCTCGGAGGAGGGCCGACTGTGCGATTTTCGATCGACACGGTCCGGGTCGTGTGATCGATACATGTAGATGATCTGTAAACGCACGTTCTCGACAGCGACGACCTCGTCGACGAGGTGCTCGACGCGCTTCGGAAGCGCCACCCGCGGAGCTGAGGTCGTGTAGCAGTCGAAGCCCCTGCGCGGCCGAACCCCCGTGGACCATCCCGAACTGGGACCTCGGGCCATCGCGCGGACGGGTGACGCACCGACACTTGTGAGAACCGCAGGATGACGAAGACGCAGCCGCGGCCAGCATCGAGATGCCGAGGGACTGCGCGCCTCTCGTTCCAGCTGGACAAGGGCAGCGCCGCGGAGTGGACGCGGCACGAGCTCGCCGGCGTCGTCAGGTGCTGAGCCCAGCCCCGCGATGCGCGGCGTCACCCGTTCGGTGACGTTGTCGGGAGACGCCTGCGGGCGCACTAACTGGGCTCGTTCGAACGCCATGCCGTCGTCCCGGAGGTCCGGGCACGAGGGCGCGTTCCGATCACAAGCTCGAGGAGGCTCCATGCAACGGAAGCTGTTCGTTTCGGTGTTCGCCGTGTCGGCTGCAGCGCTCGGTGGGGTGGGATGCGGCGACGCTCGCGCGCTCGATGTCGAGGAAGTCGACGGCGAGACCGTCGAGGAGAGCGCCTCTGCGCTCACCGCCGCGAGTCGGAGGGTCGAGGGCACGACCGTCGCGTCCATCCGCACGTCCTCGAACACGCTCGTGACCTTCGTGAGCGGCCCGGACGACGAGCTCGGGGTGGGGATCATCGGAACCGTCGGCGCCCCCGACGACGAGCTCGAGCAAGCGCAGCGCATCGCGGGAAGCGATCCCGTCGCGCTCTACGAGAGGCTCGCGAAGGCGCAGGCACCGGAGGCGTTGAAGGAGGCCGCGGGGCGCGTCGACAGCGGCAGGTTCCGGGTCGACGCGTCGGACGAGGGCGAGACCGCGGGGGCAGCGTCGGGCTCGACCCTGACGGCCGGTGCAGCGCCGATGGCAGCGAGCGACCTCTGCGACATCACGAACTCGGCCCACTCCGGCTCGGGCAAGTTCACCTACTGCTGGCCGAACCAGCACTCGACGCCGTGGGTGAAGCGAAAGGCCGACCACATGTCCTGCCGCTTCGACACCGTCGACGGGCCGCAGCGGGTGCGGTACCGCTTCAAGAGCGGCGGCAACTGGCACACGACCGCCGACTACTGGCTCGGCTCCGGCGAGTACATGCAGTGGACGGGCGCCTACAAGTGGGCGCAGCGCTGGCGCGAGTGCAAGACGGTCGACAACCCGCACGGCAGAAAGCACCACTTCCGCGTCGTCGGCCACGAGTGGCTCGCGGGGCTCGTGTACAACCCGCTGACCGTCAGCTTTCCGAACCCCTGAGCGACCCTGCTGCAAGGGAGTCGGCGCGGCGTCGATGCAGCGAGCGACGAGCTCGCCCCCGCGCTGGCTCCTGGATCATCGATCCCGGGAACGAAACACGCTCCCGTCACGCGCATCGGGAAACGGGCCACGTTCGGAGGAGCGCTCGACCGGCATGCGAGGTGCAGCCGGTCGAGTGAAATCCCATGAACATCAAGCTCTCGATCGCCTCCCTCGCCCTCGCGGGCCTGACGTCGTCCGCCGCCAGCGCCCAGCTCGTGCCGCCGCCGCGCCCCGTGGCTCCGGCCGCCGCGCCGCCGCAAGCCAGACCGCCTTCCCAGGCGAAGCCGCCCACGCCGGCCAAGCCGCCTGCGCCGGCCAAGCCGCCTGCGCAGGCGGATCCGCGACCCACGCAGCCTGCTCGAAAGGAAGCAGACTCCCGTCCCATTCTGCCTCCGCCTGCCGCAAGAAGCGCCGTTCCGGGTGTCACGGCGAGTGGCACCGACGGAGGCGCGCATCACCCCGGCTGGATCACCGTCAGCGGCGTCGCGAAGGAGGCGGGTGTCATCGAGGTTCGGGCGAAGGCAGCGGACCTCTTCGGCGTCGCGAAGGCGATCGACCCGAGCTACAAGCGCGTCGAGGTGCGCAAGGGCGCGACCGCTGCGGAGATCGCGGCGCAGATTCAGACTGCCTTCGCGACCAGCGGCCGCTACACGGCGCAGGTCGACGTCGACCGCGTGGGCGACGCACGAATCCGCTTCGCGCAGACTCCCCTGGTGGTCCCCTCCGAGTAGGGCTCTACGAGCTACGTCCCGTGCGACCTCTCGCGAACGCGGAAGCGGAGGAGGAGCGCTTCGTCCTCCAAGGCTCGAACGATGTCGTCCGCGCGTGCACGATACGCCGCGCCTTCGGCGCCGCCGAGGATGCGTCCCAGCATGGTGAGGGCCATCGCGCGGAGGCGCACGTGGCCGCCATCTCCCGCGTGCCGGATCGCGTCGCGGGCGTGTGCGGCGGCCTCCGCGGAGAACCCCTGCTTCCAGCGCGCGTGAGCGAGGCCGTTGGCGCGACGGCAGAGCGCGAACGGTGGCGCGTCGCGCGTGGGGACGAGGAGATTGAGGGCCTCCGCCGCGGCGGCACCTCGGTCGACGCCGATGCGCTTGTTCGACTCGTAGGCGCGCTGATCGATCCAGCGCGCGTGGAGGTTCGCGCGATCGGCGGCGCTCATCGCGAGCTCGAGGAGCGGCTCGACCGCGGCGAGGAGGGCCGCGACGTCCGACGGGGAGACGCGGCTCGCGACGAAGGCCTCCGCGAGGAGGAGCTCGGCTCGCGCCTCCGGAGGCGCGAGCGCGAACGACGCCCGTGCTCGGCGATGGTGGAGCGCAGCACCGGCGAGATCCGCGGCGCGCAGGGCATTCGTTGCGTGCGCGATGGCGAGCCAGACGCGCGAGGCTGCAGCGTGTTCGCTCGTGGGCGGCCGCGGGGAGCCCGAAGGCGGCGAGCGCGCGTGCGCCCCAGGTCCCGCCCCCGAGGTGGCCTCGGCTACGGAGGCGGCGCAGCGAGCGCTCGACGGTCGTGACGTCGTCCGCTAAGGCGCGGTGGGCGTCGCGTCAGGGCTGGAACGCGTTGTCCTCTTCGCCGAAGACCACGGTGAGGTGCATGCTCGAGAACGCGCTCGACAAGATCTCGTTGTAGGACCGCTTCGCGTCGAACATCGCGTCCAGGAGCGCGAGGGTCGAGCGCCCGTTGTCTCCGTAGGCGGGGCGCGCGGTCGAGACGACGTCCAGGAACTTCGTCCCGTCCGGATCGCGCGCTTCGCCGTTCTTCGCGCTCTTCTCGCGGAAGATCTCCGTCCCCACGTACTCGAACGTGTTGCAGCCGTAGAGGTACATGACCTGATACTGCTCCGGCTTCACCTTCGTGCGCGCGAGCAGGCTCTTGATGTGCCGTCCGAGCCCGGAGTGACCGCTGTACACGATGATGTCCGCGTCCGCGCTCGCC
This sequence comes from Polyangiaceae bacterium, assembly GCA_022842465.1. Taxonomy (GTDB): domain Bacteria; phylum Myxococcota_A; class Polyangia; order Polyangiales; family Polyangiaceae; genus Labilithrix. The sequence continues at coordinate 13,901 of JALHPN010000019.1, read as the reverse complement.
GGCCCGTAGACAGCATCGAAGTCGTCCAGGGATGTCTCGACCTCGTAGACGTTGATGGCGCGCACGACGACGTCGCGGAGGCGTCCGCCGATCTGGACCTTGCCCGTGAGCGTCTGGTCCCGTCGCACGCTGCGGGTCTGGGGAGCTTCGGTGCGCTGCGCGTTCTCGAGCTTGCTCCCGAGCGCGGAGAGGATCGCGTCCACCTCGCGGTAGCTCTCGTCGGACGGGTTGTCGGACGCGATCACGCCGTTCACCATCACGATCTCGAGCTTGTCGTCCGCCCAGACCTTGTCGTACTCGGGATAGCGGTCCTGCGTCGTCCGGGGATGCGGGCGCAGCGTGGCCGTGGCGCGCATCACGTCGCCGTCGGCGAACGTGCACCCCGGCGCGCGAGGGTTGTAGTCGTACCAGAAGCGATCCTGACCGTAGACACTCTGCCCGCACTTGCCATCGTACGTCGCGTTGAAGCGAGGCAGCGCCGACGCGTCGCGCGGCAGCACGAGCTCGTAGCTCTGCGGGGCCTGGGAGTCCTTCGGCCATGCGACGGGCAGCGCAGCCTTGTAGCGAATCGTCTTCGTCTCGCCCGATGCCGTCTCGCGCGCATCGACCACCGCCACCTGGCGGATCTGCGCGCCGGCATCACCGTCCGTGCTGAGATGCCCGGAGAGGTACTGGAGCTGCGTGATGACTGCCTGCCGAGGTGTCTCCGCCGCGCGCGCGACGACCTCACCCTCGAACGTCATCTCGAGGAGGTGCGCGTGGCTGCTCGAGAGAGCGTCGTTCGCGTCTCTCGCGTCGGGCTCGGCGGGCGCGGAGCAGGCGACAGAGAGGGCGGCGACACCGCACGCGACGAGGAGTGAAGAACGGAGGACGGAGGGCACGGCGCACGGTTCTGCATCGGGTATGCCGCCATCCCCCGAGACGCCTGCCGCCGCGACGTCGGGAGGGCGGCCACGATGCCGTGGATCCTTCGGTCCGCTGCGCTGCGCGGTGGCCTCGTTCGCCGGTCGGCCGTCCGCCGCGCCAGCGGTGTCATACGTCGCGCGAGGTCACCGCGCTCTCTTCGGCAGAGATTCGCGCCCTCGCGGGAGCGGCGCGCATCTTGCTCGACGCGACGAAATGGACCTGAGAAACGCTGATGTCTTGTCGCGCATCGTGCTCGGCCACGCGCTTGCCCTCGTCGCTGCAGCGTGCGGTGGTTCGACCGCAGACTCGAGCTCGACGACGCGGGACTACGCGACGACCCCCGACGTCGCAGCCGTGCAGTGCCCAGCGACCGAACCCGCGAGGGGAAGCGAATGCGGGCCTGCAAAGAGCGACGCGAGCGACGCGAGCTGCAGCTACGAGGACCGGTGCGGCACTCCCGGGACGAAGCGTAGCTACCGATGCGAGGGCGGAACGTGGGCGGTCTCGATCCCGGCGTACGCGGCATCGTGTCCGCAAGCTGCACCGGCGAACGGAGACTCGTGCGCCGACTGCCGCTTCAACCTGCCCAGCACTTGCACCTATCCAGACGCTGGCGTGGTCGCACGTTGTGACGAGGCGTCCGCGGCATGGGTCGTGGGCGCACCTTGACCGCGTTGCCCATCTTCTCGCCCCTGACGAGGTCGGCGACGGGCTCGGAGCTGAAGATCCACGTGGTCCGCGCCGCAACACGCGGCTCGAGGGCTCTTCCCGCCACAGCTCGTATGGCGCGGCGTTTGCGGTGCGCGCCCGTCACGAAGGAAGGCCTTCACATGGTGGGGTGAGACGGTCTCGCCTCCATCTTCGTCGGAGGCGGAAGAGCCTCCCCGCGCCACGGACGACGCTCTCTTCATCGAGCGCAGCGAAGTCGCCTCGCCCCGGACACGCCACATCACGCGCATCGGGAGGGCGTTCCGCTCGAAGTCGGAACGGTTCGAACCCACTTTCCACATGTCAGCGCATGGCCGTCACTCGCGCGGGATGCCGTCACACTGTGGTCGGTCACGAGGTTCACCTCGGCAGGTGGCTCGCTCCGCGCGCGGCTGTCTGGGACGGCGTCGGGGCGCGGCTGGGGCGTGCTCACGAGCGAGCAACAGCCCCGACTGCGGTCGCACCGTTCCCATCCTTCGCCGCCCTTCGTCGCGCGCGGGAGACGCTCGGCGTGCAGCAGGTCGAGCACGAGCTCGAAGACGATGGCCGTGGCCTCGTACCGTGGCGAGAGGCTCACGTTGGGCTCGCCCCGGCGGCCGGCCCATGATCGCCAGCGTGCCGGCGGATCACCCCTGGGTCCCCTGCTCCTCGCCGCGAGCGATGCGTGTCCGCGGATGCGCCGCGGGCGCATGGATCCCGCGGCTCGCGTACTCGAGTCACCACGGCGGAAATAGCAGCGTCCTCCGGGTGGAACACGACGTGCTCCGCGAGACGACATCATGAAGACGAAGCTACTCGCGACCCTGATGCTCTCACTTTGCACGCTTGGCCCCGTCGCGTGCGCGCCAGCGGCGGAGGAAGATCCCCCCGTCGGCGGAAGCGACGACGCGGTGAAGGTGGACCAGGTCTTGCCCGAGGGCGCGACGGAGCTGATGACAGACGTGCGCGTCACCGATCCGCGACTCCTCGAGGCCGGCATCCGGACCTGGAGCTTCTACTTCGTGCACGACGGCCGGAGCGATCTGCAGGGGCTCGTCGGTTTCGCGCTCGACGCGAACGGGGACATCGCGCTCTCGGCGACCGTGGGTAGCACCCGTGAGGCGCTGCGTGCCGGCCAAGCAGCGCTCGGCGTCGTGAAGTACGACGCGAACGGACCGGCGGCCGATCAGACGCTCGCGCCCGGCGTCGAGGCGGCGCTGCAGCAGAACCTCCACGAGGTCGCCGCGCTGCTCCGTCGTGCGGAAGCTCCGCTCCTCCCGCCCGCGCTGACCTGCGTCGGCACGGTCGCGGGGCTCCTCGCCGGAGGGATCGTCGCCGCGATGACCGCGACGGTGACCGTCGGCGTGACCACCGTGCTCTCGGCAGCCCAGCTTGCCGTGCTCACCGTCGGCGCAGCCGCCGTCGTCGGCAGCAGCGGCTACGTCGCCTCGCGCATCGCGGAAGGCACCGGCGGTCTCCGCGCGGTGGGCGTCCGGCTCGTCGAGGGTGTCGGAGCAAACCTCGCGAGCTGCCGCGATGCCTTCTAGAGCGCTCTCGGCAGCTTCGCCGCTCGCTCGAGTCATGAGGCTCATCGCCAGTCTCGCGGCCCTTGCGCTCAGCGGTTGCGGGCCGAGCGAGCTCGCCAAGCAGACGGCGACGTCCCAGTTCTGCTCCGCGCCCACGCCACTCTCGTGGGCGCCCACCACCAAAGGACTCGCGCTCTACACCAAGGAGACTCACCCCGCGAAGGCCGAGGCGGCCTGGATCCCGGACCTGAGGAGCTACTACCTTCCCCCCGAGCTCGCCTCCAAGGAACCCCTTCCAGGCTGGATCGCCTGCCTGGTCATCGACAACGAAGTCCTGGAGACGCGCACGTACGCGGACTCGAAGACCGGCAAGCCGAGAGCGTTCGAGCGAACGCGCGCGCGAACGACGCTGCGGGTGTACGAGGCCAAGACCGCACGACTGCTCGTGGAGGATCGCGCCACGGGGACCGATCCGCGGGAGTTCGAGAGCAGCGTCAGCGACATCGTGCGCTATCGAGGCAACGCCGATCTGCCGAGCATCCACGAGGCGCTGCGCAGACTGCGGAACTGAGGAACGACCGAGCAGCGTTCCTGGTCTCCGGCGCCGTGGTCATCGGGTCGACGACTTGCGCGAGCCGCGCGACAGCGAGCGTGAGCTGCGAGACCCCACCGAGCTCACCTCGTATGTCCAGAGCGCGCCCGTCTTGCGGTCGCGTGCCTCGAACGTGGCGCTCGTCCCCGATCCGCCCTCGACGTCCATCAAATGTGCGTTGACCCAAGGTTGCGCGTCGACCTCGAGGGTCTGGAGCGTCCGCTCGAAGGTGCGCTCGTCGACCTCGCGGCCCTCGAGGGTCGCGTGCGTGGACCGCGCGGGCTCGGCGGGCGCCACCGCGATGGGCTGGCCGTCGCCGCGCTGCTTGAACGTGAGCTCGTAGTGATGGTGGGTCGGCGTGCGGACGATCATGTAGTCGTAGACGTCGCCGTTCGCGATCTTCCGCGCGACGTAGTGCTCCTCGGTCCCGTCGAAGCTACCGTTCGACGCTTCGAGGTTGGCCGTATACGCCGGCGTTGGGTCCACGGAGAACCTGCCGAGCCAGCCCTGGAGCTCGCTGAACGTGACCTTCTCACCGTCGACGACGCACGACGTGTCGTCCTTCGCTTCGGTGGCGACGGGCTTCTCCGGTCCCGCGCCCGTCGGGGTCGTCGGACGACCGCTGACGGCCGAGCCGCCACACGCGCAGAGCACGATCACCAAGAGGACGTTCTGCGCAGCGCGCGACGTCAGCGCGGCGCGGGGCGGCGCGTACAGGTGCGGCGACATGCGGACGCTTCTATCACGGCTTCAGGAGGACCACGTCGTTCGCGCCGACGAAGAGGATGTCGTTCCCGCGCCGGTACGCCGCGTGGACCGGCGCGCCGCCGAGCTCGGCGGAGGTTCCGAGCGGCGTCGCGTTCTTCCCGTCGAGATCCGACGCGTAGACGATGCCGTCGCTCCCCGCCGTGTAGATCACGCTCCCGCCACCGCCGAGGAAGGTGTGGTCGGCGGAGACCCTCTGCTCCGCGCCACCTCCGGTTGGAATGCGGATGAGCCCGGCGCTGTACGTCTCGACGTAGAGATGGCCCCCCACGATGCCTCTCACCTTTCCCTGTCGCCTGCCCAGGAGCTGCGTGGGGCCACCCGCGAGCGGCGTGCGTCCGATCTGCGGACCGTTGATCTCGGCCCAGTAGACGTGACTGCCCTCGGCGAGGATGGACGCCTGGACCACGGGGCTGATCCGGGTGCCGGGTCCTCCCCCGGTGGGGTACGCGTAGATGCCGCTGTTCGCGCCGTTCGCATAGTCGACGACGGAGCAGACGAGGTAGGCGTCGGTCGCGGCGATCCCCTGGCACCAGCTCGACGTCGAAGGTGGCACGCGCGCGAAGACGCCGACGGAGCCGCTCTGGATCCCGCGCCGGTGGATGGCGCCGCCGACGTCGGCGAAGAACACGTGCGTCGCGTTGACCGCGACGCCGTCGAGGTACACCGGCGAGGTCGCTACGAGGCGTGGCGGCGCCGAGCCGTCGAGGATCTCGGAGAGCGACGCTCCGCCCGATGCACGGCCATCTCTCTCGAGGAAGAGGCGATCGCCGCCGTCGGCGCTCGCCGTCGCCCCGTACGCGTCGGCTCGGCCCCTCGCGCAGCCCCTCCCTGTGGAGACGCACGCCGATCCGGACGGACAGCTTCCGCACACGGCACCCTCGAAGCTGCCGCACGTCCGCTTCGCTTCGCGGCAGACGGGGACGCACATCCGCTCGAGGCAGGCTTCCCCGGCGCCGCAGTCGGCGACCGTGGTGCACTCGCCGCATCCCTTGCCGAGGTACGTGGCGGGCCACGCCGGCGGGAGCGCCGGACCGCAGACCATGTTCAGATCCGCGCACTGGGTGCTGCTCGTGCAGGCACGCGTCGCGACGCAGCTGTGGCCGAGACAGGGCATCCCGGCGCAGTCGTCGGCGGTGTTGCACTCGACGCACCGCTCGCCCTCGCCGTCACACACCATGTTGCTCGATGCGCAGCTTCGATCGCTGGTGCACGCCGTGGACGCGACGCACTGGGTCCCCGCGCAGCGCTCGCCTCGGGCACAGTCGGCGGTCGTTCGACACCTGACGCAACGGCCGTCCGTACGCGAGCACACGGAGGCGACGCACTCCGTGTGCGTGGAGCACGGCGCGCCGACGTTCGATCCGCCGTCCGCGCTGTCGGCGGCGCCGCCATCGGCGTCGTCGCCCGGCTCGGTCGCGCCCGGCTCCTCGCCCACGGGTGCGACCGAGCCTTGGTTCGTTCTGGACGAGCACCCCGTGAAAGCGAGGGCCACGGCAACGGTCGTGAAGAGGACGGCGCGAACGTCGGGCGCGCGGCGGGAGATCGAGGGCATTCGGGTGGGCTCCGGCAGGTTTCCACCCCATGAGCCCCCGCTCCGCGGTCGGTCGCAGAGAATCGACGTGCGCGGTTCACGGCGCGCGGCGGGTGTGGATGGTCTGACGGGCGGGCTCCGGCGGGCCGACGCCGCCCCATGATCCGGAAGCCGGCACGACGCGTCATCGACGGATTTCGGCCGAAAAGGGGCGACACCTACATGTGGCCAGGTTCTTGAACCACGGGGTGCTCATGAAGACCCTTCGCCGCCTTCCCGCCTTCGCGTTCCTCTCCTTCTCGCTCCTTGCGTTGCCGCTGGTCACCGGGTGCAGCGGAGAAGGGAGCGACGAGCCGGAGAGCTCGGCGGCCGCCGTGTCGGCGCCTGCGCCGTCGGGAGGCACCTTCGTCCTCATCGAGAGCACGGACAAGATCGTCGCGACGCTCGGTGCCGAGAACAACACGATCGAGGCGGAGGCCTCGCGGCCGTTCGGCATCGGAGCGATCGGCGCGTACATCCTGAAGAAGAAGAGCGGGGAGAGCTTCGGCGTCATCACCGCCTACAACCGCGACACCGGGGCTGCGCGCCTCGAGTTCGTCACGAACCTCGAGACGAAGGAGACGGCCGTCGCATTCGCCGAGGACCTCCGCGGCTCGCTCGACGAGGCGACCCTCGACGGTCTCCTCGGCGCGCTGAAGATCGACCTCGAAGGCGTCCAGCACGTGGCCGAGGCGAGCGCCGCGCTCGAGACGGGCGTGAAGCCCGCCGGCTGGTGGCCCTGGAGCCGCGACGAAGGGGCGAAGGCGGACGGCACGTGGTGCGGAACGCGGGCCATCGCTTCGCTCGTGACCGGAGTGCTCGGCTCGGCCGCGTTCGTCACCGGCGCGAAGAGCACCCTCTTCACCGTGCTCTTGACGGGCTACGCGGCGCCGACGGCAGGCGCGAGCGCGATGCTCTTCGGCGGCCTGCTCGGCATGGTCGGCGGCGTCGTGCTCGTCGGCATCGGCGTCGTGACGCTCGCGGTCACGACGTACGTCTGCGCAACGGAGTGACCCGGAGGCCTCGCGCGCGCGTGGCGCGGTCTTTCATCGTGGCCATGGATACGTGGCCGCGGTCACGCGAAGCTCACCACGCGCCCTTTCAATCGACCGTGCAGGATCGGGTGCTCGAGCGCCAGCGCCGCGGCAACGGCGTCGACGACTGACCGAGAGGCGTTCTTCCCGGTGAAGGGGTCGAACGCGAGCTTCACGCGCCGCGGAGGCTTCTTCTTCGGTTCGAACGGCGCGAAGAGCGCAGGAGGAATGTCGACGGCCTCGTCGTCGCCCGTCAGGAAGAGATCGGCGACCCGTGCGGCCAACGCTCCGCACGCGCCATGGCGAACGCGGCTCGGCGACCCGTCATGGGAGGATGCGGGCGCGCTCGACGTATGCCGAGGGGCTCGACCACGACAAGGAGCTTCCCCATGCGTCTTCGATACCGCGCCGTGACGTTCTTCCTCCTGCTCTCCGCCTCCGCGTGCGGCGTCGAGACCGAGCAGGACGCCGACATCGAAACCGCGACGGACGAGCTCCGTCGCGCGCCGGCGTGGACGCGCGGGTGGAGCGGCGGCTCCGGGGACCTCTACGACGTCGAGGCCGTCGCCGAGGCAGGCGGCAGTTCGTCGTTCGGAGACGACTGGACGTCGACGTGCGCGAGCTTCCCGACGCAGGCGAGCTACGTCGGACTCCCGTGCACCGCCCGCTTCACCGTCGACGTCCGGCGCCGGACGATCCGCCAGGACGTGTCCGGCTGGGCGACGGCCGAGGCCCCGATCGCGAACGACGGCACCTTCTCGTTCGCCTCGGAGGCGACGGGCGGCTACAGCCGCGTCGAGCGCGTCGCCATCGAGGGGCGGGCCCTGTCGAACGGCCGCGTCGTCGTGGGCGCGACGAAGACGATGAGCTGCGAGCGCCGATACGTGAACGGCCACTCGTTCATGGCCGTCACGTTCCACGGCTGCACCGACGCGCGCGGCACGGCACGACCGCGCTGGCCCTGAGATTCGCGACGAGGTCGCCCGTCACCCACGTCACGGGGTGTGGGCGGCGAGGCCGTGTACGCGTGCGACCTCGGCGATGTCGCGCCGTGCCGTCCGGAACGCACGGCCGTCGCCGCGGGCGTCCTCGCCGCGCGAGGAAGATCTGCGCGGCGACGTAGTGCGCGACCGGCTCCCTCCGTGCGCTGTGGGACGCGCAGAAGAACAAGATGATGATCGTCTTCGACGGGCAGGGGACGCAGTACGACGGGCTTCCGCACCACGGCGTCCCGCGCGGCGCCGCGGCGAGAACGGAGCGCTACTTCACCGCGAAACGGATGACGGCCTGCGGGGCGTCCTTCGTCATCTCGGACGCGGCGACGTCGAGCCAGTACACGTTCGTCGGCCCGACCGTGCGTAGGCGTTCTGCTGCTTGGCGACGACGCGCGCCGCACTCCGGCCTTCGCGGAGTCGCGCGACGCGTCAGTCCCCCGAACGACCTCGCGTTGACGATGGCGGGCGACTACTGGAGGAGCGCGTAGCGGCCTCCGAGCGCGAGGCCGTTGCTCCGGGAGGTGCAACCCGAGACGACCTCGACGAGCGCGGAGCGGCGCCCGAAGTGGAGGTTCATGGTGCAGCCACGCTCGGTGAACGTGTAGAACGCATTCGTGCCGCTTCGCGCAGCGCGTCCCTCGATCGAGCCGGCCTTGCCCTCGGCGTCCGTGACGTCGATCGCAAAGTCGATCCGCGCGCCTTGCGCGAGGTTCACGGTGAGCTCTCCCTGCCCGCCGTGGTACGTCGCGACGACCGGCACTCCGACGTCGCGGGTGTACACGCCGTCGATGTTGCCGAGGCCGATGGGGTCGAGCTCCTCCTCGCACCCGGTCGCGCTCACTCGCAACGCGCCAGCACGCGGCGTCGAGAAGAGTAGCGTGCAGCCGGTCGTGCCCGCGTGGAGGAACCCGCGCGGCGTCGCGTCCGCCTCTCCCTTGAGGATCGTTTCGCCGACGTCGATCTCGTAAGCGATGTGGTCGGGCGCCGAACGGGTGACGACAAGCGAGCGTCCCTCCGCGAGGTACTCGCCCGCGAGGGAGGCGCGAGGCGCGGCGACGGACTGGGCGGCGGCCCCGTCGGTCGATGACTCCGCCAACTCGGAGGCACAGCCCATGGACGACGCGGCGACGAGGACGACGAAACCGAGGATGGTCGAGGGGCGCATGCGCCGTCGCGCAGCAAAGACTGAGCCGCGCGGTCGCCCCCCGTTTTCACGAGGAGCCGCCGCACTGCAGCCGAGAACCCGCGCCAGGCGCGACCAGGGGCGCGACTCCGCCACGCCGTCTACACCGCAGCGGGAGCCCTCGGCGTCGTCAGGCATCGGCTCTGACCGGACGAGACGGCCTCCTCTGCACCTTGTCCGCTGCGCGAGGCCGCCCTAGGCATCCGCCATGAACGGGTACCGTCGACTGGGGCTGCTCGCCATGTCGCTAGCCGTCGCGGGGTGCGGGACCCACGGCACGCTGCCCGGCATGGCGCCATACGCACCTCGGGCACACGCCGAGGATCCGGCGCTCGTCGAGCTCTCACGTGCGGAGCCGCGCGACGACATGCGCGCGCTGCTCGTCGTCTACCCTCGGGATGCGTGCTCCGGCTCTGCGAGCGCCGTGTTCGTCGACGAGGACTTGCGCTTCCTCGGCGCGCTCGGACCCGGCACCGCTGCGCTCCTCGAGGTGCCGAGGCGCGCGAGCACGGTCTTCGCGATCCCGAGCATCGAGCTCACAGCGTCTCGCGGCACATCCTCCACGCTCGACCGGGTGGACGTTCCGCAGGAGCCTGACGGCATCCGGCTCGCTTCGTGGCGGCCGTCGGGAGGCGCAGGCGGGTGCGGCAACGGCCAGTACACGGATGCCTTCGTTGCATCGAAAGAGGAGCTCGAGGCGCTCCTCGCCGAGAACGTGGTGACGTGGCTCGCGGCGCAGCGCGGGGAGGGGCAGGCGTGGTTGGACTCGCGACGCGAACGCCTGGAAGAGGTCGTCGCGAACCACCATGCGTGGCGCGCCCGCGTCAGACTCCAGCGCGTGCTCTGGGGCGGCACCCCGTAGCCCCGACATCGACGCAGCGACATGTCGGCTACACGTTCGAAGGACTTGGCAAGAGACGTCCTCGAGAGATGCACGGATGTTCGGCGCTTGCCTCCCCGCGACACCCGCGTGTAGCCCTCCTGCCCCTCCTCGCAGCTCCTACACGCTAGCGTTTCTTGCGCACCGACGAGGTCGCCGACTGGGTGGACCGCATCGCGCGGGCCATCGCCAATGGAGGATGAATCGAGCAAGGACTTCGTGGTCTGGGGCGCCGGCCAGGTCGCCCACGCGGCCATCATGCGCGACCTCGAGGGCTCGAGGACGAGCTCGATCTGACGATCGGCAAGCCGCTGTTCGAGGGCTTCCCGCGCTGGGTGGACCTTCGCGCGCGCGGCGCCGTCGCGCGAGCGTCATCAGCGCGAGAATGGAGAAGGCAGCGAGACCGCTCGTCCCCGCGTTCAAGCCTCGGGAGATCGCGCACCCCTCGCCGTCGGCGCCGGCGCCGGCCTGACCCCCACCGCCGGGATCGCCGGAGCCCGGCTGGGCATCCACCGGTCCCCCCGCGTCGTGGCACATCGCTCCCGCGCCCCGATCGCCCCAGTAGCAGCTCGATCCGGCGACGAGGCAAGCCTCTTCCGTGGCGCGGCCCGCGCAGGCGTCTCCGCCGTCGGTAGCGTTTGCGTCGGCCGCATACGAACCGATCGTCGCGGCGACGAGGATGGCTACGGCGACGCGCGTCTCTCTCACGAGAGCGCGATAGCACGCCACCCGTGCACGCGCATCAAGGCGCATGAGGGACGACTTCGCCGACGTAGAGAAGCACGAGGGCTCGTCACCCTGGTCGCCCCATGCGCACCCCGGATCGGCGAGGCACGTCGACTCCCGCATGCGTCTCTCCAAATTCGAGCCGGACGTGCGATGCGTGCGAGCGCATGTGGGCGTCAACGGCGTCGAGAAACGGCGAGCCCGCGGCCTCGACATCGCAGGTAGGTCGAGGGGGGCTGCGCCGTATCTCGGGGTGCATGCCTCGTCTCGCCGCCTCCGACGTCCTTGCAGCGCTCGCCCTCGGCCTCGTCGCGTGCGCGCCACGCACGGCCCGTGTCCCGGACTGGGGGGCTGCGCGGGCGAAGGCAGGGTGGTCGGGAGCGCTCCGCGCGGTGGCGGCCGAATGTGGGACCGCCGGCGCGCCGGAAGACATTTGTCCACCGGGAGTCTGGGAGGCCCGAGAGCAGGTGCAGAAGGCGCGTGAGGACGCGTACGCGAGCTTTCTCCGAGCCCATCCGCTGCAGATCGAGCTCATCGTGCTCGACCGCGCCGAGCTCACCGCGCTCAGCGGGATGTCGATGCCCGACGACATCGACGATCACGCGATGGTCGTCGCCGCCCGCGTCCGCCCCTCGTCGCCCCCTCCCGACGTCGCATGGCGCGTCGTCGACGTGTCGAAGCTCGACTGCGCCGCTGCGTCGAGGTTCCAACGACCTTCGGAGCCGGAGGACTTCGTCGTGTCCTGCGGCGGCGCGGCGCGGCCCTCGACGCTGCGTGCCCTGCGACGAGCAGAGGCCTTCGCGGACGTCGAGGCCTACCGCGCGGCGACCTACAGTCACCCGCTGGAGGCGGAGGAGCGCTACGCCGTCCCTTTCCCCCGCGCGACGCGCTCGACCTCCTCCACGGCGCCGCGCGAGAGCGTGACGGCCGGCGCCTTGCGGTCCAACGTGGTGGTCGGGGCCGCACTGTTACCGGTGACCCTCCTGGCTGATGCGATGGGCGCTTTCGGTCCAGCGAGGTCGTCCTCGCGCGAGTACGACGCGTGGAGCAGGGCCGTCGAGCGCGAGCGAAATGCTGAGAACGTCGTGTGGTCGCGCGATCCGCGGGTGGCGGCGAGCCTGCGCCTCTGGAGCGGCGCCTGGCCGGCCGCGAACGTCGCGACGACGGGCTACGAGGTCCACCTCCGCGATCCCCTGATGAAGCCCTTCCTCGCGACATCCGCGGTCTTCGTCGAGATCGCGCCAGAGGTGTCCGGTACGGTCCTTCCCGCGATCCAGGTGAAGCTCGAGGTCCCGCGCACGGGCGATCTGCGCGCCGACGTCGAAGGGTTTGGCCGAGCCGGGCCGTACACGGTGGCACCGGGGGTCGCCGGTGACCTCTCCCCGCCGCTCGTGCGCTACTCGCCGAAGTGGCGTTGATCGCGGACCGCGCGTTCGAGCCACTTCGCTGAGGGAGGACCTCTTGCATCGTTGATTCGACGAATCTAGAAGAACGGCAGGAGTCGCAAGCGCCGCGGACGCGCCTTGGCGGCTTCGCCGCTCTGCTAGGATCGCGCGTCATGAGCGAACGGAGCGACGTGCTCGTCGTGGGAGCGGGGCAAGGGGGCGCGAGCGTCGCGCTCGGGCTGCGGCAGATGAAGTTCGCCGGCACGATCACGGTGCTCGGCGCCGAGCCGGAGCTCCCCTACGAACGTCCCGCGCTCTCGAAGGAGTACCTCGCGGGCGACAAGGCGTTCGACAAGCTTCTCCTCCGGCCGGCCGAGTTCTGGCGCGAGAAGGACGTCACGTTCGTGCTCGGCGCAGGCGCGCGCGTCATGTCCGTCGATCCCGCCGAGAAGACGGCGACCACGGCCGACGGCCGCATCTTCCGCTACGGCACGCTCGTGTGGGCCGCCGGTGGACGGCCGCGCCGCTTGCCGTGCGCGGGGCCCGACGGCGCGGGCGTCCACTACGTCCGCAGTCGCGCCGACGTCGATCGGATCCAGCGCGAGCTCGCCACGACGACCCGCATAGCCGTCATCGGAGGAGGCTACATCGGGCTCGAGGCCGCGAGCGTGCTCCGCAAGAAGGACAAGGCGGTGACGCTCTTCGAGACGGAGGGGCGGGTGCTCGCGCGCGTCGCCGGCGTGGAGCTCTCGCGCTTCTTCGAGGACGAGCATCGACGGCAGGGCGTCGACGTCCGCCTGCGGAGCGAGGTGGTCGCGATCGAAGGCGAGGGTGAGGGCGAGGGCCGCCGCGTCACGGGTGTGAAGCTGGCGAGCGGCGAGATCGTGGCGGCCGACATGGTGATCGTCGGGATCGGCATCGTCCCCGAGGTCGAGCCTCTCCTCGCGGCGGGGGCCGAGGGGAAAGCGTCCGGTGTGGTCGTCGACTTGTTGGGGAGGACGTCACTGCCCGACGTGTACGCGTGCGGCGACTGCGCCGCCCACGCGAACGTGCACGAGGCCACGGGCGATGTCGTTCGCCTCGAATCCATCCAGAACGCGAACGACCAGGCGAGCGTCCTCGTCCGGCATCTCACCGGCGCGCTCGCCGACGGCGAACGCTACGACGCGCTCCCGTGGTTCTGGTCGACGCAGTTCGACCTGCGCCTGCAGACCGCGGGCCTCGTGCAGGGGTACGACGAAGAGATCGTGCGCGGCGATCCGGGGACGCGCTCGTTCTCGGTGGTCTACCGCCGCGAGGGGCGCGTCATCGCCGTCGACTGCGTGAACCGAACGAAGGACTACGTGCAAGGCAAGATGCTCATCACGAGCCGCCGCGTCGTCGACCGCGGCGACCTCGCGAACCCCGAGCGCTTGCTGAAGGATCTCGCGGCGCGCACGGACCTCGAACCGAAAGGAACGTAGGATCGACCGATGCCCTCGCGCAGAGTCGTGCTCGCGGCCACGCTCTTCGCCGCCGCATGCGGTCACCCCGCCCCGGCCACAGAGCCGCGCCGGAGCGAGGCCCAGGCGGGGCCCGTGCCGGCGAGGGCGGCGCAGGCCACGCTCGCGACGGTCGCGGAGCCCCGGGCGCGAGGCGCGTGCAGCACT
>JALHPN010000018.1 GCA_022842465.1 Polyangiaceae bacterium | reverse complement strand
GCATCGCGTGCGGCGCCTGCGACCTCGGCGAGCGCCGCCCTCAAGGCGAGCGCGGCGGCGCCGCGGCACACGAGGCGCGGCGCGCTCGTCTTCGCGTCGACGAGGGCGATCACGCCGCGCGCCGGGCTCCTCTTCTCGGTGAGGACGTACGCCCAGACGTCGCCGCCGCGAGTCGAGGCGAACGGGTAGGCGCCTGCGAGGAGCGCGACGAGTCGTGTACGGCCGACCTTGCTCGTGCGCGCGGCGCGGACGACGCCGGCGAAGGTGGCTGGGCTCGCCTCGCTCTTGGGCGGGACGACGTCGCCGAGGGCCGATCCGCCCAGCACGCGGAGCAAAGTCGCCAGATCGTCGGGGAGCATGACGGACGAGGCGGGGCCGCGCGAGGCGGACGCGCGCCTCCGAGCGGGCTCTCGACGCGCGAGCCACGAGGCCAGCCCGTGCGAGAGGAACCGCTCGGGTGCTGCCGTCGCGCGGAGCATCCAGCTCGTTCTCAAGCGACCACGGAGGATTCCCGCGAACGTGGGCCCGGTCAAGGGACGAAGGCGCTCGTCACGTGACGAGCTCGGCCGGTAGGTGGCCGGTCTCGTTGTAGGAGCAGAGCCGTATCGACCCGCTCGCGCGTACGAGCACGCGGGTGATGGCGCAGTGGTGGCTCGTCATGCGCATCCACCGCGCGAAGGGGACGTCGATCGCGCGGCACACGAGGTAGCGGATCAAGTTGCCGTGGCAGACGACGAGCTCCGTCCGGTCCGTCCGGCTCTTCTTGAAGAGCATCTCGAACGCGCGGTCCGCCCGCGTGCGATCGCCGGCGCGCTCGGCCGCCGAGAGCTCGTAGCCCTCGACCTTCGTGTACATCCCTTCGCAGAGGAGGCGAGAGCACCTCACCCTCTTCGCGTTGGCGAGGATGCCGCCGAGGATCGACGCGGTCTCCTTCGCGCGCGGCAAGGTGCTCGCCCATACGGCGTCGAATGCGTGCCGCGTGAGGAAGCGGCCCGTCGCGCTCGCCTGCTCGCGCCCGAGCGGCGTGAGCCGCCCGCCGTCCGAGGTGTCGTACTGGCCGTGGCGAACGAAGAAGAGGGTTCGCGTACCCACGAGATGGACGGTACCAGGGAACCTTGCCATGCTGCCCAGCGTGATCGGGCCACTGCGGCGACTCGTCGTCCCCGGCCTCCTCACCCTGCTCGTCGTCGGCGCGGCGCCGGGGTGCGGAGGGGAGGGGCCTGCGGCCGCGTACCCCGACCTGCCGTCCGGGTGCGAGGCCTGGAACGGACAGCCGATCGAGGCGGCGTGCGTGCCGCGTGCGGCACGCGAGGGCGTGCCGCTTCTCTTCGAGGCGGTGGCGTCGTGTGGCGCGTGCGGCGCGCGCGCGGACGCGTGCACGGTCACGCGCGAGGGCCGCACGCTCGTCCTCTCGCTCGACGGCCTGAACTGTCCTCCGGGCGCCGCCGGCCAGTGCCGCTCGTCGTGCACGCAGAAGAAGCTCCCGTGCCGGATCCCGGCGCTCGAGGGCGGGCGATACCTCGTGCGGTGGAACGATCCGGCGGGGCGCGTCGACTCGTTCGAGGTCGTCCCCGACGGCGACGCGCGCACGAGCTGCATGCTCGAGCCGTGAGGGCTCAGGCCGCGCGGACGTCGATGAGGCGGAACGCGTCCACGTCCATGAGCCCGCGGTCGGTGAGCTTCAGCGAAGGGATCACGGGGAGGCTCAGGAAGGCGAGCTGGAGGAACGGCTCGGGGAGCGTTCCGCCGATCGCCTTGCTCGCCGCGTGGAGCTCCTCGAGGCGGCTCGCGATGAACGAAGGGCTCTCCGGCGACATGAGCCCGCCGAGCGGGAGCGCGAGGTGCGCGAGGACGACCCCGTCCTTCACGACGACGAAGCCGCCGCCGGACGCCGCGAGAGCCGCGAGGGCCGCGCGCATGTCGCTCGGGCGGTCGCCGACGACGATGAGGTTGTGGCTGTCGTGGCCGACGCTCGAGCCGATCGCGCCGGTGAGCTCGCCGAAGCCCGTCACGTACGCGTTCGCAGGCTTCTGCCCCTTGCCGTGGCGCTCGAGGACGGAGAGTCGCCTCACGCCCGGCGCGTCGCTCGAGAGGACGTGGCGATCGGTGAGGATGCGACCCTCTCGGACGCCGATGACGTGGACGTTGCCGCTCGGTCCGATCAGATCCTCCGCGGCGGGGATCGTCGCGCGCACGGTGTTCGGCGGCGCGGCCTCGCTCCTCCGCGCGTCGGGCAGCTCGAGCTCGGATACGAGGGCCCCGGAGACGAGCACGTCCCGGATGGCGCACGAGGCGACGTCGTCGAGCACGACGAGGTCGGCGCGGAAGCCGGGTGCGATCGCGCCGAGGCGCTCGCCGTGCCGCGCGGGACCCGCGAGGCCGTAGTGGCGGGCGACGCTCCACGAGGCGGCGCGGTACGCGACCTCCGCGGGGACGCCCTTCCGGATCGCGGAGCGCACGAGGTGATCGAGGTGACCCTCGCGCGCGATGTCGAGTGGGTTCCGGTCGTCCGTGCAGAAGCCCATGCTCGTCGAGGTCGCGAGGGTGAGGAGCGGCGCGAGCGCGTCGAGGTCCTTCGCGACGCTGCCTTCTCGGATCCAGACGCTGATCCCCTTCTGGAGCTTCTCGCGCGCCTCGAAGAGCTCGGAGCTCTCGTGGCAGCTCGTGATCCCGCAGGCCGCGTACGCGGAGAGCGCGCGGCCGCGGACGAGGGGAGCGTGTCCGTCGAGCGGTCGTCCGTCGAAGGCGACGACCTTGTCGAGGACGAGGGGATCGCCCGCGAGGACGCCCGGGACGTTCATGATCTCCGCGAGCCCCAGCGCGGCGCGACGCGTGAGGAGCGGCGCGAGGGCGTCGGCCGTGAGGACACCGCCGCCGTTCGTCTCGAACGTGGTGGCCGGCACGCACGAGCTCAACATCACACGGAGGTCGAGGCCAGGGAGCGAAGCCGTACGCAGGCGCTCGGCCGCGTCGAGGAAGTAGGTGATGCCGGGCACGCCGAGGACGTTCGCGAGCTCGTGAGGGTCGCAGATCGCGGTCGTCGTCCCGCGGGGAAGGACGGCGCGCTGGAAGCCCTCGGGCACGAGCAGCGAGCTCTCGAGGTGCACGTGGGCGTCGACGAACCCCGGGACGACGTGCGCGCCGCGCAGATCGATCGTCCGCCTCGCCGGAAGCCCCGGTTCGGTGCCGACGACGACGCCGTCGTGGATCGCGATGTCCCCCTCGACGAACGTGCACGAGAAGACGTCGAGCCAGCGGGCGTTCGCGAGGACGAGGTCCGAGGGTACTTCCCCCTGCGCTGCCCGGAGCCGCCTTCGGAGCACGTCGTCGAGCGTCATGATCCGACACGATAGCTCGCGACGGGACGCGATGCGCTCGCCGCGCGTCGCGAGCCTCGCGAGGCGCCGCGAGGGTAGAGTCCGAGCGATTGCGGGCGGTTGCCTGGTTCGCATCCGAACCACGAGCACACATGAGCCTTCACGCGAACGCGCACCGACGACGGACGAGAGACAGCGTGACTGGACGCGCGTGACGACTGGACGCCGACGTCGCGGCGCGCGCCCCGCCTCTCGCATCCATGCTCGAGCTCGGCACGACACCTGCTCTCGCGCGCCGCATGATGCTCGCCAGCCTGTCGCGTCTCGCGCTCCTCCTCCCGCTCTCCATCGCCCTGGTCGCCTCGGGCTGCGCTGCGGAGACGGACGACGGAGATCAGGGCGACGACGAGGAGGATGTCGGGACGAGCAGCGAGGCCCTCTCGTCCTCCTGCTCCATCTCGCGCTCGCAGATCCTCGCGTCGGCCTCGAGCGGCCGCCGTCGCGCGATCGAGCGCGGCTTCACCTGGTGGGACGCGCAGGTCCCCTACAGCCAGTCGGCCTGGTACAAGGGGTACCGCACCGACTGCAGCGGCTTCGTCTCGATGTGCTGGGAGCTCGGCACGAGCTACACGACGGCCGACTTCATCGTCGGCGGCGGCGAGTCCGATCGGCTCGCGTCGTACGATCAGCTCCTCCCGGGCGACGCGCTCGTCCGCCGCGCGAACGGCAAGGGTCACATGGTCATGTTCCTGGGCTGGAACGACAAGGCGAAGAGCTCGGCGTGCGTCATCGAGCAGGCGAGCACGGCGCTCGACATGGAGTTCCGGTCGCGGACCACGAGCTCGCTCCGCGCGAACGGCTACCGCGCCATCCGCGCCGAAAAGTTCTGAGTCGAGGGAGCGTTTTCGGGAGTCGATCGTATACTCCACGCGCCGATGCGCGCGCCCTCCCCTGCGGTCGTCTGCTCCTCGATCGCGCTGGCGATCTCCCTCTCGCTCGTCGCGTGCGGCGTGCAGCGAGCGCCCGACCCGGAGGAGGCGACGTCGCGCGTGGCGAGCCCGATCATCAACGGCGAGCTCGACACGACGCACCAGGCCGTCGTCGCCGTCGTCGCGCAGGACGGCAACGCCTCGGGGCTCTGCTCGGGCACGATCATCAAGGTCGACGCGACGACGAAGGTCGGCTGGGTCTTCACCGCCGCTCACTGCGTCGACGTCGCGCCGGTCATGGTCCTCCAGGGGGATGATTTCTTCTCCGATCAGGTCATCCGCTACGAGATCCTCGATTACACCGCGGACGCGCGCTACGACGGGCAGACGGGCTCGCCGTTCGACTTCGCGATGGTGCGCATCCTCGGTGTCGACGCGACGACGCCGACCATCCCGGTGGCGACGTCGCCCGACGGGCTCGCCGCGGGCACCCCGGTCGTCAGCGTCGGCTACGGCCGGACGACCCTCCTCTCCGCGGGGGACACGGATCAGAACACGAAGCGCCGGCGCGTCGCGAAGACGCTGTCGCAGGTGAGCTCGACGCTGATCGCCTACGACATGTCGACGCGTGGCATCTGCCAGGGCGACAGCGGCGGTCCCGTCCTCGTCACCTCGGGTGGCGTCGAGAAGGTCGCCGGCATCCACTCGTTCGTGCAAGGCGACTGCAACGGCTTCGGCGTGAGCGGTCGAACGACGGCGGCGGCCTCGTTCATCGCCGCGGAGCTCGCGAAGGCGCCGCCGCCCGCGACGTGCAAGACGTGCGAGGCGATCGCCAACTCCGGCAACAACGAGTGCGCGAACCTCACGCGGGCCTGCCTCGCCGACACGCAGTGCGGCGCCTTCTACAACTGCATCACCGGTTGCGGGAACACCGAGACGTGCCGCGCGAGCTGCGTGAAGAAGTTCCCCAAGGCCGAGGGCCCCTTCACCGCCGCGACGGCCTGCACCTGCACGCGCGCGTGCAGCACGCAGTGCAACGCGACCTTCGCGTGCAAGAGCATCCCGAAGTGCGGGTACGCGCTCCCGGCCGGCGAGTGCTCCACGTGCACCGAAGGGGCTTGCTGCGATCAGACCTTCGCCTGCACGGCCGACGCCGTCTGCTTCGGGTGTCTGAAGGGCGGCGACGCGGACCCCGCCTGCGCGACCAACGCCAAGCGGAAGGCGCTCGCGACATGCGTGGCGACGAGCTGCAAGGAGCCGTGCGCAGGCTCCGGTCTCGACACCGGCGCCGAGGTGCCCGTCGAGGAGGCGCCGGCGGAGGAGCCCGCGGCCCAGGCGGCGGCGGGGAAGAAGGACGAAGGCTGCTCGGTCGCCGCACCCGGGCAGGGCGGGGCCGCGGCGTACGGCGCGAGCGGCGTCCTCTTGGCCTTCGCGTCGCTCCTGGCCGCACGGCGCCGTCGCGCGCGAAGCGCGGTCCAGGGCGTTCGCGTGCTACGCAGCACGCGCCCCTAGGGCTACGCTGCCCCCCGTGGGCAGGTATCGAGCACGCGATCTCGTCAACGCGCCCACGCTCGTGAGCTGGCTGCGCGTGCCGCTGGCGGCAGCCTTCCCGCTCGTACGTGACAGCCCTTCGCTGTCCTTGGTCGTCCTCGCCACGGCCGGGCTCACGGACGTGATCGACGGCTTCATCGCGCGCCGGTGGCGGTTGGCGACGCCGACGGGCGCGGTCGTCGACGGCGTCACGGACAAGCTCTTCGTCGGCGTCGTCCTCGCGACGCTCCTCGCTACGGGCAAGCTCGACGTGGTCGAGGTGCTCGTGCTCGGCACCCGGGAGCTCGGGGAGCTCCCCCTCGTCCTCTGGCTCGCGCTGAGCCCGGCGGCGCGACAGCGGAAGGTCGACGACCGCGCGAACGTGTTCGGGAAGGCGGCGACGACGCTCCAGTTCGCCGTCGTCGTCCTCACGCTCCTCGCGAGCCCTCACAAGGGGCTCGGCCTGTGGCTCGCCGGGATGGTCGGTGGGGCGGCGGCGCTCAGCTACTGGCTTCGTGCGCTCGCACGGGCTCGCGCGCCGATCACGCCGGATCCCTCGCGACCGGGAGCCTGATCTCGAAGCGCGCACCGTTCGCCACGTCGATCGCCTGGATGCGCCCGCCGTGGGCCTCGATGAACGTGCGCGCGGTGACGAGGCCGAGGCCGATGCCGAGCGGCTTCGTGCTGTGGAGCGGCTCGAAGAGGTGCGCGCGGATCTGGGGAGAGAGGCCGGGGCCCGTGTCGCTGATCGCGACGAGGATCTCGTCGCCCTCCTCCTCGACGTCGATTCGCAGCGTGCCGCGGGAGCCGAGCGCGTCGAGCGCGTTGCGGACGACGTTGGAGAGGGCCCCTTGGATCTGATCGACGTCGACCTCGACGTCGCGCACCTCGCCGATGCGCTCGTCGACGACGACCCCCTCCGGGACCGCCTGCGCCTGGACGGCGCGCGCGACCATCTCGGCGATCGACGTCCGCTGGCGCTCGAGGGAGCGGACGCGCGCGAAGTCGAGGAGGCTCGTGATGATCACGTTCGCGTGGCGCACCTCGTCGTGGATGATGCGCAGCGCCTGTTCGGCATCGGTGTGGAGGCCCTGCGCGGAGTGCCGCTTCAGCACGTACGACGCGTTCATGATCGCGGCGAGCGGGTTCCGGATCTGGTGAGCGACGCCGCCGGCGAGCTGGCCCAGGACGGCGAGTCGCTCGTTCCGGACGAGGGTGGCCTGGGCTTCGGCGAGCTCGGCGGTGCGCTCCCGAACGCGCCGCTCGAGCTCGTCGTTCATCTGCCGGAGGGCCTCCTCCGCCTTCCGACGCTCCGTGATGTCGCGCGCGATGCCGGTCGTGCCGATGACCTCGCCGGACGGTGAGAAGACGGCCGCCTTCACGGTCTCGATCCAGACGAGCTTGCCGTTCACGTCGGCGAGGCGCTCCTCGATCCGCATGGGGCGTCCGGTCCGGACCACCTCGAGATCGGCCGCGCGGTAGCCGTCGGCGAGCTCCTTCGGCCAGAGCTGATGGTCCGTGAGCCCGATGACCTCGTCCGCGGACACCATGCCTGCGGCCTCGAAGAGGGGCCGGTTCACGGCGAGGAATCGGCCCTCGAGGTCCTTCAGCCAGGCGATGTCGGGGATGTTGTCGAGGATGGCCTTCTTCTGCTGCTCGCCCTCGGCGAGCTTCCGCTCCTGCGCGTGGCGCTCCGTGACGTCCCGGAAGACGAGGACCGCCCCGCGGATCTTCCCGTCGGGCGCCGTGAGCGGGCTGCCGCTGACGAAGACGTACGCGCCCGCGGGCACGCGAGCGTTCCGCACGAACATCTCGACGTCGCGGACGGTTTCGCCGTGCAGAACGCGCCAGACGGGCAGCGCGTCGGCAGGGTAGGGGGTCCGCTTGTCCGGTAGGTAGAGGCCATGCTCCTCGGCCCAGCGGGCCGGCTCCCGGCTGAGCGAGCTCCGCGCGGCGTAGGCGATCGCGGCGGGGTTCGCGTGGGCGACGCGTCCGCGGTCGTCGAAGATGATGACGCCGTCGCGCATCGCGGCGAGGGCCCCCTCGAGCCACGGGCGCTCTTCCAGGAGCGCCGACGCTCCTGGAGGCGCATCCGCGGCGTCCGTGACCCCACCCATGATCGGGCATGGTAGCGCGAACCTGGTAGGATGCGCGAACGTCGGAGGTGTGGAAGCCCGTGGGACAAGAGATCAAGACGACGCTCCGGATGGACGGACGCATCCTCGAGGGGACGGCGCAGCTCGAAGGCGGCGCCCTCCATTTCAAGAGCACGCTCGGCGTCGCGCTCCAGCTCCCGTTCGGGGAGATCTTCTCCGTGGAAGAGAGCGCCGGATGGCTCGACCTCAAGACGTCTCGAGGTCTTCTCCTCCTCGAGCTCGGTCCGAAGGCGTCCCTCTGGGCCCAGAAGATCAAGAGCCCCGGCGCCTTCCTTTCGAAGCTCGGCGTCGACGCGACGAAGAAGGTCGCCGTCGTCGGCAAGCTCGACCCCGACCTGAAGGAGGAGATCGACTCCTCCGGCGCCAAGGTCGCCAAGCGCGCCGGCGGCAAGGACTTCGACGTCGTCTTCCTCGCCGTCTCGGCCAAGGTCGATCTCGAGAAGGTCGCCTCCGCGCGCGAGATGATCCACGACACGGGCGCGGTCTGGGTCGTCTATCCGAAGAACGTCAAGGAGGACGTGCTGCGTGAACGGGACGTCATCATCGCGGGCCGGACGCTGTCCTTGACGGACGGAAAGCCGTTGAAGCTCGACGAGGAGCTGATGGCGATTCGCTTCGTCGTCCCCCCCTCCGCCCGCAAGCGGAAGTGAGCCCGGCTCCGGAGTATGCCGAGGTGCGCGCCGCGACCGGCTCGCACACCGGCGCGCGATGAGCTGATACGCTCCGGTCGCTGCGCGCCCCTTTCGCGGCGACGGAGGCACGATGGTCATCTGGGAGACGACGGTTCGCACGGGGCATCCGGCCTCCGATCAGCAGGCGTTCGATCAGATCCGTGCGCAGTACGAGCCGCAGGGTCTCGTCGTGCAGTCGCAGCCCTTGCCCGGAGGCGGGATGCACGTGAGGGTCGTGCGCGGGTCCATCGCGCCCGTCGGCGCGGCCCCGCCGGGGTACGGTGTCGGGATGGGCGGCTACGGCGCGGCGCCAGCGCCCCAGCACATGCAGGTGCAATACGGGCAACCGCACGGGTTCGCTCCCGGCTACGGCGCGGCCCAACCCGCGCCCGGCTCGTTCCCTGGCGGCGGCGCGCCCGGCGTCGTGAGCCAGGTGCAGGAGGCCGTCCACTCGCTCGGCGCGCAGCGCGTGAGGTACCTCCGCAAGGTCTACGGTCTCCTCGCGGTCAGCGCGGTCCTCGCCGTCTCCGCCGGCTGGCTCGTGACGAGCCCGCTCCTCGGTGTCGAGCCCCTCCTCCTCGACGACGGCACGACGATCTCCGTGCCGATCATCGTCGCCATCATGCTCCAGAACCCGGCGATCGAGTACGGCGCCTTCGCGCTGCTCGCCGTGTCCGTCTTCGGCGCGAGCTTCGTCTCGAAGGTGCGCGTCGTGAACGTCCTCGCGCTCTTCGCGGTCTCCGCCCTCATGGGCATCGAGCTCGCGCCCATGGCGTTCGTCGCCCAGGTGATGGCGGGCATGGGCCACACGCTGTCGGCGGCGCCCGTGCGGGATGCGTTCGCGATGGTGCTCGCGATCTTCGCCGGCATCACGGGCTACATCTTCGTCACACGGAAGGACTTCTCCTTCCTCTGGGCGACCCTCAGCATGGGCTTCTGGGTCGTGCTGACGGGGTGCATCCTGTCGTTCGTCTTCGACAGCGAGCCCTTCTCGCTCGCGATCGCGAGCGTCGGAGCGCTCCTCGCGATCGGATTCTTGCTCTACCAGACGAGCTGGATCTTCCGGAACAGCGACATGGACGACCCCGTGGACGACGCGCTCGGGCTCATCGTCCAGCTCCGGAACCTCTTCATGTTCCTCCTCCGCATCTTCATGTCGCGCCGCTGAGCGCGAGCACGCGTCGTCGTCGCGCGGCGGCGTTCCACGGAGGAGGCGCGATCCTTGCTCCGTGCGTGTGCATGGCGCACGCAATCCAGACACGGCCCGAGACGTCGGACCTCGAAGCCGCAGGGCTGCACGAGCACGAGCACGCATTCGCCGGCGCAGCCACGCTCTCGGGCGCCGTCTCGGGCGCCATCGCCGGCGCGATCGCCGGACCCGTCGGCGCCATCGCCGGCGGCGTGATCGGCACAGCGGTCGGCGCTGTCACAGGGATCGCGATGGAGCGGGAGGGCAGGCGCCACGACGCGCGCGACCGCGAGCTCGACGAGACGATCGGCATCACGTCCGGCAGCCTGGGTGAGCCGGAGGAGCACAAGCGCCCGAGCCACGAGCTCTTCATCGAGGCGGAGATCGAGCGCGCTCGCGCGCGCGGCGAGACGGACCTCTAGCTCAGCTCGCGACCTTCCCGGCGACCTCGACGAGCAACGGGAGCCGGATCTCGAACACCGCTCCGCGTCCTTCGCCTTCGCTCGACGCGCGGATCGCACCGCCGTGGAGGCGGACGAGGTGATGCGCGATCGAGAGGCCGAGCCCGAGGCCGCCGTACCCGCGCGTCGTGGACGAGTCCTCCTGGTGGAAAGGCTCGAACACGTGCGGGAGGAACTCGGGCGCGATGCCCTTGCCTGTGTCGATCACGCGCACGAGGAGCTCGGCGCCGTCGTCGTGCGCCTCGACGTGCGCCTCGACCGTCACGCGCCCGTTCGGAGGCGTGAACTTCACCGCGTTCGACAGCACGTTCCAGAAGACCTGCTCGAGACGCGTCCGGTCACCACGGAGCGCGCCGAGTCGGGGCGGCGCGTGCACTTCGAGCGTCACCCGCTTCGCCTGCGCCGCGGGCCACACGACGTCGACGGACTGCGCGAGCACGTCGGAGGGGTCCACCGTGCCGAGCTCGAGCGACAGCTTCCCGGAGATGATGCGCGACACGTCGAGGACGTCGTCGACGAGGCGCGCCTGTGCCCGCGCGTTCCGCTCGATCGTCTCGATGGCGCGCTCGCGCGCCTTGTCGTCGAGGGTGCCGGAGCGGAGGAGCGTCGACCATCCGAGGATCGCGTGGAGCGGCGTCCGGAGCTCGTGCGAGACCGTGGCGAGGAACGCGTCCTTCATCCGGTTCGCGCTCTGCGCTTCGAGCCGCGCCGCGCGCTCGGCCTCGATGAGCCGCGCATTGTCGAGCGCGAGCGCCGCGTGCTGCGCGACCTTGCACGCGAGCGTGAGGTCCATCTCGTCGTAGCGGAGCCCCTCACGGGCCGATACGAGCGTCACCGCGCCGAGGACGCTGTCGCGAGCGGACAGCGGGACGATCATCGCAGAGCGGACGCCCTGGGCCCGCGCGGCAGCGAGATGCGTCTCGTCACGCACGGCGGCTCGCACGAGCTCTGCGCGCACGTCCTCGTGGAGGACGGGGACGCCCGTCCGGATCACCTCGCGCACGACGCTCGGCGCCGCGGCCGGCGGCAGCGGACGCACGCTGTCGGCCTCGTACGCGCAGACGACCCTGCCCTGATCGCCGTGGATCACGGCGCCGAGGCGGAGGAAGCCGTCCGGCCCGACGAGATCGATCGCCGCCCAGTCGGCGAACCGCGGGACGACGAGCTCGCCGAGCCGCGCGATGACGCCGCTCGCGTCGGTCGCCCGGGAGATGGCCTGACCGGCTTCGAGCATGACGCCGAGCCGCGCCGCCGCGACGCGCTCGCTCCGCTCGCTGTCGTACCGGAGAGCCCGCACGTAGGCCTGCGCGCAGAGCTCGACGAGCGTACCGAGGAACTCGCGCTCGGCCGTCGAAGGCAGCCGCGGACCGGCCAGCTCGAGCCCGACGGCGCCGACCGCGCGTCGCTCGGCGCAGAGAGGGAGCGCGGCGAAGCCCGACCCACCAGCGCCGCCCTCCGTGAGCGCGACACCCGGAGGCGGCGTCGTGCTCACCTCCGTCCCGTCGAGCCACTCCGCATTCGCCGAGCGACATGCGCGCGTGAGCGGATGATCGAGCTCGGTCGGGATCCCCTCCCACGCCTCGAGCGCTGCGGGCGACATGCCGTGGCCGGCGACCACGTGCATGCGTGCTCCGTCGCGAGAGACCGCGAGGACGATCGCCGCGCGCGCTCCGGTGACGAAGCACGCCTCGCGCGCGGCGATCCGCGCGACGTCACGGCAGCGCGTGGCCGCCGCGACGTCGCGCGCGAGAAGGGTCAGGCGTAGGAGGCGCTGCTCGGCGAGCTGAGCGCGCTCACGCGTGACGACGTCGGTGTCCCCCCCGGGCATCAACATGGTGCCTTGGGTATGCGCCTCCCGCTCGCGTCGCACAAGCGCGGAGAACGCCGAAAGATCACCCCCCGTTCGGGTCTCTACGGCACGTACTCGGCGCGGTCGGGTGACGCGAGCGGGAGGCCCGTCAGACGGCCGTTCGTCGGTGCGACACGCCGGTCGCATGAGGCCGATCGGCCTCGTCCTCGGGCCCGCGGCTTGCCTCTCGTCCGCGCTTCGGAGGTTTCATGTCCACGCTCCTCTCTTGGGTCCTCGCGGCGACGGCGTCGCTCGCGCCGACCCGCGCCCACGAGGCTCTCGCGACCGCGATCACGACCGTGATCGAGCGCGAGTCTCCGCTCTTCCGCGCCGACGACGATCGCAAGAAGACGGCTGCGTTCCTCGTCGCGGTCGCGTTTCGCGAATCTTCTCTGAAACCCGACGCGGTGGGCGATCATGTCGGAACGAAGAGGACGCCTACGAGCTTCTGCGCCTACCAGATCAACCTGCCGTGGGGCCGGAAGACCGCGGAGGGCTGGAGCGGCGAGGATCTCGTCTCCGACCCGCTCAAGTGCGTGAGCGCGGCGTATCGCATGCTGCAGGAGTCGGCGCGCGCGTGCCCCGAACATCCGCTCGCGTGGTACGCAGAGGGCCCGACCGGGTGCACCTCCGAGCGGGCGAAGCGGATCAGTCGCGACCGCATGGCGCTCGCGGCGCGGCTGCGGAAGACGGTGACGGTGCCGGATGTCCAGGAGCCGGGCGACGCGCCGTCGGAGGAGCGATCGTTTCGCACTCCGGACCTACCGCTCGCGCCGCGCGAGCACGTCATCGTGGCAAGCCGCCACGCGCGCACGGGATCGAGGCACGCGCGCCCGTGAGCGACGGCGACGAACGATCGCGGTGAGCGCCGCGAGCGCGACGAGGAACATCCCGTCCTCGCGTCGCGCGCCGCGTCCCGGCGTCGCGCTGCAGCCGTCGTCGCTCATCGGCTCCTGCGCGTCGGGGACGACGGCCGGCGGGGGCGCCGGCGGCAGCGGTGTCGCCTCTGCTCCTGCGTCGGCGCAGCCCTCCGCGCCTCGCGGGAAGCCGCCGACGGGCGCCGCGGCGAGCCGCTTCTCGGTCTCGGTGCCGTACGCGCCGTCCTCGTCGATCCTGTCGTCCGCGTTGTTCCGGTTCCACAGGCGCTGGAAGGCGGTGACCGACAGCCCGCCGAGCGCGACGGCGCCGGGACCCGTGAAGTCGAAGTGGACGGGGTCGCTCGCGCCGAGCCAGCGGAAGCCGGCGTCCGTCATCGCGGGGCGCCACCCGTCGGCGTCCTCGATGTCCACGGCGATGGCGCCCTCGTGGTTGCTCTTCCCGGGCGCGGCGGCGAGCGAGATCCCGCAGCGCTTCGTCTGGTACCAGCGATAGAGGAGGTACTGCTGCGGGAGCGTGCGGAGCGCCGAGTTGATCTTCATCGTCGTGCCACGGGCGGCGCGCGCGCGGAGGAGCGCGTCCGCGGCCGACGTCTGGAGAAAGGGGAAGACGGCCGACCCGAGCGCGAGCCCCTCGGCTCCGTCGATGCTCTTCATCGAGCCCGGGCGGAGGCACGAGATCTCCTCGACGAGCTGGGTCGACAGGCCCCTCACCGAGGTCGTCGAGCACTCCTGGGTCACCGCCGCCGAGACCGGATCGGTCGGGCTCAGCGCGTGTGCGGTGCTCGTCGTCGTCAGGGCCAGGGCGAGCGAGGCGAGGGCGAGACGGACGTGCTCGGGCACCCGAGGAGGATGCCATGGTTCGTGCCCCGCGACGACGACGGCCGGCGGGCGAGCTCGTCACACACCGGGTGGGATGTCGTCCTTCGGCGGGATCCGCGGCTCGGTCCGCGGATCGTCGGTCGCCGGCGGCACGAGCACGGTCGGCCCAGGATCCCCGGGGTTCACGACCTCGTGCGCTTCCTCGGGCGACGCCTTCTCGGGACGGGTCGGCAGGGGCTCGGGCGGACGCGGATCGGGCGTGCTCATGCCCGTCCGCGTTGCAACGGGCGCGCCTACTTCGGCGGGGCGGTGATGGGCTCGAGGTTGAGCCCGCCGGGGTACTGGTAGCTGGTGTTGTCGCCGTAGCCGATGACCTGGAGGCCGACGGGCTGCTCGGCATCGAGGACGTGGGCGCCGTTCTTCCCCGCGCCCAGCGAGAGCCGTGCACGCGCGAACGTCGTGCCCTCGATCTTCTCGAGCTGCGCCGAGACGTCCTGCCCGTCGAGGCGGAGCTTGGCGCCTTCGGGGGCGACGACGTCGGCGAAGCTCGCCTTGTAGTCCGTCGGCGCGAGGAAGACGTACTTCTTCCGGTACTGCTCGACCGCGACCGCGAAGCTCTGCGACGGGTCGCCCTGCGGCTCGCTCATCGTGTTCGGGTTCCAGTCCGGGTCCGCCTGCGCGCCGCCGAGCAGGAACGTGGCGATGCCGAACGACTTGTCCCCCGTGACCTCGAAGTCCGTCGCGACGGTGCCGCAGTCGCCGACCTGGCCGGCGGCGAGGGTGTCGGGGCAG
Source organism: Polyangiaceae bacterium (assembly GCA_022842465.1). Classification (GTDB taxonomy): domain Bacteria; phylum Myxococcota_A; class Polyangia; order Polyangiales; family Polyangiaceae; genus Labilithrix. Next base: position 56,317 of record JALHPN010000018.1, on the reverse strand, counting down.
CCCGCCGGCTTCGACGGGAGGTACGTGAGCGTCGTCCCGTCCTCGTTGCCGTAGATGCGAACGACCTGGCCGACCCTGTTCTTCTTCGGGCCGGTCGGCGTCATGACGACGTAGCGCTTGCCGAGCGTCTCGGCGGGGAAGAGCGTCTCCTCCACGTGGTCGCAGGCGACGACGTTCTGCGGGACGTCGAGGCAGGGCACGCCGCTGATGACCTGGACGGGCTTGTCCGCGCTCACGACGGAGCCGGAGAAGTCGAAGCTCACGCCCGGCCTCGCGACGAGCTGGACGACGTCGCCCTTCGCGAGCGTGACGGTGACGACGCCGCCGGCCGCCGCCGCGCTCACGCCGCCGCCGGCGAGGACGTCGGCCTTCGGCCCGAGCTTGACGTCGACCTTCGTGGCGTCCGCGGTCGCCGTGATCGAGAGCGTGGCGCTCATGTTCGTCGTCCCGCCGCCGAAGAGCCCCCCGCCGCCCTGGCGCGTGAACCCCGTCGAGCCCATGACGCGGTAGTTGCCCGTCATCGCGCTGCTCGGCAGGAGGAGCGACGCGTCGTTCGAGTACGAGTAGCACTCGGGCGCAGTGAGCGACATGCGTCGGCACTTGCTCCAGTCCTTGCCCGGAGCGCCGCCCGACGCCTTGAACTCGATCGGATTGAACTGGTAGACGACCACGGGCTTGTCGCTGACGAGGTGGAACGCCCCGGTCTTCGCGACGACCGACGCGGACGGGCCGGTCGACTCGTTGCCCTTCAGCTCCGGGACCCACGGCAGGTAGACGACGCCGAGCGACTCGGGCTCGACGGCGACCTGCTGGTTCGTGCCGCCGGGGCCGGTGACGGTGATGTTCGCCTTCTCCGTGCCGACGTTCGCGACCGCGACGGCGAAGTCGAACACGCCCTGCACGATGTTCGCCGTCACCGTCGGCCAGTAGTCACAGCCGACGTAGGACTTCGCCGCGGCGGCCTCGTCGCAGGAGGTCGGCCGGACGCCGGCCTCGCCGCCGAGGTTCCCGGAGCTGCCCCCGATCGGATCGGTGGGCTGGTCGGCGGTGCCCGCGTTGAAGTCCGAGCGCTTGTCGCTGCCGCCGCAGGCCGCGGCGATCACGAGGAGCGGGAGGACGACGAACGCCGCGACGGTGGTCCGGACAGGGTGACGCATGGCGGCGCTGTGTACTCCCGTTTGCGCGTGGAGCAAGCGCCCGAACGCCCGAGGGCGCTCTTCGTCATCGATTCCGGATATTTCCGGCGCGTCTCGGCGCGCTCACATGCAGCCGGGAACGCTCCGACCGGCCAGGAGGCCGCGCACGGCCGCGAGCTCGGGGGCGTTGCCGTTCGGCCCGGCGGCGGCGACGAGCGCGTTGCACTGGGCGGCGGCGTTCATGAGGAGGCCGGCCTCCGGGGAGCTGCCGAGGCGCTTCGCTTCGCTGGCGATCGCCGCGCAGCAGGTCCGCAGGCGCGAGAGGTTGTTGCCTCCCCCGGCGGTCGGCTTTCCGCCGAAGGCGACCGGGTCCTCGATCGACGCGTACGTGCGCGTCTCCTCGTAGTCCGGGCAGCCGTTCGCGAGCGTCCGGCAGCCCGTGCACGCGAGCGCGCCGTTGGCGTCGCGGCACACCTTCTGTCCGCCGCACGCCGTCGGCGTGACGGCGACCGCCGCTTCGTTCGCCTTCACGCAGGCCGTGCCCGCCTTGCGGAACTTCGGGGTCTCCGGGCCGACGAGCTCCTTCAGCGTGACGTTGGCGACCTCGTTCGCCTTCCGTCCGCCGACGGTGTCGACATACGTGACGCTCACGGGGGCGGGGGCAGGGACGCTCCCGCAGGTCGGGGTCACCGTCTGCGCGATCGGCTCGAGGCACGTCGCGTCGCGGTAGACGCCTTCGAAGGACCAGCCGGCGACGGTCGCGAGCTGGCAGCTCGCGCACTGGCTCGGATCGGTGACCTGGGGGGTCGCCGGGGTGGTCGCCGTCGGCGCCGTCGTCGTCACCGCCGCGTCGGGCACGAGGCCGGCCCCGCCCTCGTCCTTCTTGCAGCCGTCCGAGAACGAGAAGGTGAGCACGCTCGAGAGGGCGGCGAGGGAGCCGAAGGCGGAGAGCTTGGACGCGATCATGGGGCGGCAGGCTACTACGGCCCGGCCGCAGACGAAGGCGTCTTCGACGGGATTCTGCGAAGCAGCGCCGCATCGACCGAACCGCTCGTTCGGGGTCGCGGGACCATTCCCCCTAGGGGGAATTCACGACCGCTCGCGTCCCCCCTAACGTCAGGTGGGTGAAGGCTCCGTTGCCAGCAGACGAGCCGGAGCGCCTCGCGGCGCTCCGCGAGAGCGGGCTTCTCGATCGCACGTACGACCCCGAGCTCGAGAGCCTCGTGGGGATTGCGCGCGAGCTCTGCGACGCGCCGGTCGCCCTCCTCACCGTCGTCGACGAGCACACCTCGTGGGTGAAGGCGGGCCGCCTCGCGGGTCGGGACGTCATCGACGCGGGGCCGCGCGACGACGCGTTCTGCGCCCACACGATCCTCGAGCGCGACCTCCTCGTCGTCGACGACGCGCGCCGCGACCCGCGCTTCTCGATGAACCCGTACGTGCTCGACTCGCCGAACATCCGCTTCTACGCGGGCGCCCCTCTCCTCATGCCGAACGGTCACGCGCTCGGCGCGCTCTGCATCATCGACTACGTTCCCCACGAGCTCTCGTCGCGTGCTCGGGGGGCGCTCGTCGCGCTCAAGTCCTACGCGGAGACGCTCATCTCCCTTCGCGCGTCGAACGCCGCGCTGGATCGGATGCAGCAGCGCAAGGAGCGGCTCATCGAGTACATCGCGCACGACGTGAAGAACGCGCTCGGCGTCATCCAGATCTGCGCGGAGGAGCTCCAGACCTCGGTGGTGACGCCCGACCTCGCGCGCGAGGTCGGCGCGGACATCGGGACCGCGTCGCGGCGGATCGGGGGCCTCACCCTCGACCTGCTCGATGCGATCCGCGCGGAGCGGTCGGGCGCGATGAGCGTCCGCCCGGCCCCCGTCGACGTCGACGAGCTCCTGTCGTCGACGACGCGCGCGATCGAGCGGGTCGGCCGCGCGCGCGGCGTGGAGCTGGCGGTCGAGACCGGCGGGCTCTTCGTCCGGGGAGATCGCGCGCTGCTCCCGCGCGTGCTCGAGAACCTCCTCGACAACGCGCTCCGTCACACGCCTCCGGGGGGCACGGTGAAGGTCTCCGCGCGCGTCGCCGGTGACGACGTCGTGATCTCCGTCGCCGACACGGGACCCGGCGTGCCGCCGTCGCACCGCGACAGCGTCTTCGAGCTCTACGAGAGCAAGAGCGAGAGCTCGCGTGGCCGCGGGATCGGCCTCGCGTTCTGCCGGCTCGCCGTGACCGGCATGGGGGGGAGGATCTGGGCCGACGACGCTCCGGCCGGCGGCGCCATGTTCTGCGTCGCGCTGCCCGAGAGCACGAAGTAAGGCCAGGCCTTACGACGACGTCAGGATCATCCTGATACACGTTACGACAGCTCGTGCCATCGTCGAGGCGTCATGTCTCCTCCCCCCGACGACGAGCGGCTCGCCCGCCGAGCCTTCCTGAAGACCACGCTGGCGACGAGCACGCTCCTCTTCGGCGCCGGCTGCGCGGAGGCCGAGGAGGCGGCGCCGTCCGCGCCTCTCGACGCGCCGCCTTTCGTCGAGGCCGAGGAGGCGCTCCGGAAGGACGGCGGCGCCGACGCGTCGACGCCCTCCTGCGAGGAGACGGAGGACGACCCGCTCGGCCCGTACTACCGGCCCGGTGCGCCGACGCGCACCTCCCTGGTCACCCCGGGCATGCGCGGCTACCGCCTCGTCGTGGAAGGGCGGATCCGTGCGGCGGGGGGAATCTGCGCGGGCCTCGGGGGAGCGACCGTGGACGTGTGGCAGGCGGACCACGCCGGCGCGTACGACCTGGTCGGCGACGTCCTCCGCGGCGTCTTCGTCGCGGACGGCGCCGGGGCGTACCGCGTCGAGACGATCGTCCCCGGGCGCTACCTCGACGGCGACCGCTACCGTCCCCGCCACCTCCACGTCATCGTCCGCGCGCCGGGGCGTCCTCCGCTCGTCACCCAGCTCTACTTCGCGGGCGACCCCTACAACGCCAGCGACGGCATGTTCAAGCCGTCGCTGGCGCTCGAGGTGCGCGCGACCGGGCTCGGCTCCTACGTCGCGGCGTTCGACTTCGTGCTCCGCTGAGCGCCGGGCACGTCTCCGACGCGGGATCAGCTGTTCGGTTTCGTGTACGTGCGCTGGGACGACGACGCCTGGTTCGCGGCGTCGCCCTCGAACTGCGCCTTCACGTTCCACGTCGACGCGTTCGTCGGGAGCGGGATCATGATGACGGTGCTGTTCGGTCCGCCGACGGTCCACGTCTGCCCGTTCACCGTCATGACGACGGGCTTCGCGAGCGTCGCGCCGTCGCTCTGGCGGACGAGCTTCACGATCACGCTTCCCGTCTTCGGGCCGGGCTCGTTCTTGTAGGTGCCCCAGATGAGATCGCCGAGCTCGATCTTCGTGATCCCCTTGATGACGCCGAAGTTGCCCGTGTCGGTCGAGCCCATCGTCTGGGCGTCGCCCGCGTGGCTCGCGACGAGCTTGTAGGCGCCCTGCGCCAGCTCCGGGACGTTGAACGTCACCTTGGCGGTGCCCTGCGCGTCGGTCACGTCCGAGCCGACGTCGATCGCGCCGCCGGGCACCGTCGTGCCGTCCTTGCCCTCGACGCGGAAGGAGACGGACTTGCCCGCCAGCGGGTTCGTCCCGGAGGTGAGCGTGGCGACGAGCGTGCGCTTCTCCCCGGGGACCGCGGCGGCGTTCTTCACCTCGAGCTTCGTCGGCGTCTTGATCTTCGGGAGCTCCCTCTCCTTGAGCGTCGGCGTGACCGCGGGTCCGGCGGTCGGGGCGGCCGCGGCCGCGGACGCGAGGAGGACGGCGGCGAGGGCGAGTGCGATCGAGCGAGTCTTCATGCGGAGGACCTCCGAGAGGCGGGATGGAAGGACGCGCGGCGTTCTCTGCCGCGGAACGCGGGACGGCGCGTAGGTAGGCCGTTGGACGCGCCGGCGGCAACCGCATTCGTCCCGGCCCTGTCGCCCGAACGGGGACATCCTCCAGGTCTGCGGGATCACGCGGTCTTCCGTCCACCGCCGCGCGCCGCGCGCCGTCGCGCGCGCTAGGCGCTCTTCTTGCGCGCCTCGCTGGGGCGCATCCGATCGATCTCCTCGAAGGCGTCGGCGAGCCGCTCGACGGCGGCGAGCTCGGCGTCGAGGACGGGCTGACGCTCCGGGGAGCACACGGTCTTCAAGTCCCTCAGAGCGACGCGCAGCCGTCGCACGACCTGGATCGACTCGCGCCCGTAGTGACGGATCTCGTCGAACGCGAGGTGCACGAGATCGTCCCAGCTCGGACGGTGCAGCACCAGGCGGAGGGCGCCCTCGTCGTCGACGCGCTGCTCGGAGGGGAAGGTCCGCGGCGCGAGCGTCCGGAGGAGATCGTGGATGAGATCGATCGCTTGGACGGCGGTCGTCGGGTCGTTCGTGCCGGGCGAGAGGGCGCGCTCGGCGACGTCGACGAGCTGACGCACACCGAACGCCGGATCCTGCCGAGGGGTCCGCTCGTCCGCGAGGAGGACCATGCCCGCGAGGGCGTCGAGATCGACCTCCGCCGGCGCCCACACGTGGAAGAGGGGCGCGCCCCGCACCACGAAGTCGCCGAGCTGCGGGAGGAGCTCGATGACCGCGCCTTCGCGCACCGCGAAGGCGAGGAGCGCCTTCTCGTCGACGGCCGCGAGCACGGCACCGAGCGAACCATCATGCGCGACGGTCTGACTCGGTCGCCCCTGCGGACCGGGCGGCGGTGCGGCCGGCTCGCGGGCGACGCGCTCGGGATACACCGTCCCGAGGCTCTCCGAAGCGTCGCGCGCGACCCGTCGGATCATGTGTACGGCGCGGACCGACTGCGCCATCGCATGGATGTAGCGGATGAAGACGCCGACGCTGAGCAAGACGAGCACGAAGGAGAGGAACACCGAGAACGCCGGTACTCGCTCGCCGCCGAACGCGTCCTCGCCGCGCACCTCCGGCAGGAGCGCCATCGCGTAGACGAACGTGCCGATGAACGTCGCCATCGCGAGCTGCGTGGAGCGGTCCTCGACGAACGTGCGGAGGACCCGCGGGGAGAACTGCGAGCTCGCGAGCTGCAGGACGAGGATGGTGATCGAGAAGACGAGGCCCGTGAACGTCATCATCGCGGAGGCGATGGTGGAGAGCAGCTCGCGCGCGCTGTCGGCCTGCCCGCCGAAGAGGTACCAGGCGCCGCCGCTCGCCTCGACGACGCGGTCCTCCGCCATCGGCAGCAGCTTCGCGCCGAGGACGGCGATGACCGCGGCCGCGCTCGGGACGAGCCAGAGGGCGCCGCGCAGGCGGTCGCGGAGATGCTCGAGCTTCGCCAGCGCGCGTAGCCTCATGCTGACGGCCAAGCGAGGCGCGTGCCACACGCTTCGGCGGCGGTGTGTCGTCACGCCGCGGGGGAAGCCGTCGCGCTCGGGCTCAGTACCTGCTCCCCCAACGCCCGAACGGCCTCGACCCGCCGTGCGCGTGCGGGGGCAAGAGCCCGTCGGGCGCGTTCCACGGACCTCCTCGGCTCGGCGACGAGGTGAGCTTGCCGTCCCCGATGAACCCCAGCGACTTCGTGGTTCGTAGCGGACGGCGCGGCGGGGGCGGCGGCGGCTCGTAGGCGATCTCGATCTCGCCGCCGTCGTCGGCGGCGTCCGGGCGCGTCACGCGCGCATGGTCCGGCGCACGCATGTGGAGGCTCCCGTCGCCGTCGCAGCGCACGGCGACCGTCGTCTCCGCCGGGCCGCGTGGCGCTCGCGGCGGAAGCGGCGCCCCGCGCGCGTCGAGCTCCCACCGCATGTCGTGGGGCATCTCCGGATCGCGGTCGACGCACCCCGAGGCGAGGATCGACGACGCGAGGGCCGTCACCGCGAGCGCGGCTCGCGTGCGATCGAGAGAGGAGCGGCCGATCTCGACGGAGCGCATCCGCCCCGCGCATGCAAAGGGCCGACCACGACCGCTCGTCGAGAACGAGCGCGAGCGCGCACGTCCGTCTCGCCCGTGTGAACCGGCGGGGTGTCGTCCGTTGCGAATCGCGACCTCGATGAGCCGGCCTCACGCGGCGAGGAACGCGAGGGTCGTGCCGCTCATGGGGGGCCGCGGGGGCTGGCGGCCAAAGGCGACCTGAAGGACTGCTCGCCGCCGAGGGCCTCGACGACCTGCGGCGGGGGATGCACGCGCGCGTCCGTGAGCGGCGTGGCGTGGTGCACGGCGTCGTGCGACGGCGACGCGGACTGCGGGCCCCGCGGTCCGCCGACCCGCGGCGTCGATTCTGCGATCGGCCGAGCGAAGCGAAAACGGCGCCTCTCGCGATGGTCTCCGCCGTGCACTGCGGCGCCCCATGATCGGCAGGCCCCCGCGTTTCGCGCTTCTCCCACTCCTCGTCGCCGTGCCCATGGCGTGCTCCGCGCAGGAGGTGGACGAGCAGGCGACGGACCACGCCGACGCCATCACCGATGGCGCGGCGGTCTCGCGGCAGGTCTTTCCGATGGTGCTTCCACTCCTCACCGGGCAAGGAGCGCGGGGCGTCTGCACGGCCACCCTCGTCGGCGACGGGGTGTTCCTCACGTCCGGGCACTCTCCGTGCGGTGATCCGCCCGGTGGTATCGCCGTTCTGCAGCTCGAGGACCGCCGCGAGGTCCCGGCCGAGATCGTGAAGCACCCCGCGTTCGCGCCGGATCCCTCCAAACCTTGGCACGAGAACGATCGGCCGGACATCGCGGTCGGCTTCTTCGACCCCAGCCACCTCGAGCTCCGCTCGTTCACGAAGGCCTCGCTCTGCACGTCGAGCGAGGTCGGGGCGCTGGTCGGCGACGAGATCCTCTTCCCGGGCCACGGCTGCCACGACCGCAGAAGCTCGGCAAACGTGGGGCTCCGGTACGCACGTTCCGTCGTCGAAGACGTCTCCTCGACGCGGACCGTGGCCCTCGGCATGCCGGGCGGCGGCTGTCCCGGTGACTCGGGCGGCCCGTACCTGCGGTTTCTCCCCGGCGGCGGCGTCTGTCAGGCGGCGGTGCACTCCGGGAGCTTCGCGTCCGAGCCCCGCGTCGTCGGCGTCAACGTGTTGCAGCCCGCCGTCGCGAGCTGGCTCGCGCAGGTCGCGAACGCCCGCTCGCGCGAGATCTGCGGCCTCACGAAGACGTGCCCCGGCATCGTGTTCGACACCATGCGCGACGACGACTTCGCGTCACGGCAAACGACGTGCTCGAAGGGGGACGGCCCGAGCCCGATCGAGTGGTGCGTGACGACGACGCGCGGGAGCCGCAACCCGCACGTCCTCTACGCGCTCACGCAGACGCGTCACATGTACGAGCAGGGGAACACGCGCACGAGCCCGAGGTGGTGGTCTGCGCGCCCGAGCATCGAAGCACGCTACGCGTACCCCGCGCTGATGAGGCGCGCCTGGCGCGCGAAGGGCTACGACGCTCCCACCGTGGTGAGCATCGTGCCGAAGGGGACGTCGTACGCCGAAGCGCTCGCCGAGGTGATTCCCAAGGTCGAGGCAACGCTCGCGCAGACGCCTGCGAGCCGGATGCTCCTCACGTCGGGGACGGTGAAGATCGAGGAGCTGCTCCGGATCTTCGACGGAAAGCCTGCCGACTTCTTCTCTGCCTCGTCGATCGAAGTGCTGCTCTACGGGTCGGACTCGGTGCCGCGGCCCGAGGCGCTTCCTGGCGCACTCGCGCGCCAGGGCAAGGTCCATGTCGCGCTGGACCGCGACGGCGACGGAAGCGTCGCCGACGGGACGAAGGCGTGGCTCTCGGGGCTTCGCTCGACCGGCTTCGACATCGAGGCCGAGAGCCGGCCCGTGGAAGGCTTGAACGCTCTCGACGCGGCGACCTATGCCGACGATGTCGCGTCGCGGCTCATGGCTCCGTACCCCTGAGACGGTTACCTCCTGCGGGAGAAATTGGAACGGCGCGGCCTAGACATTCGAATGGCCCGTCCGAAACGCGCTGGTAGCGTGCGCGCCTTGGACGGTCCCATGCCGAAGCGCGCTCTCTCGTTCATCGCCTGTCTCCTCTTCGTCGCGAGCGCATGCCGTCAGACCGACCGCGTTCGGATCGACGTCGCAAGCGACGCGACACCACCCCTCGCGGGCCCGGGCTTCACGTCGAGCGACGACGGTGGTGCGCCGCTCGCCGTGCCGTCCTCCGATCCCGAGACGTGCGAAGAGGCCGTGAAGGCGAGGTCGTACGTCGGCTGCGACTACTGGCCCACCGTGACGTCGAACAACGTCGAGGACATGTTCGACTTCGCCGTGGTCGTGTCGAACCTCGGACGCGTGCAGGCGAAGGTCACGGTGACGGGGCCGAACGCGACGAAGCAGGTCGCCGACATCGCCCCGGGAGCCCTGAAGGTCCTCTGGCTACCGTGGGTGGACGAGCTGAAGGGGCCTGCGGCGTCGGTCAAGTACCCCGGCGGCGCGCTCGCGTCGGCGCTGAAGCGAGGCGGCGCGTACCACCTCGTGAGCGATCGGCCCGTCGTCGCCGTGCAGTTCAACCCGCTCGAGTTCGCCGGCAAGGGCGGGCCTCCCGGGAAGACCTGGCCATCGTGCGGGGAGGAGATCTGCGGGTCGTACTCGAACGACGCGTCGCTGCTCATCCCCTCGAGCGCGATGACGGGGACCTACCGCGCGATGGGGATCTTCGGGGTGACCCACGCCATGCCGCTGGGCGCGGGATCGTTCATGACGATCACGGCGACCCGAGACGCTACGAACGTCGAGGTCGACCTCGCCGCGAGCGCGCACGTGCTCGCGGGAGACGGGGTTCCGGCCGCGGGGCCCGGCGAGAAGATGCGGTTCACGCTCGACGCCGGCGACGTCGCGCAGCTCGTCATGCGGCCTCGCCACGACGTCGAGCCCAGCGGGTCGCTCGTCCGCGCGGACCAGCCGATCCAGCTCATCACGGGTCACCCGTGCATCAGTCTGCCGGCGTCGCACGGGTTCTGCGATCACCTCGAGGAGGTCGTGCCCCCCGCCGAGACGATGGGCTCGCACTACGTCGTGATGCACCCCACCGGCCCGCGCGGAACGCGCGTGAAGCACCTCGTCCGCTTCTACGGCAACGTCGACGGCACCACGCTCGCGTACACGCCATCGCGCCCCGCGAGCTGCCCGGAGGTGCTCGCGGCCGGCCAGGTCGTCGCCTGTGATCTGTCCGACGCCGACTTCGTCGTCCGCGGCGATCACGCGTTCGGTGTGGGCACGTTCACCCTGAGCTCGACGTTCCTCGACCCGGCGGCCGCTGACGACGAGTTCGCGGGCGAGAGCCTCCCGGGCGATCCTGCGCAGAGCTTCGTCGTCGCGGTCGAGCAGTATCGCGATCGGTACGTGTTCCTCGCCCCGGACGACTACGAGGACAGCTTCGTCGACGTGATCGCGCCGAAGGGCGCCACGGTCGCCCTCGACGGTGACGATCGCACGAGCGCGCTCAGGGACATTCCGGGGACCGACTTCCGTGGCGCGAGCCTTCGGCTCGAAGCCAGGGAGGGCGGCGTCCACACGCTGACGTCGTCCGCGCCCGTCTCGGTGCAGGTCCTCGGGTACGCGACGACCACCGGGTACGCGTACCCGGGCGGGCTGAACCTCGGGCTCATCGCGCCGGCGCCGTTGCGCTGACGCGCCGCGCGGTTCGCGAAGAGAGGAGTACCGATGAAGAAGCTCATGGCACCGTTGGCTCTGGGGCTCGTTCTCGCGGCGTGCGCGCGCGGAGAGGCGACCGGCGAAGCGACGTGGGGGGACAGAGGCAGCGCGGCGCGCGAGGAGGCGAGCCCGTGGCCGACCGACGCGTCGCGCGGCGGGCTTCCTCCTGCGGGGTCGACGCCGCCTCCCGGCGGAGCCACTCCGCCCGAGCCGGCCGACACGCAGAGCCCGGCGCCGGTGCTGCCTCCTGTCAGCTCGGTGACGCCGACGGTCTTCACGTGCGTGTCGAAGCCCAACGCGTTCGCGAACGGGACGACGTACTCGGTCCCGATCACGGCCGACGTGGTCACGATCTTCGAGCAGCCTCTCTATCTCTCCGAGCTGTGGGCCACCTACGAACGGACGACGGCCACGACGTTCATCAGCGCGAGCGCGAGGTCGGGGCTGTACACGAAGCGTGCCGTCGTCGGCCTCGGCCAGGACGTCAGGGTGACGACCGTCGACGTCGTGCCTCCGCCGCCGGCGGGCCAGTGCACCAGTCCGTACGGATGCGTCGCGCAAGACTACGGCGTCGAGGTCCGCTGCAGAGTCGACTGACGAAGCGCCCGAGGATCGCCGGCCGAGGGGCCTCGCGACTCCCGCGGGTGCGGAGAAAGGTCCGCGTGCTCGAGGACGGCGCGCATGCAAGGCTCCGCTCATGCATCGCGCTCGGAGGCTCGGGGAGTACTGGAACTGGCTTCCTACGTTCCGTGCCGTCGCGGAGACGGAGAGCCTGCGCGACGCGGCCACGAGGATACACGTCGCTCCTTCGGCGATCTCACGGACGGTCCGTTTGCTCGAAGGCTCGCTCGGCTACTCGCTCTTCACGCGCACGGCGGGCACCCTCGTCCTGAACGCCGACGGGCGTCACCTGCTCGAAGCCGTACGCGCCGCGATGCGGCTCGTCGACGATGCCAGCAGCGAGCGAGAGCTGGGTCCATGCCACATTCACTGTCCTGCCGACGTGACGCCCCTCCTCGTCGGTGCCATCGAGACGTGGTCGACGGCGCATCCAGGCGAGCCCGCGCTCGTGCACGTTCCGTGCGCCGAGGACGTGTCGGCTCAGCTCGTCCGTGGAGATCTGGATGTCGCGCTCGCGTTCGAGCAGTCCTCCGACGCGGGCATCGCCTGCGTTCTCCTGGGAAACTTTTCGAGCTCCGTCTACTGCTCCCCCAGCCATGAGGCGAGCCAGCTCGCTCGCCTCACGGATCACGAGCTCGAAACGCTACCGTTCGTCGACTTTCCAGTGGGTGGGCTCGGTTTCCTTCGGATCATGCGGGACCACGATCGCCAACGCGCTGCATACGTGCCGACCATGGACCTGGCCGTGCAGCTCTGCGCGCGAGGTACGGGCCTCGTCTGCGTGCCCGATTTCGTAGCAAGACGAGCGGGCTCGGCGCTTCATCGCCTGCCCTGGGAAGGACCGACGGGGAAGCTGCACATCTGGTTCCGCCGTCCTGTCACGGGAGCACCGCGCCCCGCCATCGTCGAACACCTCGTGTCCTGGCCGGCGTTCTCCGACTTGGTGCACCCGTCGTCCGCCGCGCGTCCTGCGCGTCGGACACCGTCCCACGGTCGGTCCGAGGTCTAGACCACCGCGCGCCGTCAGTCGCCCGGCTGCACGCGCGTCGCGGTGTACGACTTCGTGACGACCTGGGTCTGCATGTACCTGACGGACTCCGCGTAGTTCCTCGCCTTCGTCTTCTGCAGCGTCTTCGAGGTGGAGCAGTGCGTCCCGTCACCAGGATCGCCCTGACGCCGGGGACGCTTGGTGATGCACTCCTGGACGAGCGCCGCGTCCTGCGTGGTGTACGACGTCTTGCCCTGGAGGTTCACACCGTAGAACTGGTTGATGATCTCCTGCTGCTGCTCCCAGTCGTACGTGTCGGGGTCGTACCAGGTGAACATCACGTGCTTGAACGTCTCGCGCCACTCGGCGTTCGCGTCGACCCAGCGCATGACGCCCGGCTTGGTGCCGGAGCGCTTGTTCCGATCGATGACCGCGGTGTCGAACTCCGGGTTCGGCACGTAGACGTTGAAGCGCTGGAGCGCCGTGGTCCTCGACTGGTCGTAGTCCTGGTAGAGGCAGTAGTCGTAGACCTCGGGGTAGAAGAGGATGCGTTGCGCGTAGTCGGGTTCGACGGGCGTGCCGACCGCCGCCCCACCGTCCACCGCCGAGCTCCAGACGAGACCGCCGTCGGGGAGCCCCGCGTGCTGGTTCACCGGGCCCTGCGGACTGCGCGGAACGTAGCTGAAGCATCCGCGGACGTTGTGCGAGACGGTCAGGTACGACGGGTTCCAGCAGTAGAAGTGTATCGCCAGGTCCGACCACCAGGGCACGGGGTTCCCGAGGCACTGCGTGGCTTCCGCCAATCCGTCCGGGAACGCGAAGCCGGCCGGAGGCGTGATCTCCTTGCCCTGTCCGTCGTAGGTCATGAACGCCTTGTCGGAGTAGACCTTCGCGACCGTGCGCCAGCCCTTCAGGACGAGGCGACCATCGAGGTCGTTGTTCGTGGTGCCGGGCGTGGGCCCCTTCCACTCAGGCTTGATGGTGGAGAACGTCGTGACGGCATCCTGCGAGTCGCCGGCGGCCTCCTCGTACGCGTTGGAGCAGGCCACGGCGAGGGCGGCGGCCGGGAGCGCGGTGACGAGGGCGAGGGCAGTGAGTCGTCGCTTCATGATGGGAGACCGCATGCGCACGCGGCGTTCCAGCGCGAGCTCACGCGCAAGTGCGCGAAATACAGGACGCCCTCGGGGAGCGCAGACCGGAAGCTGCGAGGCGACTGCTCCATGATGCCGGGTGAGAGCGCCGGCGCTCCGCGCGGGCGCATCCTCCAGTCGTTCTCTCGCTCTTCTCCTTCGAGGGCGGGCAAGGGGCGGGCGCAGGGCGCGCGCCCCAGCGCCTGTTCGCCGCAACCCGCGTTCTGCCGACGAAGCCAGGTGGGGTGGGGGGCACATCGCTTGCGCACCAGCAGTGAGGCTCTGCGTCTCCGAGGTGGGCGCGGCGGACCGTCACCGCCGCGCCCATCCGCTCACTTCTTCGGAACGAGGCCGTCGCGCTCGAGGTTCGGGAGCAGCGCGTCGACGTAGCTCTCGACGAAGTCACGCGTCGACGTCGGGTTCCGCGTCTCGGTGTTGCTCGCCCAGACGAGCTCGCCGGGATCGTCCCGCAGGTTCCAGACGGTCGTCTCGACGGTCACGAGCTCGTCCGTCACCACGTACCCGGGCGAGTACGCCATGCCCCAGCCGGGTCCGTAGTACGAACCCCAGAAGCCGCGGTGGTAGCCGGGCACGTACGTCTGCCGCTCGCGGATCTGCCGCAGCGTCACGACGACGGCGCCTCCGAACCCCAGCCGCTTGACCTCGGCCTGCGCGATGTCGCGCTGCGGAAGCTGCGGAAAGATCCGGTACGAGGGCGTCGCGCGCGTGCCGCGCTGGGCGAGCTCCCGAGCGAGCGCGTCCTCGACGGTCCGTCGCGTCGCCTCCGCCATGCGCCCGCCGAACACGAGGACGTCGGCCGCGAGGCGCGGCGATCGCGTCTCGGCCTGCCACACGTGGGTCGTCGACGTCCGGGTGCCGCACGCGGCCGTCGTCGCTGCGACGAGCGCGACGAGCACGAACCTCACCACGGAGCCCACGCGGGACGTCATGCGGGCCGGGACTGCACCTGGCGTGCCGCGCGCGGTGAGCACGCGAGGTAGACCCCCGCGCGCGTGCGAGCCGAGCCCAGCGTGAGCGAGCGCGGCCTTCGCGGACGCGCGGTCTCAGCGCGGGCCGCGGAGCGTGGCTTCGATGCGGTACGGAGCGGCGCCCGTGTACGGTCTGGCGCCGTCGGTCTCGGGCGGGCCGGCCTCCAGAGGCGATCGCGTGAGCTCCACCTCGAAGCGCCCGCCTGGCCCGGCGCGCGCGATGACGTCGCCGGCGGCCGAGCGGGCGAGGCCGCGCGCGATCGCGAGCCCGAGGCCGACGCCCTCGGCGTCGTCGCGGACGCCACGCGCGAAGGGGGCGAAGATCCGCTCCTCGTCCCCCGTGGGGACGCCCGGACCGGCATCGGTCACCTCGACGACGACGCGGTTCTCCTCCACGCGGCCCTCGACGAGGACGCGGCCGCCCTGCGGAGAGAAGCGCACCGCGTTCTCGAGGAGGTTGCGGAAGAGGCGCGCGAGGCTTCGTCGCGCGCCTCGCACCTGTCCGCCGAAGGGGCTCGCGAGGATCCGCACGTCACGGCCCCGTCCCATCGGCGCGACCGCCGCGATGGCATCCGTGAGGGCCTCCTCGACGAGCGAGGCCTCTTCGACCGGCGCCGTCTTCGCCCGGGCGAGCTGGAGGAGATCGTCCGCGAGCTCCGTGAGGGCCCGCGACGACTCGAGCGCCCCGCGGACCGCCTCCTCGTAGTCCGCGCGACCGCGACCGGTCCGGAGGACGTGCTCGAGCTCGATGCGAAGCGACGTCAGCGGCGTCCGGAGCTCGTGCGCGGCGTGCGCGATGAAGCGGTCCTGCGCGGCGACGAGGCCCACGAGCTGGTCGATCATCACGTTGAGATCGTCGGCCAGCTGGCGGAGGTCGGCGTCCCGCGAGCGGAACGACACGCGCGCGCTCGTGTCGCCCTCGGCGACCCGCCTCGCGACCACGCCCAGGGTCCGATGCTCGCGCGTCAGCCAGCTCGCGACGCCGAACGCCACGGCGGCGGCCCATGCGCAGCCCACGGCGAAGGCGATGGCCATCGCGCGTCCGAGGATGCGCGCGTCCTCCTCGAGGTCGTGGCGTGGGGTGGCGAGCAGGATGCGGCGACCGGTCGACCCGACCGCGACGACCACGGCGCGCATCGGGACGCCGTCGTGCTCGATGTCCATCCCCGCGTCGTACGGCGCGAGCCGCGGCATCGGGGGAATGCTCGCGAAGTTGTTCGTCGTCGAGAGCGGCACCCCGTTGACCCCGTAGAGGACGCCGTATTTCGGCAAGGGGCCGACGGCGTTGGCGGAGGGGCCCGGGGCGTCCGTGAACTCGAGCTGGCCGCCGAGCGCGTCGCTCGCCTCCTGCCGCGCGACGTCGAGCAGCGCCTCGTCGAGCTGCGCCCGCTGCGACGCGACGAAGCGCTCCCAGACGATCCCGAAGGCGGCGCCCATCGTGAGCGCCGTGAGGCCGAACACGACGATGGCGATCCTCACCCGGAAGCTCATGGCTCGCTCGCTCCACGGAGCGTGTACCCGACGCCGCGGATCGTCTCGATGATCCACGCGTCCTCGCCGAGCTTGTCCCGGAGGCGGCTCATGTGGACCTCGACGACGTTCGGGACGACCTCGTCGGCCTCCCAGACGCTCTGGACGAGCTCGGCCTTGGACACCGGCTGGTCCCTCCTCCGTGCCAGATAGGCGAGCAGATCGAACTCGCGGGCCGTCAACGGGAGGAGCACGCCGCGGGCGAAGGCGTTCCTGCGCGCCATGTCGAGGTGGAGCGGCCCGACGTCGAGGCTCGCGACGAGCGGACCCCGCCGGGAGAGCGCGCGAAGGCGGGCGAGCAGCTCCTCGATCTCGAACGGCTTCGTCAGGTAGTCGTCGGCGCCGAGGTCGAGCGCGTGGACGCGATCACGCGTCTCACCGCGCGCCGTGAGCATGAGGATGGGACCCTCGAAGCTCGCGCGACGCAGGTGGGCGCAGAGCTCCACGCCGTCCCCGTCGGGGAGCATCCGGTCGACGACGGCGAGGTCGAGCGCCTCGGCGTCCGCGGCCTTCGCCGCCTCGAGTGTCGGCGCGACGGACACCGTGTACCCGCTCGACGTCAGCACGCGCGCGAGGAGCGTGCCCAGCTTGCGGTCGTCCTCGACGAGCAGGAGGTGCACAGCGCGATGGTACTCTTCGCCCGCGGCCGCCGCGCGAACCTTACGCGCTCGTAAGCTCGCGAGGACGCCTCCCGATGGGCCCCGGGCGCTTGATAGGCTCGCGCCGTGGCCCTCATGCCGTCCCCCGACCAGCGCGACGCTCCGCCGCCCTTGTCCTCGACCCACGAGCGGCGCCCGCGACGATGGCCTCTCGCGCTGGCCGTCGCGGGTGTCGTCGTCGCCGGCCTCGGGGGCGCAGCGATCTACCTGCGCGGACGATCCCACCACGACGTGGCGGCGACGGCCCGAGACGTCCCTCGCATGGAGGGCGGCGCGATCGTCTTCTCGCCGGCCTTCCGCGAGCGCGCAGGCGTCGCCTTCACGCGCCTCGAGCCGACGCCGTTCAAGCCGACGGTCCGCGTGGTCGGCACGGTGTCCTTCAACCCGTCGTACGTCGCCGCCATCGGCACGCGCCTCCGCGGGACGGTGCGGCGCACGTTCAAGTACGAGGGCGATCACGTCACGGCGAACGAGCCGCTGGCGGAGGTCGAGAGCGCGGAGCTCGGGGAGGCGCAGTCCTCGATCGCGCAGGTCGAGGCGAGCTACAGGGCCGCCGAGCTCCAGGCTCGCCGCGAGGGTGACCTCTTCGCGAAGGGGCTCACGACCGCGCGCGAGAACGAGGTCGCCGCCGCCGAGCTCACGCAGCACCGGGCGAGCCTCCAGGCGGCGCAGCAGCGCGTGCGCGCGCTCGGAGGCAGCGGCGCCTTCGGCGTGCTCGTCGTGCGCTCGCCGATCGCGGGGCACGTCGTCGAGCGTCACCTCTCGCCGGGCCAGTCCGTCGACGGCAACGCGATCGGCTACAAGGTCGCGGACCTCGATCACCTCTGGATCGAGCTGTCGGTGTTCGAGCGTGATCTCTCGTTCGTGCGCCTCGGCGACGACGTCGACGTGAGCCCGCTCGCCGATCCCGCCGCGAAGATCCCCGGAAAGGTCGCGCACGTCGGCGAGGTCATCGATCCGGCGACGCGGAGCACGGACGTGCGCGTCACGATCGATTTTCCGAAGGTGCACCTCCGCCCTGGCCAGGCCGTACACGCGACGATCACGAGCGCGAACGTCCAGCGCGTCGCGCTCCTCCTTCCCCACGCGGCGGTGGTGTACGTCGACGGCAAGGCGACCGTCTTCGTCGCCGACGGCGAGACGCAGGTGCGCGCCGTCCCGGTGAAGCTCGGCGCCTCCGACGGCGATCGCCACGAGATCCTCGAAGGCGTCGCGCCGGGGCAGGTCGTGGCGACCGGCGGCGTCTTCGCGCTGAAGAGCGAGCTCTTCCGGTAGGTCCCATGCTCGGCTCGCTCGTCGCCTTCTCCATCCGCGCGCGCAAGCTCGTCGCCGCGCTGCTCGTCGCCCTGCTCGCGCTCGGCGTCGTGGCGGCGCGACGCCTCCCGATCGACGCCCTGCCGGACGTGTCCAGCGTGCAGGTCGACGTCCTCACGAAGTGCGGGGGGCTCTCGCCGGTCGAGGTGGAGCGCACCGTGACGGTCCCCATCGAGAAGGCGCTCAACGGCCTGCCGCGCAGCGTGCAGATGCGCAGCGTCTCGCGCTTCGGGCTCTCGTCGGTGACCGTGATCTTCGAGGACGGCACCGACCTCTGGTGGGCGCGGCAGCTCGTGCTCGAGCGCGTCCGGGGGGCCCAGGGCGACCTTCCGCCGACGGCAGGCCTCCCGGAGCTCGCGCCGCCGTCGACCGGGCTTGGCACGATCTACAAGTTCGTCGTCCGGTCCGACCAGCACTCGCCGATGCAGCTCCGGACGCTCCTCGACTGGGAGATCGGACCTCGCCTCCGGAGCGTGCCCGGCGTCGTCGAGGTGAACCCGTTCGGCGGCGAGCTGAAGCAGTACCAGGTTCGCGTCGACCCTCAGAAGCTCCGCGCGCGCGGGCTCACGCTGAACGACGTGCTCGAAGCGCTCTCCGCCGCCAGCATCAGCGTAGGCGGCGGCTACGTCGAGCGGGGCGGGGAGTCCTTCACGATCCGCGGGAGCGGCCTCGTCAAGAACGAGGAGGACATCGGGCACGTGGTCGTGCGGAGCGCGAAGGACGCGCCGTCGATCCTCGTCCGGCACGTCGCCGACGTGGAGGTGGGCCCGGCGCTCCGCTACGGCGTGGTCACCCTCGACGGCGAGCGCGAGGCGGTCTCGGCCCTCGTGATGATGCTCGCCCGCTCGAACAGCCGAGACGTGATCTACGCCGTCAAGGCGCGCATGGAGGAGATCAAGCGCGATCTCCCCCCGGGCGTCGTCATCGACGTCATCTACGACCGCGCCGACTTCGTCGAGCGCACGCTCACGACGGTCGCGACCAACCTCGCCGAGGGGCTCCTCATCGTCACGGTGGTGCTCGCGATCATGCTCGGCACCGTGCGCGGCGCCCTCGTTACCGCGCTCGGCATCCCGGTGTCCATGGCCATCGCGGTGTTCGGCATGCACCTCTTCGGCGTGACGGGCGATCTCATGAGCCTCGGCGCGATCGACTTCGGCTTCCTCGTCGACGGTCCGATCGTGATCCTCGAGGCCGTGATCGCCGAGACGGCGGGTCGCGCGCTCCTCGGTCGCGGTCGCGCCCGGGCGTACGAGGAGGTCGGCAAGCAAGTGATCGAGCCCGTCGTCTTCGCCGTGGCGATCATCATGCTCGTCTACATTCCGCTCCTCACGCTGGAGGGCGTGGAGGGGAAGATGTTCCGGCCGATGGCGATCACGATGGCGTGCGCCCTCTTCGGCGCGCTCGTCTACTCGGTCGTCTTCTTCCCTGCGCTCCTCGTGCTCACGGTGCCGCCTGCGAAGGACCACGGCCCGCACTGGCTCGAGCGTCTCGCCGAGCGCTACGAGGCGTTCGTCCCGACGACCCTGAGGCATCGTTGGCCGCTGCTCGGCGGGAGCTTCGTCGCGCTCGTCGTCGTCGGGTTCGCGTTCTCGCGGGCGGGCGCCGAGTTCGTGCCCCGGATCTTCGAGGGCGACTGCGTCCTCGCGATGCTGCGGGCGCCGAGCGTGTCGCTGGAGGAGGCGAAGCGCCTCGACCTCCTCGCCGAGAAGGTCGTCCTGAGCTTTCCCGAGACGCGAAAGGCGCTCGGGCAGAGCGGCCGCGCGGAGATGGCGCTCGACGCCGTCGGCAACAACAACACGGACATCCTCGTCCCGCTGAAGCCCCTCAAGGAGTGGAAGAGCGCGAAGAACCTCGACGAGCTCAGCACGCTCCTCAAGGACAAGATCGAGACGGAGGTGCCGTCGACCTTCGTCTCCGTGTCGCAGCCCATCGAGGACCTCACGAACCAGCTGATCGCCGGATCGCGCGCCGACGTCTCCATCAAGATCATCGGGAAGGACCTCGACGAGCTCGTCGAGCACTCGAACAAGATCGGCGACATCGTCCGCGAGATCCGCGGGACGGCGGATCTCAAGATCGAGCGCATCCTCGGGCAGCCCACCATCACCGCCACGGCGGACCGCGGCCGCATGGCGCGCTACGGCGTCAAGGTGCGGCACGCGTTCGACGTGCTCGCGGCCTCTCGCGAGGGGGTCCGCGTCGGTGAAGTGTACGAGGGCGAGCGGCGCTTCGACCTCCGGGTGTTCGTCCCGCCGGCGCGCCCGAACGCGGAGTCCCTTGCGGAGATGTTCGTCGAGACCGAGCATGGCAACGGGGTCCCGATGCGCGAGGTGGTCACGTTCGAGGAGGCCGACGGGCCGTCCGTCGTGAAGCGGCTCGATCGCGAGCGCCTCATCCGCGTCGACGTGAACCTCCGAGGCCGGGACCTCGTCTCCTGGGTCGAGGAGGCGCGCGCGAAGGTCGGCCGCGACGCCGTGATGCCCGCGGGCTACCGCATCGAGTGGGGAGGGCAGTTCGAGAACTTCGAGCGCGCCTCGGCGCGGCTCGCGCTCGTCGTCCCCGCAGTCGTCGCCGTCATCCTCGGCATGCTCTTCTGGATGTTCCGCAGCCTGAAGCCGGCCTTCGCGGTGTTCCTCCTCGTGCCGTTCGCGACGACGGGCGGGATGATCGGCCTCCTCGCCCGCGGCATGCCCTTCAGCCTCCCGGCCGCCGTCGGCTTCATCGCGCTCGGCGGCGTCTCGGTCCTCAACGGCGTCGTCATCACGAGCGCGACGCGTCGCGAGATGCTCACCGGGATGGCGCTCGAGGGCGCCGTCGCGAAGGGTACGGCGCGGTCCCTTCGCGCCGTCCTCACCACGGCGGCCGTCGCCGGCCTCGGCTTCCTCCCGATGGCGCTCTCGAGCAGCGCGGGATCGGAGGTCCAGCGGCCGCTGGCGACCGTCGTCATCGTCGGCATCTTCTTGAGCGCTGCCCTCACGCTCGTCGTCCTCCCCGGGCTCCTCGCGACGCTCTTGCGGGGCTGGGGGACGAAGGTGGCGGACGCCGACGAAGGTGACGACGAGCCCGCGACGGTGCCGGCCGAGTGACCGAGGCCGGGCGATGAAGACCATCGGTCTCCAGCTCCTCGTCATCTTCGGGCTCACGCTCGTGAACGGGTTCTTCTCGGGGTCGGAGATCGCCATCCTCTCCGTCCGCAAGACGCGGCTCCGCGAGCTCGCCGACGAGGGCCGTGGATCGGCGAAGGTGGCGCTGAAGCTCCGGGGCGACCCCGAGCGGTTCCTCGCGACGGTGCAGGTGGGGATCACCGTCGTCGGCGCGTCCGCCGGCGCGTTCGGCGGCGCGGTCCTCGAGGCTCCCGTCTCTGCCGCGCTCGAGCGGCTCGGCCTCGGCGCGGCGGCGGACAAGGTCGCGTTCGCGCTCGTCGTCGCGCTCGTGTCCGTCTTGTCCGTCGTCGTGGGCGAGCTCGTCCCGAAGTCGCTCGCGCTCCGCCACTCGGAGCAGATCGCGCTCTTCGTCTCTCGGCCGCTCTTCCGCCTGTCGCAGCTCGCGCGGCCGATCATCTGGTTTCTGACCGCGGCGAGCAACGTGCTCCTCCGGCCGTTTCGCGACTCGACGACGTTCACGGAGGCGCGCCTGTCGCCGGAGGAGCTCCAGCAGCTCGTCAGCGAGGCGGCGGACGCTGGCACCGTCGACAAGGAGACCGGGGAGATCGCGTCACGCGCGATCGACCTCGCGGCGCTCGAGGCGTACTCGCTGATGGTTCCTCGCACGATGATCGTGTGGCTTCCCTCGACGAGCGGCGGCGCCGAGGTGAAGCGGATCATGCGTGAGCACCCTCATGCTCGGTACCCGGTGACCGACGACGGGCAGCACCCCACGGGCTACGTCGTCGCGCACGAGGTGTACATGCAGCTCCTCGACGGCGACGTGGACCTCCGGCGGATCGTCCGGGAGATCCCGACCTTCCCGGAGCGAGCCCGCGCGGTCGACGTGCTGCGCGCGCTCCAGCGCTCGCGCAGCGAGATCGGGCTCATCGTCGACGAGACGGGCTTCACGGCAGGCCTCGTGTCCATCGAGGACCTCGCCGAGGAGCTCTTCGGAGAGATCGCCGGGGAGAAGGAGCGGGCCGAAGAGAACATCGTGGCCGAGGGCGCGAGCGCGTTCATCGTCCGCGGCGCCACACCCCTCCACGAAGTGAACCGGGAGCTCGGGCTCGAGCTCCCGGTCTCCCCGTCCGCGTCCACCGTCGCAGGCCTCGTGCTCGCCGTGGTCGGGAGCTTCCCCGAGCGAGGCGCGCGCGTCCCGCTGGCGGGTCGCGTGGTCGCGGAGGTACTCGAGCTTCGCGGGCGCCGGATCACCCAGCTCAGGCTGCACCTCGATGCGCCGGAGCCGAGCGCAGCCCCGACGTCCTCGCTCTGACGCGGCGGTCCGTCGTCAGCGCCGGAACCCGAGGTCCGCGGCTCTCGCGTGGCGGACGTGGGCCTGGAGGAAGCGGAGGAGCGGCTCGACCTCCGTCTCGACCAGCGGTAGATCGTGGCGCGTCCCGTCGGCGAGCACGATCGCGACGAAGCTCGCGCGCCCGCGCACCGCGCCGAGCTCCGTGACGCCACGCGCGTCACCACGAAGCGCGGCGACGACGGGTGAGCTCGCGGGGGACGTCAACTCTGCGAGGCGCGTCGCGCGAAGCGTCGTCACCGCGAAACGACCGAGTGCGATGCCGCCGGCCAAGGCGGCCAGCTCGAGGAGTGAGACCAGCGCACGCGGCCCGACCAAGAGGACCTCGTGGGCCACGAAGCCGAGTAGAGTCGTCGAGACCGCGAGCGCCGTGAGCCCGAGGAGGAGACCCTGCAAGGCGCGCCGGCGCACCGCCGCGACGATCGTGGCGAGATGAGCGTCGAGCTCGGTGTGGTCGCTGGCGAACATCAGGTGACCTCTTCTGCGGCGATCGGGACGGCGCTTCGTTCGAGGCGGGCGAGCAGCGCGAGCCCGTCGCCGATTTCGTCGAAGCGAATGCGCGCGGCGTCCCCGGGCCACGCGAGCTCGAGGAACCCCGCGCGGAGGCCGACGCGGAGGTCAGAGAGCCCCACGTGCTGGGTCCGCGCGCCGTCCGAGATCTGGAGGACGTCGCCCGTGAGGGTCAGCTCGCCCTTGCTCGTGAACGTGCCTTCGCGCTCGGCGAGGATCGGGAACCTCGCGGGCGAGACCGCGGCGAAGTGAGCGTGGAGCGCCGCGTTCCGCGTCGCCGCTGCGAGCGCCGGGAGGACGATCTTCGCGCGCGCGCCTCCACGCGTGGCCCTCGGTACGAGGCGGGTGGTGGTCACGTCCCGATCGTCGAGGATGCGACCCGCGTGCACGAGCGTGCGTCGCGCATGCGAGACGAGGAGCGCGCAGTCGGCGAAGAGCGCTACCTCGTCGCGGACGCCAGTCAGACCGAGCTCGCTCGTCTGGTAGCCCGCCGCCCCGACGTATGCGCTGCGGCGATCGGCGAAGGCGCGGGCGACGAAGGCGACGAGCAGTGCTCCTCCGGCTCCGCCCGCGACGACGCCGCCCGCGAGGAGGACGGGGTGGCCCGCCGCGAGCCCGGCGGCCGCGCCCGTCATCGCGCCGAGCAACCCGAGGCCCGCCATCGGCGCCTTGGGCAAGCGCCTGCGGCGCGTCGGCACGTTGCTCCATGCGGCGCTGATCTCACCGAGCCGCGCGTCCGGGCGCCCCACGAGCAGGCGTGTGGGGTCCGGCGAGGAGCCGGTCGCGGAAGGCACGTCGAACGGGCGGAGCGCGGCGCGTGAGGACATCCCGCCTGCTTACGAGCGCGCGACGCACGGTCTTCCCCGCCCACCCGAATGGGGCGCGCGATGCGGACACGAGTCATCGCGCTCGCCCGCTCGCCGACCGGCCCGTCCTCAGGGCTGGGCGGCACCCTCGTACGGCCCCACGGCCGCGAGGCCCGTCATCTGCGAGATCGCGGCGGTGTCGAACACCTTCGGGTTCGCGCCCCGACAGTCGTCGACGCGCACGACGCGCTTCCGCGTCGTGTCCGCGACGAAGATGCGCCCGCGCGCGTCGGTCGCGATCGCGCTGACGGAGCGGAACTCGAGGTCGGTCGCGTCTCCCTGCTTCCCGAAGTCGTTGCGCGCGGACGGACCCTTGGCGCAGAGCACGCGGAAGTTCCCGGTGTCGGCGATGACGAGGGTGCCGTCGGGCAGGTACGCGAGCCCGTCGGGGCGGCTCAGCTCGCCCGTACCCGCCGACGCCGGGTAGATGCGCTCGCCGCTGTTCGGGTTCACGACGACGTTCAGCGCGGGCCCGCTCGTACACCCCGTCGACCCGGCCGACTCACCCTCGCGGAGCGCGACGCCACACGTGTTGAACTGCAGCTTGGCGCCCGGGGCCGGCGCGCCGGCGAGGTCCGGCGGAGCCGTGAAGAACTGCATCCCGGCGTAGTCGCTGAAGACGACCTTCTCTTCCTTCTCGTCCGCCGACAGGAGCGCCCCGACGCCGTGCGGCTCGGCGGTGGGGGCGAGGTCGAGCGTCTTCCAGCCGGCTCCGCTCGCGACGGTGAGGCGCACCAGCCGGTGGTTGCCCGTGTCCGCGACGTAGAGGTGCTTCTTCGTCGCGGCGATCCCCGACGGTCGTCGGTACGCGTTCGCCCCGTCTCCCTCGGTGCCGTACTTCCCGAGCTCGCTCCCGTCCTCGAGGCTCAGGTGGAAGAGCGCCCCGGCGTAGTCCGTCACGTAGAGGCCTTGCTGCGGCCCGTTCGCGACGACGCCCGGCGGGCTCTGCCCCGAGCTGCTGCCCCCGTCGCTCTGCGTGGGGACGAACGCGCCCGCGTCGCCGCCCGCCGCCGTCCCGCCCGACGAATCGTCGTCGTTGCACGCGAGGACGCTCGCGAGCGCGCAGAGCACGAGGCCGACCGAACGAGAGGAGTCGGAATACGCCATGCCACGCATCGTAAGCGATCCGAGGCGCGGCGCGACCCGGCTCCCGTGTCACCCGTTCGGCGGACGTCACGCGAGGAGGTGCGCGAACCGGAGCCACTCCTCGGTGCGCGCCGCACCCTCGGCGAACGTGTGCGCCGGGCGCCAGCCGAGCTTCGTCTTCGCGAGCTCGTTCGAGACGAACGAACGATACGCCTCGCGGACGACGCGCCCCATGCTGGGGAGCTTCGCGGCCGGTTCGTCGTCGCGGACGACCGATCGCCGCTGGAGGACGCTCTTGAGGGTGAGCTTGCGCTCGGGGGAGATCGCCTGCGACACGAGCTCCTTCGCGCCGCGGATCGCCTTCCCGAGCGGGTGGACCGTCGCGAGCTGCGCGTGGAGGGCCGGCGACGCCGTGAGGCGCGCGAGCGCCTTCAGCGTGTCTTTCGCGCTCGGATCGCGGGATCGCCAGTGCCGGGAGATCTCTTCCGACGGGTGGTCGTACGTTCGCGTCTCCCGAGGGACCATCTTCGCGAAGGTGGTGATGAACTCGCGCCACGTGAGGCGCTCGTCCCCGTTGACGAAGAACGAGCGGCCGAGGACGTCGTCGCGCGCGATGCCCGCCAGGATCGCGTCGCACACGTCGTCGACGTAGACCGCATTGCAGATCCCCGATCCGCCGTCGATCAAGCTGACGCGCCCTTGCCGGGCTTCGTCGACGATGGGGGTGACGAAGAAGCTGTACGGACCGTACACGACCGTCGGCCGGACGATCACGGCGGGGAAGCCGTCCTCTTCGAACGCCTTCGCCACGATGCCCTCGGCCTCCGCCTTCGCGTCCGAGTAGGGCTCGCCCCAGCGGCGGATCGGCGCGCTCGCCTCCGTCAGCACCTCGGGCTCGGGGCTCGGCCCGTGGACCGCCATCGAGCTCACGTGGACGAACCGCCGGATCCGAGCGTTGCGGCACGCCGCGACGATGTTCCGCGTCTCCTCGCCGGCTGCGCGATCGTCCGCGTGGGCGAGGTTGACGACGACATCGCAGCCTTCGAGGGCCGCCGAGAGGCTCCTCGTGTCGCCGAGGTCGCCGAGGGCCATCTGCGCGTCGAGCCGCGCGATGCGTGCGGCGCGCGAGTAGTTGCGGACGAGGGCCCGGTACGGGATGCGCTCCTCGAGCGACAGGAGCTCGCACAGACGCGCGCCGATGAACCCCGTCGCGCCGGTGACCAGGATCTTCGTCGGCTTCATGCGGAGCGCCGCTTCCGCGTGAGCCAGGGCTGCGTCATCACCCTGCGGTTCGCGTACGCCGTCTCGACGACCTCGAGCGCCTTCAGGGCCGACTCCGCGGTGACGAACGGGGCGCGCCGATCGCGGACCGCACCGAGAAAATCGAGGATCTGGGCGCGGTACGCGCTCGTCGGCCCCCACCGCTCGGCGCAGTCGATCTTCATCTCCAGCACGCCGCGCCGCCCCGGCCGGTAGAGGCTCAGCGTGCGCGGATCACGGATGTGCGCCTCGAGCGTCCCCTTCGTCCCGACGACCTGGATGCTGCGACGAAGGCGATGCGACCAGCTGAACTCCATGCGCGTCGGGACCGGCCGGCCCGCGATGCGTAGGCTGCCGCGCAGGCGCGCGTTCGTCTCGATGCCTCCGAAGGAGTCGTCCTCGTAGTCGACGTCGACGAGGTCGCCGAAGAGATGGAGGACGCGGTCGAGCAGATGGATGCCGCTGTCGAACAGCACTCCTCCCGCGGTCGTCTTCCGGTTGAAGTAGCTGTCGGTCGCCATCGGCCAGTCGAGCGGCGCGCCGTCCTCCACGACGACCTCCTTCACGTCGCCGATCTCGCCGTCCTCGACGAGCTCCCGGAGGACCTGGTCGTGCGGGTAGAAGCGCATCATGAGGGCGACGGCGAGGATGCGGTCGTGCCGGCGTGCCGCGTCGATCATGCGTCGTCCGTCGGCCGCCGAGCTCGCGAGAGGCTTCTCGCAGAGGACGTCGATCCCCATCGCGAGGAGCTCGAGGGTGATCGGGGCGTGGAGCTGCGGAGGGACGGCGACGATCGCCGCGTCCACCTTCCCCCGGAGGTCGGCGAGGTCCTCCGTGATCGCGCTCGTGAGGCGGAACTCGCGCCGCAGCATCGACGCGCTCGCGGCATGGCGATCGCAGAGCACTGCGAGCTCGATCTGCGGGTCGGAGGCGAGGACGGGGAGGTGCGCTTCGCGGACGATCGCGCCACAACCGACGATCCCGAGGCGGAGGGGCTTCGCCTTCTCCTGCATGGACGGCATGACCGCCGAGCATACGTGCCGCACGCCTGCGACGACAATGCGTGTCGTCTTCACGACCATCTCCGCGACGATTCCCGCTCCGGCCGAGCGCTCGGAAGGTCCAAGCGGCGGCGGCAACGGCCGCGCACCGCGAGCGCGGGCGAGCGCGGTTCGAGATCGGAGGGCCGCCGCCGCCCGTCGTCCTCCGTTCGACTGCGCGGAGATGATGACAGGCCTTTCCGACGCCGACTCGGAGTCGTCGCCGAGGATCCACGTCGAAGTCGGTCGCGAGACGCGAGCTCGCGCCGGGCGCTTCGAGATCCGGGTGCGGAGCGTGTACCAGGCCGTGAGGGGGTCCATCGTCGTGGTTCCCTGAGGGCGCTCTGCCCGCGGCACTCGCGATGGCATCACCTCGGACGAGCGCCTCGAGGACGACCTTCATGCCGCGAGGCGGCCGTGAGTGAAACGTGTAATCTGCATGGGAACCTCCGACGTAGCGCTCTCCCGGGCGCGGTCGAGGCTCATCGAGGGATGCCCGGACTCGGCCAGGGTCGCGTGCCGCGTCAGGCCCTCGATCCTGCACCCGACCTCGACCCTCGACCCTCGACCGACACCCAGAGGGCGCTACGCGAGTCAGAGCGAGGGACAGAGGTCTGGGACGTCGCTTCGGGGCACGACGCGCTTGTCTCCGCGCGGTTCCGTGCTCGCCTGGCACATGACCTCGCGGCCGGCGCGCGGCTGGTCCATCTCGAGGCAGCACGTGATGTCGATCGGGTTGCTCGCCGCCCCCATGAGCGAGTCCGAGCAGCCGCTGATCTCACCACGGCACAGGAAGCGGCGGTGACGACCGCAGCCTTTCACGGAGAAGATCTCCCCGCTGCCGTTCGACAAGATGATCCGGCGATAGCCGACCATGGGGCGACCACACGTCTCGTGGAGCAGGTGGGCGATCACCGCGCCCTCCGGCCCCGGTATCACCGTCCCGCGCAGCGGAATGCACGCCGAGATCGGCGCGACGACGAGCACCGCGACGACGCTCGCACGGAGCGGGTGGGGCATGGGCCCGCGCGCAAGCAACCGGCGGGCCGGCGTGCCCGATCCGCCGCCACACGAGCCGTCACGACGAGGCGCACGCGAGGTTCACGTCGCGAAATGCACGGCGTCGCATCGCGCATCATCACGTGAGAAGAATCCCGAAGCCTGGAGAACCGAGGAAAGTGCACGGGGGGGGACTCGAACCCCCACACCTTTCGGCGGCGGAACCTAAAGCAGCGCAATCCGCCGCCGGCCGTCGCGAAGCGTCGCGAAACCCCGGCGCACGTGGACACGCTCGGCCCCACTCGCGCCGAGTCGCTACCAATCCCTACCGCTTCCCTTCCGCCTCGTGCCGCCCTCGTGGCGGCCCTCACGCGAGCGGTGGCGGACGCGGCGGCCGCGGGCGACCGGGAGGCGTACGCGGTTGCGCGCGATGCGTTGGACCGTCTCATGTCCGAGCCCGCGCCGCCGATGTCCGAGCGTGCCCGGCCGGAGCGCGGGGCGGCGGTGGTGGACCTCGCGAGTAGGAGGAAGCGCCGCCGTGGGTGACGTGATCCTGTACGCTCGGCCGCGATGCCGTGGGCTTGGTACGGGGTCAAGACGCTCTATCGCATCGCGGCGCGCGGACGTGCCGTCCGCAAGGATCCGGACTTCGATCCGGACGCGACTCTCGTGGAGGAACGCGTGGTGCTCGTCCGCGCACGCTCCTTTGACGAGGCGACGGACCGGGGAGAGAAGGAAGCGCGTTCGTACGTCTCGTCCCCGCGATGGGTGACGCCCTACGGTCAACGCGTGACCGCGACCTTCCTAGGCGTGTGCAACGCGTTCGTCCTCTCGGGTGAGCCGGGAGCCGGTCAAGAGGTCTACTCGCGGACCGAGCTTGTGGGCTCGCGGGTCTCGGACGATGCCGTCGTGTCGCGCTTGCTAGGCCGCGAGGAGACACCACGAGACCGGCGGCGGCGCCGCAAATTCGACGTCGGGTGAGCGGGGCCGGGCTTCCTTTCGGGAGGTCCGGCCCGTCGCTTTCGCGACGTTCGCGAAGCCCGCTCTTTCACCTTGCGCGAAGCCCGTTCTAGGGCGTTTCTAGGGCGTTCGTGCTCCGCGCCGCCGCGCGGAAGGGAGGCAAGTAGTCATGCCGCGCGAGGCACGTGGGGGCGTCATCGTTCTGGACGGTGTCCGCCATGCCCGCTTCACGATCGAGCCCGGCAAGCGCATCGCGCGCGCCATCGGGTGGGCCACGGACGAGGAGAACGCCCAAGAGTGGGCGGACGCGCTCCAAGCCCTTGCTCATGTCCTCCGCTCGAGCGGGCGCACCGCGGTCATGGGGGAGGCGATTTCACGCGCGTTGAACGCCGGCAAGGCGGACCCCGTCCGTGGTCTTGCCGAGGTCAAGCGAAGCGTCGCGGCGCTCGCGGCCGAGCGGTCCGCCGCCTCGATTCTCTCGGTGCCGTCCACGCCTCGCGGCGGTATGACGTTCCGGAAGTTTGCCGAGCGCTGGACCTCGGGAGAGTTGCACAAGCTCTACCCGGATCACGTCAACGACAAGAGAACGGCGGACGATGACGTCTCGCGGCTCGAGAAATACATTTACCCGGTCCTAGGGTCACTGCTCGCGTGCACCGGCTCCGAGGACAAGCGTCCCCCTCGTCAACCGCATCCTGTACGGCTTCCTTTGCCGCGAGGGGATGCGCTCGAGCGAAGCCCTTTCCCTCAGTGGGGGGATCTGGACCTCGAACACGGAGCCGTGAGGCTGGACGAGAACAAGACCGATGACCCGCGGGCATGGGCGCTCGATCCTTCCGTGGTCCTCACGTTGAAGTGGTGGCGCGAGCGCGTCCCGCACGAGGACTCCGATCCGGTGTTCGCGCGCATCCTCAACCCCGGCCACCTCGCGGACACGTTCCGCGCTCACCTCCAACTTGCGGGCGTGAAGCGTCTGGAGCTTTTCGAGCGGAGCAAGGCGCGCCGCCCGATCCGGATCCATGACTGCCGTGCGACGTTCATTACCTTGGCCCTCGCGAACGGGAAGACCGAGGCGTGGGTGACCGCGAGGACCGGGCACAAGTCCTCGGCGCAGGTGGCCGCCTACCGCCGCGGACGGTGGAGGAGCTAGAGCTTGGCGCGCTCGCGCCCCTCCACCTCGCGATCCCGGAGGTAAGTGGTAGGGAAGTGGTAGGCGCCGCCTCCGTTCCCGTTCGTCGCGTTCGCACGGGACCCCGGAAAAATCGGGCTAAGTGCACGGGGGGGGACTCGAACCCCCACACCTTTCGGCGGCGGAACCTAAACCCGCTGCGTCTGCCATTTCGCCACCCGTGCCGGTGACGGGCGGAACGTGCCCCGCCGGAGGCCGGAAGGCAAGGCCTGCCGGTCTCACCTCAGGTCCTGCCACGCGCCTGTCCCTGATCCACGCCTTCGTGCGCTTCCGTGACGTATACCGTGGTCGTGCCGAGCGCGGCGTCGAGGGCGGTCTGGTCGTCGACCTCTTCGAGGACCCCGTGAGACGAACGAGCGAACGAGAGACGGAGGCCGTCCTTCGGCTCGACGGGCCTGCGAGGTTCGGACACTTCCTCGGACGCGTCGCCGAGGCGTGTTGCCTGCCGCGTTCCCGAACGGTGCCTGCAGGGGCGTGGTACTCCCCTGCGAGGAGCTCGCCTCGGCCCTCCGCGCAGAGCTCGAGAGCTACGAGTGACCGTGCTCCGCGCGGGGGCGTCGGCTTCGAAGCATCACAGCGCGCCGCGCAGCACGTCCTCGAGCGTCGTCTTCCCACGCACGCTCCGCCCCTTGCCGTCGTAGCGGACCCTGCCCGACCCGAGCCCCTCGATCATCTCCCGGTAGAGGCCGGCGACGTTCGCCGAGAAGCCGAACCCCGTCAGCGTCGGGACGACCGCCTCGAGGGGCACGTCCACCGCCTTGACCGCGCGGCCGAGGATCGCCGCTGCGCTCGCGGCGGCGTCCTCGAAGCTGTACTCCCGCGGCCCCGAGAGCTCGACGATCTCCGTCGCGCTCGGCGGCGAGGCGAGCGCCGCCGCCGCGACGAGGCCGATGTCGTGCGTGGCGACCATCGGGAACGCGAAGCCCGCGCCGCCGCCGAAGACAGGGAGGACCCCGTCGTTCTTCATCGGATGCGCGTTCGCGAGGATGTTCTCCATGAAGTACGCCGCGCGCACGAAGGTGAAGCGCGTGCCCTCCACCTGGGACAGCGCCCGCTCGGCCACGTGCGTGGACACGATCGGCCCCGTGCCCGAGGGTTCCTGCGCGCCGACGGACGAGAGGAGCACCGCGTGCGCCGTCCGCGCCTTTGCGAGGCCGGCGGCGAAGATCTCGGCGATCCGCGCGTTCCTCGCGAGGAGGTCCTGGCTCTGGTTGTCGGGCGGCATCAGCAGGTACGCGCCCTTCGCGCCGGAGAGCGCCTCGGCGACCGCCGCCTCGTCGAAGACGTCGCCCTGGACGACCTCCGCCCCTCGCGCCGCGAGCCCGGCGACCTTGGCCGGATCCCGCGCGAGCACGCGGATCGCCTCCCTGCGCTCGAGCAGCTCCTTCGCGACGACCGCGCCCGTGTTCCCCGTGGCTCCGAAGATGGTGATCATGACGTCTCCTTTCGACGACGAGCAGCATGCGTCGGGGGAGAGCATGTTTCCAATGCATGGTGAGATATCATCAGCATGCACAGCATGCATGACGCGACCCCAGACCTCGGCCTCCTGTCCCTCTTCGACGCGCTCCACGCCGAGCGCCATCTCACCCGGGCCGCGGCGCGGGCGGGGATCGGGCAGCCCGCGATGAGCCGCGCCCTCACGCGCATGCGCAGAGCGTTCGGCGATCCGCTCTTCGTCCGCACCGCGCGCGGCATGGTCCCGACGCCGCGCGCCGACGCGCTCGCGCCCGGCGTCCGCAAGGTGCTCCACGACGCGGCCGCCCTCGTGAAGACGCGCGCGTTCGACCCGGCCACGCTCGCGCGTACGTTCGTCGTCGCCACGAGCGATCTCGTCGAGGCGCACCTCCTCCCGCGGCTGACGGAGCTCGTCGAGCGCGAGGCGCCCTACGTCGACGTCGTGACGCGTGCGGTCTCGCTGGACGTCGTCCCGGAGCTCGAGGACGGTCGCGTCGACCTCGTCATCGTCCCGCAACGGAACCTGCCCGACGGGCTGATGGTGCAGCCCCTCTTCGACGACACGTTCCTCTGCGCCGTTCGACGCGACCACCCCGAGGTGCGGAGGAAGCTGACGCTCGAGCGCTTCCTCGCCCTCCGCCACGTGCAGATCGCGCCCCAGGGGCGCCCGGGCGGCCCCGTCGACGACGCCCTCGCAGCCCGCGGCCTCTCGCGTCGCGTCGCCGTCCGCACCCCGTCCTTCCTCGCCGCGCCGCTCCTCGTGTCGCGCTCCGACTTCGTCCTCACCGCGCCGCGCCTCGTCCTCGAGCCCCTCGCTGCGCCCTTCGGCCTCCGCACGTTCCCGCTGCCCGTCGCGATCCCGGGCTTCCGCGTCGCGTCGGGCTGGCACCCGCGCGCCCACGACGATCCCGAGCACCGGTGGCTCCGTGGTCTCCTCGCCCGCGCCGCGCGCTGACTCCGCGACCGGTGGTAATCTGCGGCGCGTGGAGCTCCGGATCTCGACGTGGAACTGCTTCGGCATGGGCCAAGGCCTCGATGCCGTGACGCACCTCCGCGCCCCGTTCGGGAGCCGCTTTCGCTGCGACGAGGTCATCCGCGGCTGCGCCGACGCGGACGTGCTGTGCGTCCAGGAGCTCCTCTCCCGCGAGGCGCAGCGCTTCTTCGACGCGCTCTCGGCCGCGCATTTCACGGCGCACGTCCGCGACGACAACCGCGTGCGGCTCGACCTCTCCATGCGCGGCTCCGGCCTCGGGATCGGGGCACGCGCGGCGCTCGACAAGACCGTGCTCCGTCGGTTCCCCGGCGAGCGCGTCGGGTGGGATCGCCTCGCCAGGAAGGGGGGCCTCTACGTCCAGCTCGGGGTGGGCGAGGGGAGGCTCCCGATCGATCTGCTCACGGTCCACCTCCAGGCCGGCTACGACGAACGCGCCGCGCGCGTCCGCCGCGCGCAGCTCGCGCACGTCGCAGCGCTCGTCGACGAGCTCGGCGCTCCGGATCGCGCGTTCGTCCTCTGCGGCGATTTCAACATCGACGGCCACGCGGCCTCCCGCCAGGACGAGCCGTACCGCGCGCTCCGCCGGGCGCTCGACGGCTTCGAGGACCTCGGCGCCGAGGACGACCTCACGACATTCCACCCCAAGCCCGACGGCAACGGGCTCGCGCACGCGTTCGAGCCGGACGGGCAGGACCAGCGCATCGACTACGTCTTCTTCCGACCGGCGCGGCGCGACGGAGGTCTCGTCCCGGGGCGCGTCCGGCGCTTCCTCGACGCGCCGCTCACCGCGACGCGCTTCGGCGATCGCCCGGGGTGGGCCTCCGATCACTACGGCCTGACGGCGACGTTCACGGTCGGCTGATCACGCGTCGCGGCCGTGCACGTGCGCCGGCGGCGACGTCGCCTCGATCGCCGTGAACGGCTCCTTCACGACGTACTTGTGCTTCACGCCGGCGTTGACGACCCACGAGTCGCCCGGCTCGAGCACGACGAGCTGACCTTCGATGTGGAGCTCGGCGCGGCCCTCGACGACGTAACCGACGGTCTCGTAGGGACGCGTCGTCTCGTCGCTCGCGCCGGGCGCTTCCTGCTTCCAGAGCCGCATCGACGTGCGGATCCCGCTCGCGAGGTAAATCTCGCCGTGCGGGCCCCGGGGCGAGTGGGACGAGGTGACCTTCGTCACGCTCGTGTCAGGGTGCGACGCTGGGTTCACGTGATGCCTCCCTCGTGGATGGGCTGCGTCGGGACCTCGCGGTGGATCGGGTAGGGCTTCTGCTCGCCCGGCACCTCCTGGGGCGTCCCGGGCGGTGAATGCTGCGGCTCGGGCTGCGTCAGCGGCTCGGGCGTGGAGGGCTCTTGGTTCGGATCGCGGGGGCCCGGGATGACGTCGGTGGGTCGCATGCCCCGCGAGATGCGAGGGGCGTGCCGCGCGTCAGCGATCCTTGTCCTTCTCGGGCTTCTTCGCCTCGGCGACGAGCTCGCTCTTCATCGTCTTCTCGTCCGGCGGCGGCGGCGGGAGCGGATGCTTCTCGAGGAGCTTCTTCGCCATGAACATCCGATAGCGGCTCTCGGGCAGCCCTCTGTCGCACTTGCCGGACATGAAGAACGCGAGCCGCTCGTCCACCGGTCGCGCCGCGCACGCCTTCAGCGAGGCGCGGAGGATCTTCATCGCCGCCCGCGTGCAGACCTCCGGATCCTCGAGCGCCTTCTTCGGATCCGCGAGGTGCCTCTTGTCGACCTGGTAGAGGCAGAGCCAGAGCCCGTTCTTCGACACCGCGTCCGGCTTCAGCCGACTCTCGTGCCACGCGACGGAGACGAGGAGCGCGGCACTGCGAGAGGGGTCGCCTTCGAAGAGCGGCTCGGCGTCCACGACCTTGACGATCGCGTCTGCCGTTCTCTCGTAGGTCGGTCGCCAAGGTGCGCTCGGCTCGAGCGCCATCATCATGCCGACGACCCATGCGGCGGGTAGGCCCATGGTGGAGCAGAGCATTCGATCGATTCGTTTGAACTGCAAGTGTCGCCGGCGAGCGCGGCAGTTCCGCAGGGACAAACAGCGGTCTCACATGTTCAGTAGTCCGAGGGCGCGCCGCTCGTCGACGTCGCGGACGTGAGACCGTCGCACGGTGTTCGGGCTCGGCGTGGCGCGACCACGAAAAGAGGTTCTCGCGCAAAGCGTCGAGCCGATACGCTGAGCGCACATGCGTGCGGCGTTCGGTGTGCTTGCTTCGACGCTTGCGGTCGTAGGCTGCCAGATGATCCTCTCGACCGACCGCACGCAGTGCGCCGTCGATGCGGACTGCACGCTCAAAGCGGGCCCCGGGTTCGTCTG
This sequence comes from Polyangiaceae bacterium, assembly GCA_022842465.1. Taxonomy (GTDB): domain Bacteria; phylum Myxococcota_A; class Polyangia; order Polyangiales; family Polyangiaceae; genus Labilithrix. The sequence continues at coordinate 21,175 of JALHPN010000018.1, read as the reverse complement.
CACGAGCCAGGTCTGCGTCCCCGGCTCCGTGCAGGACGCCGCCTCCGCGGACGCTGCGGCGCCCCCGGACGACTCTCCGTGGGGGTGCCTCGCGAACCCTCCGCCGCGCGCCGTCGAGGACCGGTCGGCGCCCGTCGTCATTCGCCAGCGATACCTCGTCTACTCGCTCTCGGACTGCCAGCACAACCGCCCGATTCCGGGCACCCAGTTGAAGCTCTGCTCGCAGCGCGACGTCACGTGCGGCTCGCCGGTGGAGACCGCAACGACGGACTGTGACGGCTACGCAAATTTCAGGGCAGCCTACCGAGGCTTCGAGGGGTTCGTCCTCGTGACCCCGCCGCGGCCGACGGTCGGGGACGGTGGGTCGACGTGGCCCGAGACGACGGTGCGCTGCTTCCGCGAGCTGGCGGCCCGCGAGGCGGCGGCCGGGAAGTCGGGCGATCGCTGCGCCGTGCAGACCGATCTGAAGGGCGACCCCGTGATCCCGATCCCCGACGACCTCGTCGAGGGCGTGAGCGCGCTCGTGCCGCCGCCCTCCGCGGGCGATGATCCCGCGAAGGAGATCCCCGAGCCCGAGGCCGCGCACCTCATGAGCACCGGCACGTTGAGGAGCCTGCTCGGCATCGTCGGTCGTCCGTTCGACACGAACGGCGGTCACCTCCTCGCGCTCGCGCTCGACTGCCAGGGCAAGCCGGCGACGGGGGTCAACCTCGCGGTCAGCGGAGGGATCGGGCAGAACAGCCAGCTCTATTACACGGACTCGTCGGGGCTCCCGAACATCAACCAGGGCGAGACTTCGGAGCGCGGGGAGACCGGCTACCTGAACCTCGAGCCCGGACCGACGGGGATCGGTGTCGTCACGGTGACGGCCAGCCGGGCAGGGACAGGCGAGCGGGTCGGCGTCTACGCTGCGCTCACGCGCGCGGGGCACATCACCTACCTCGCCATGCCTCCCCTTCGGAACTGAGCGGAGCTCACGCAGATGATCCGTCCCTTCACGCTCGCAGCACTCGTCGTCGGCCTGGCGGGCTGTCAGCTCCTGCTCGCCGCGGATCGGACGCAGTGCTCGAGCGACGCGGACTGCACGGCGAGGGCGGGCGCCGGGGTCGTGTGTCGCGGCGAGGTCTGCGTCGCCGCGGCGGTGACGAGCGAGGCTCGCGACGCGGCCGCCGACGACACGACGTCGCCTTGGGGCTGCCTCGCGAGCCCGCCGGCGCGCCCCGTGGAGGACCGTTCGCAGCAGCTCACGGTCCGCCAGCGGTTCGTCGTCTACAGCCTCAATGACTGCGTGCACAACCGCGGGGTCCCTGGCGCCGAGCTGAAGCTGTGCTCGCAGCGTGACATCACCTGTGGCTCACCCGTCGAGACCGCCTTCACGGATTGCGACGGCTACGTCACGTTCAAGGCCGCCTACCGCGGGTTCGAGGGGTACGCGATCGTGACGCCGCCCGCGCCGGTCTCGGTGGACGGCGGCGCGCCGAAGTGGACCGGCACGGTGTCTCAGTGCTTCAAGGATCTCGCCGCCCGCGAAGCCGCCGAGGGAAGGTCCGGGGATCGATGCGCCATCGCGCTCGACGGGAACGCGGAGCCCGTGGTGCCGCTCCCCGACGATTTCGTTCCGGGCATCCTCAGCATCGTCCCTCCACCGGCGGTCAGCGACGCCCCCGACCTCGTCATCACGGAGGCCCTCGCGCCACATCTCTTCAGCTCGGGAACTCTGAGGTCGCTGCTCGGCGTCGTCGGAAAGCCGTTCGATCCGACGGCGGGCCACCTCGGAGGGCTCACGCTGGACTGTCTCGGGAAGCCTACGCCGGGCGTGGCCATCTCCGTCGCCGGCGCGCTCGGCCCGAACAGTCAGGTGTATTACACCGACTCGCAGGCGCTCCCGAACGTGAACCAGGGGGCGACCGCGGAGCGCGGCGAGACCGGCTACTTGAACCTCGACCCGGGGCCGGGGGGACTGAACGTCATCTCGGTCACCGCAACGCGGCAGGCGACAGGCGAGCGCATCGGGGTCTACGCGGCGCTCATCCGCTCGGGGTACATCACGTACCTCGAGATGCCCCCGCTCCGGAACTGATCGACGACTCATGAGCTCACTCGACGTCGCGGGATACCGTGTACTTGCAAGGCTCGGCCAGGGCGGGATGGCGCGGGTCTTCGTGGCATGCTCCGAGAGGCAGCCAGGCTTCACGAAGCTGCTCGTGCTCAAGATCCTGAAGGAGGACCTGGGGTCGGACACGGACATCCTCGAGATGTTCGTCCAGGAGGCGCGCATCGCGGCGCGCTTGAACCACGCGAACGTCGTGCAGACCTACGAGGTCGGCAAGACGGGGGACCTCCCGTTCATCGCGATGGAGTATCTCGAGGGCCAGGCCTTCAGCGCCGTGACCCGCAGGCTCGGCGCGGCGTTTCCTCTCGCGCTCCAGGCTCGGGTGCTCGCCGACGCGCTGTGCGGCCTCCACTATGCGCACGAGCTCACGGACTTCGACGGCACGCGCCTGGGCATCGTGCATCGCGACGTCAGCCCGCAGAACATCTTTCTCACCTACGACGGGACGGTGAAGATCCTCGACTTCGGCATCGCCAAGCTCGCTGCCTCCCCGAGCATGACGCGCGCCGGCGTCATGAAGGGCAAGGTCGGCTACATGGCTCCCGAGCAGGTGACCAACCGCAACGTCGATCGCCGGGCCGACGTCTTCGCAGTCGGCGTGATGCTCTGGGAGGCGATCGCCGGGCGTCGCCTCGTGGAGCCTGGAGTGAACGAGGTCGCGGCGCTCCAGGCTCGTCTGTCCGGGACCATCCCGAGGCTACGCGAGCTGGCGCCAGAGGCCCCGGAGGAGCTCGTGGCGATCGCGGAGAATGCGCTGAGCCTCGAGCCGGAGGCTCGCTACGCGACGGCGGAGGAGATGCAGAACGACCTCGAGGAGCAGCTGCGAGCGTCGAGCAGCCCTCAGGGGCGCGACCTCGGAAAGCTCCTCCGCGAGACCTACCAGGAGGAGCGCGCGAAGCTGAAGAAGACCATCGAGGAGCAGCTCGCGCAGCCCGGCGCGTCCGTGCCGATCGTGCCGACGCTCGGCGGGCCTGGCTCCTTCTCGCCGGTCTCCGGCAGCTCGGGAACGGCGTCACGGTCCACGAGCGGCGACACCTCGGTCGACGTCACGCTGACGGCGCTCACGCCTCCGCCGGCCGTCGCGCGCCGCGCACGGCGCCGCCTCGTCCTCGTCCTCGTTGCCGGCGCAGCGGCGCTCGCGGCGCTCGCGATCACCGCGGTGCTCTCCCGGCGCAGCCGCCCCGAGCCGACGGCCACGCAGACGACGGCGTCCGCGAGCGCGCCTTCCGCCGCGCCCGTCGCACCGAGCGCCTCGGCGCGCTCGGTGTCGCTCGTCCTCGTCGTGCAGCCACGCGACACCAGGGCGACCCTCGACGGCGCCGACGTGCCTCTGGGCGAGCCCATCGTGCGTCCCCTCGACGAGGTGACGCGACACGAGCTCGTGCTCACGGCCCCTGGCCACAAGCCGATGACGCGCGAGCTCGTCTTCGACCGCGATCAGAGCGTCGCCGCCGACCTCACGCCGGTCGCCCCTGCCGTGGCGTCTGGCACCCGCGCCCCCGGGGCTCGCCCGGGGAGCGCACCGAAGCCTGGAGCCGCCTCGGGGCCGGCGGTCACGGCCACCGCAGCACCTCCCGCCGACAGCGGCTTCGGCGAGGTCCAGAAGCGCAAGCCGCGCCCGATCGATACGAGCAGTCCGTTCTGACCCTACGGGAGAGTGTGCCGAGCATGCGATCGCGATCACGACACGTCCTCCACGCGCTCCTCACCGCCGGGGCGCTGTCGCTCGGCTCGGCCGAGGCCCTCGCGCAGCCGCAGCCCGAGGACCCCAAGCGAACCGAGGAGGCTCGATCTCGCTTCCAACGAGGCGTCGAGCTCTACCGCGACGGCGACTACCGCGCCGCCATCATCGAGTTTCGCCGCGCCTACGAGCTCGTGCCGAACTGGCGCATCCAGTACAACCTCGCGCAGGCGTGCGCGGAGGTGCAAGACTACCCGTGCACTCTCCGCGCGCTCTCGGCGTACCTCGCGGACGGCGGAGGCGAGGTCCCCGCCGATCGGCGGGCGGCCGTCGACGCGGAGCTCAAACGCGTGACGGGGCGCATCGCCCGCGTGACCGTGAAGGTCAACCAGCCCGGCGCCGAGGTGTTCGCCGACGAGACGAGCCTCGGCAAGTCGCCGCTCGAGGCGGCAGCGCTCGTGAGCGCGGGGCGCCGGAAGCTGTCGGCCACGCTCCCCTCGGGACGGACGGTCGCGAAGATCGTCGAGGTCGCGGGCGGAGACGAGGTCACCGTCGCCCTCGACTTCGAGGCCCTGGCGCCGGTGAGCGCACCGAGCCCGGTCTCCCCGGACAAGAGCGCCGCGCCGGCGCCGAGCTCGACGCCCTTCTACATCGGCCTGATCGCGACGGGCGTGCTCGCCGCAGGAACCGCCACGACCGGCCTCCTGAGCCTGTCGGCGAAGAGCGATCTCGACTCGGAGCTCGACCAGATCCCCGGCTCGGAGGACGCCATCGCGAGCGCACGCTCGAAGACCGAGACGCTCGGCCTCGTGACCGACGTCCTCGGCGTTGCGACGATCGTCGCCGCCGGGGTGACGCTCTACCTCGCGCTCTCGCGCCCGTCGAAGAGCGTCGCGCTGACCGTCGGGCCCCGCGCCACGGGCTTCGTCGGTCGCTTCTGACGCGAGGGCATCGTTCAATCACGGAGTGGCGCCATCTCCATGTAGGAGATGTACCCAGCGCGCGCGAGGAACGTGTAGGTCCCGAGGCGCTTGCCCGTCGGCTTGTGCGTGGCGGTCACGTCGAACGTCGCGAAGCCCGACGCGCCGACGTCCAGATTCATGAACCCCGTCTCTCCGCGCTCGCTCGTCTCCCCTTGGTTGACGTTGGGGAGGGCCTGATTGTCTGTATAATACACCTGGCTGTTCGCCCCCAGCCCTCCGCCGAGCGTGAGGCTGACGCCAGCGCCGGGGGCCCCTTGGCAGTCGAGCGTGATGCCGATGATGTGACCCGCCTTCGGGTCGAGCGGCTTGCCGAGGACGCCGAGGAGCGATCGAAGGGTCCCCGAGCTCATGAGGACCGGCGCGAGCCCCACGTCGATCTCACCTTTCGGGTCGTCGCTACTGGCGGGAGGAGGCATCACGTTGAGGACGCCCGGGACGAGGTCGTCGGGCATCGGCACGACGACCTCGCCCTTGTCGTCGAGGCGGATGGCGCAGCGCTCGCCGGACTTTCCCTCGCTCGCCTCGCGGGCGGCGAGGTCGCGGATGCACTGGGTCGTCGTGGCGGGCCACGGCCCCGTCCCGCCGTCGGAGGCGGCGCGGACGGGAGGCGTGATCAGCACGAAGCCGCGGAAACCCTGGGTGGCCGCCCTGAAGTTCACGTACCCGTCGCAGTCGGTGACGGCGGTCTCCACGGGCGACCCGCACGTGACGTCCGAGAGCGAGCAGAGCTTCAGCTCCGCGCCCGGCACCGGCCGGTTGTGCTCGCAGTCGTTGAGGCTGTACACGACGAGGCGTTCCCGGAGCGTGAAGACCTTCGAGCGGTCCTCTGCCGCCCGCGCTGGCGGCGCCACGAGGCATCCCCATGGGGAGTCGTCGGGCGGTGCAGCATCCGCGGAGGCGGCGTCCGCTTGTGCGGAGGAGGTGACGCACACCTGGTTCGTGCAGACGAGGCCGGCCCCTCCCTTTCCGACGCAGTCCGCGTCGCTCGCGCACTGCGCGCGGTCGGTGGCGAGCAAGAGCTGGCAGCCGGCCAGCGCGACGGCGGCGCCCGCGAGGAGTGTCTGATTCCGCCGGACCGTGTCAGTCATCGTCGCCGTCGCCCCGCTCGAGTGTAGTCTTCGCCGTCATGATCGTCGAGAAGACCGCGGCGGACGCCGTCCGTCACGTCCAGAGCGGGCAGCGCGTGTTCGTCCACGGGAGCGCCGCGACCCCGACGTCCCTCGTGAACGCGCTGCTCGATCGCGCCGGCGAGATCTCCGACGTGGAGCTCGTCTCCATCAGCACGCTCGGCGAGATGAACTGGGACCGCCCCGCGGTCCGCGGCAACATCTTCCTGAACGCGCTCTTCGTGTCCGCGAACGTCCGAGGCTGGGTGGACGGTCCCGACGGGGACTACGTCCCCGTGTTCCTGAGCGAGATCCCGACGCTGTTCCGCGAGGGCTTCCTCCCGCTCGACGTCGCCATCCTCCAGGTCTCGCCGCCGGACGCGCACGGCTACTGCTCGCTCGGCACCTCGGTCGACGCGGCCGCGACCGCGGCGACCCTCGCCAAGACGGTCATCGCGCAGATCAACCCGCGCATGCCTCGGACGCTCGGCGACAGCCACCTGCACGTCTCGAAGATCCACGTCGCGTTCCACGAACAGCGCGAGCTCCCCGAAGTGCGCTACGGCGGCGACGACGACGTCGCCACCCGCATCGGCCGACGGGTCGCCGAGCTCGTCGAGGACGGCTCGACGCTCCAGATGGGCATCGGCGCCATCCCGGACGCGGTCCTGCGCTTCCTCGGCGGCCACCGAGGGCTCGGCGTCCACACGGAGATGTTCAGCGACGGCCTCGTGCCGCTCGTCGAGAAGGGCGTCGTCACGAACGAGCACAAGCGCGTCGCGCGCGGGAAGATCGTGACGACGTTCGTGCTCGGCACGCGCGCGGTCTACGACTTCGTCGACGACAACCCGTTCGTCGCGTTCCACGACGTCGGCTGGGTGAACGACACCGCGGTGATCCGCAAGAACCCGAAGGTGGTCGCCATCAACAGCGCCCTCGAGCTCGATCTGACCGGCCAGGTGTGCGCCGACTCGATCGGAACGCTGCAGTACTCGGGGATCGGCGGGCAGATGGACTTCATGCGCGGCGCGTCGCTCTCGCCGGGCGGCAAGCCGATCATCGCGATGCCGTCGACGACGAAGAAGGGAGCGCCGCGGATCGTGCCGCGTCTCAACGAGGGCGCCGGCGTCGTGACCACCCGCGGCCACGTGCAGTGGGTCGTCACGGAGCACGGCGCCGTGAACCTCTACGGCAAGGGCCTGCAGGAGCGCGCACGGCTCCTCACGAGCATCGCCGCCCCCGAGCATCGGGAGGCGCTCGAGCGCGCCTACGACGAGCGCTTCGTCCGCGCTCGAGCTCGCTGAGCGCCTAGGGCGCAAGCGCTGCACGCGCGTGCGAACGGTTCGCGCCGTCCCCGCGGGGGCCTCGTGATCCCGGGCCGATCGAGCGGCACGCGCAGTGCACTCCGAGCTGACCATGACGCCGTCCCGCTCGCTCGTCCTGGCCGTCGTCCTCGTCGGCTGCGCGGGGGCAGCGCCCTCGCGCGAGACGTCCCCGGCGCCGAGCCCGGTCGTCGAGGGCCGTTCGGTCGCCGCGATCGATGCCGGCCCGGGCGACGGCGGGCCGCCGGCGCACCACGTCCGCATCCTCGAGTCGACGCCTGCCGAGGAGCACGAGGTCGGCCAGCGCATCCCTGCCTCGGCGCGCGCCCGGCTCGAGGCGTGTCACAGCGGCGGGCCGGGGAAGCTCCGCGTGCGCGTCCGCTCCGAGCGCGGCCGCCTCGTGTTCGAGGCGGAGCCAGGCTCCTCGCTCGATCCGACGGAGCGCCGGTGCGTGCTCGAGACGCTGGCCGCGCTCCGCCGTGACGACGTGGCCTCGACGCTCTGGTCGGGCGCGACCGTGCCGGCGACGGGGTTCACGCCGCTGCTCACGATCGAGTGGTGACCCGCGCGCGCCGCTCGGGGACGTGACAGACGACGGATCGCGTCCTAGGGTGAAGGGTGCCCACCTCGAGCGCGGGCGCGAAACGTCGATGAGGGTCCACACGATCGCCGCGAAGCTCGTCTCCTCCGCCCAGGCGGCGAGCGCGCGCGCGCCGGGGGATCCGTTCGATCCGGAGCGTCCTCGCGCCGCGGTCGCTGCGATCCTGCGGGAGCTCGACGACGCGCGCGGCGCGGAGCTCTTCTTCATCCGTCGCGCCGAGCACCCGCGCGACCCCTGGTCGGGCCACATCGCGTTCCCCGGCGGGCGGCGCGAGGCGAAGGACGCCGAGCTCGTCGACACCGCCGTCAGGGAGACGTACGAAGAGGTCGGGATCGACCTCTCGGGCGCGGAGCTGCTCGCGCGCCTCCCCGATCTCCCGGCGATGGGCCGGACGCGGAAGACGAACCTCGTCGTGACGCCGTTCGTCTTCGCCGTCCGGGCGGACCCGCGTGTGACGGCGAACTACGAGGTCTCCGAGACGCTCTGGATCCCCCTCGCGAAGCTCGCCGCCGGCGAAGGCCGCGGCACCTTCCCGTACAGCTGGGACGGCAAGACGTGGGAGCTGCCCTGCTTCCGGCTCGAGAGCCCCGCGACCCCGCCGCGCGAGACGGTGCTCTGGGGCATGACGTACCGCATGGTCGAGACGCTCTTCGAGGCGCTGCTCGACGACGAAGGTGACGGCTCGCTCCGTGCGAAGGCTGGATGACGTGCTAGGGTGAACCCCGCGTCGGCCCGGCCGCCGCGACGATGACGACCTCCTCGCTCTCCTGAATCGCTGTCCCGGTAGGGAACGAGAACGCGCCCCCGAGCTCTCGTGAGCGGGCGCCGAGGAGGTCCAGATGAGTCGTCTCGTGCTCGAGCTGCACGGGGTGACGGTGGCGCACGCCCACCGTGCCCCGGTGATGAACGACGTGTCGCTCCGTCTTTCGCCCGGCTTCACCGGGGTCGTGGGCGCGAACGGGGCGGGGAAGTCGACGTTGCTCCGCGTCCTCGCCGGGGAGCTCTCGCCTGCGAGCGGCACCGTGCGGCGCGAGCCCCACGACGCGCTCGTCGCGATGGTCTCGCAGGACGCGCTCGCGTGCGGCGAAGACGTCCTCGCGTTCGCGAAGGACGACGACGGTCGCGCCGCAGAGCTACGCGGGCGGCTCGCGCTCGACGAGGAGCCGTCGCCGGATCGGTGGGGGACGATGTCGCCCGGCGAGCGCCAGCGCTGGCGCGTGGGGGCGGCGCTCGTCCGCGATCCCGACGTCCTCCTCCTCGACGAGCCCACGAACCACCTCGATCGCGAGGCGCGGGAGAAGCTCGTCTCGGCGCTCCGCCGCTTCCGCGGCATCGGCGTCGTGGTCTCCCACGATCGCGCGCTCCTCGAAACGCTCGCCACGCGCACGGTGCGCGTCCACGCCGGGCAGGTCGTGACGTACACCGGGGCCTACGGCGCGGCGATGGAGCAGTGGTCTCTGGAGCGTCGCGCGGCGGAGGCGGCGCACGGCGCGGCGCGCGCGAGAGAGAGGCTGCTCCTCGCGAGGCTCGACGAGGCGCGGCGCGAGCACGCCTCGGCGGACCGCGCGCGTTCGACGCGAACCCGCATGAAGGGGCCGCGAGACAGCGACGCTCGCGGCAGCCTTGCGAAGGGGCAGGCAGCGATGGCGGAGGCGCGCACGGGGAGGACGGCGGCCGTCGTGCGCGCGGCGTACGAGCGCGCCGCGCAGGGGGTGCCCGAGATCGAGCGGGATCGCACGATCGGAGGCGCGGTCTTCGCGGGGTACGAGCGCGCGCCGCGCCCCGTCCTCTTCCACCTCGATGCACCGATCGTGGCGTCTCGCCATGATCCTGCGGTCACGGTGCTGCGTGACGTGCGGTTCACGATCGGCCGCGACGAGCGCGTGCGCGTCGCGGGGCCGAACGGTGCGGGGAAGAGCACCCTCCTCGGCGCGATTCTCGCGTCCGGCCCGCCGCGGTCTCACCTCCTCGTCCTCGGTCAGGAGCTGTCCGCCAGCGACGTGGCGGAGGAGATCGAGCTCCTCCGTTCGGCGACGCCCGAGGCGCGCGGGCGCGCGCTGTCGATCTTCGCGTCGCTCGGCAGCGACCCAGAGGCGGTGTTGCCACGCGTGGCATCGCGCATCCCCGCGGAAGATGTGGCGGCGACGCTCTCGCCCGGCGAGGCGCGCAAGCTCGTGCTCGGCTCCGGCCTCGGTCGTCATGCGTGGGCCCTCGTCCTCGACGAGCCGGAGAACCACCTGGACCTACCGACGCTCGAGCGCCTCGAGGCGGCGCTCGTCCTCTACCCGGGGGCTCTCGTGCTGGTGACGCACGACGACGCGCTGGCCGCTCGGCTCACGACGCGGACCGTCGACGTACATGCGGGTCGCGTCCGCTGATGTCGCGTGACGGGGCGGTGAACGACGTCACGTCGTCGGCACGGTTCGGGCATCTCCTCCGGCATGCCCGGCGGAAGTTTCGCCCAGACGTTCACGCCGCTTCGCCTCGATGTCACCGAGCGCGTGCAGGATGCACGCATGTCGGTCAGCCCGTCGGGCGGATGGATGCGGAGCGCGCTGGTCGCGCTCCTGGTCGTGGTCGCGAGCTGCGCGGGGCAGCCGGAAGCCCGCGAGATCGCGTTCCCCGGGGGGGGCGGGCTCGGGGACGACGTCGGCGGGCGCAGCGAGCCCGCGCCCGAGGGGCTCGAGCCCGCCCGCGCGGAGGACGGTCTCCTCCACCCCGTGGTGCTCGTCACGATCGACGGGGCGCGGTGGCAGGAGATCTTCGAGGGCTCGGAGGCGGCGCGGACGCCCGCCGCGGTCCGGTCTCCGGACGAGATCGTCCCGAACCTCACGAGGATGGGCAGGGAGCGGGGCGCCGTGATCGGGGCTCCGGGGCGAGGCGTCATCCTCGCGAGCGGCCCGAACTTCATCTCCCTCCCGGGGTACACGGAGATCTTCACCGGGCGACCGTCGCGTGCCTGCCAGGACAACGACTGTCCGGGAGCGGACACGCCCACGCTGCTCGATCAAGCCCACGGCGCGGGCGCCAAGGTCGCCGCGTTCGGATCCTGGGAGAAGCTCGAGCGCGCGACGACCTCGAGCCACGACCGCGCGAGCCGGCCCTTCCTCGTCTCCGCCGGGCGCGAGGGAGACCCTGCCGTGAACCCGTGGCCGGGGCACGGGGACTACCGCCCCGATCGCCACACGACGGAGGTGGCCCTGGCGTTCCTCGAGCAGGAGCAGCCCGACGTCCTCTTCGTCGGGCTCGGCGACCCCGACGAGCACGCCCACCACGGCGACTACGAGGCGTACCTCGCGTCGCTCACCGACGCGGACGCGTTCGTCGGCAAGGTCTTCGACGCGCTCGCGCGCATGGGAAATCGCGGGGAGCGGACCCACGTGTTCGTCACCGCGGACCACGGCCGCGCCGCCGACTTCAAGAACCACGGCGGCTTCGCCCCCGAGTCGGCGCGCGTGTGGCTCTTCGCCGCCGGCCCGTCGATCGCGGCGCGCGGCCGCGTGATGTCGGCGCGGCCCCACTACCTCGCGGACGTCACCCCGACCCTCCGCAACGTCATGGGCCTCGCGCCGGACCGTGCCTCGAGCGCCGGCCGGGCGATCGAGGAGCTCTTCGTCGGCGCCGTCGACTGAGAGCGGCGATCAGACGCCGACGCCCACGGGGCAAGAGACGCCGGTGCCGCCGACGCCGCAGTACCCCGCCGGGTTCTTCTCCAGGTACTGCTGGTGATAGTCCTCCGCGTAGTAGAACGGCGGCGCGTCGAGGATCTCCGTCGTGATCGCGCCGTAGCCCGCCTCGCGGAGGCGCGCCTGGTACGCCTCGCGCGACGCCTCGGCGACCGCGCGCTGGGCCGCGTCGTAGACGTAGATCCCGGAGCGGTACTGCGTGCCCGCGTCGTTCCCCTGGCGCATGCCCTGCGTCGGGTCGTGGTTCTCCCAGAAGGTCTTCACGAGCGTCTCGTAGGAGACCTTCGCTGGATCGTAGACGACGCGGACGACCTCGTTGTGCCCGGTGCGTCCGCTGCAGACCTCGCGGTACGTGGGGTTCGGCGTGTGGCCCGCGGCGTAGCCGACCTGGGTCGAGACGACGCCCGGCACCTGCCAGAATTTCCTCTCGACGCCCCAGAAGCAGCCCATCCCGAAGAGCGCCGTCGCGCTCCCTTCGGGCCAGGGCTCGTCCATGGCCGTTCCCAAGACCACGTGCCGCGCCGCGACCGGCATCCTGTCGGCCCGCCCCGGCAGAGCTTCGTCCCGAGACGGCATCCTCGCCTTCGTGTCGCTGAACAATCCCATCTCTACTCTCCGATGCGGAAGCCTACGCCGAAGCCCCCGCCGAAGCTTCGGATGCCGCCGCCCTCGTTTACGTTGGGCATCAGAAACCACCATTTGAGGTCGACCGCGCTGGCCACCTGGTAGCCCATCCCCACGCCGAGGAGGAGCGCGCTGTCGCCGGGGCCCGGGCCAGGGTCGAGGTAGCGGAGCGAGGCCATGGGGCCGATGAAGAAGCGCTCTGTCGCCTGGAACCAGAAGTACGCCGGCACCGTGATCGCGAAGAACGCATCGTCGTAGAACACGAGCGGCACGTACGCGCCCGTGTCGATGCGGAGGAAGTCGGCGACGTGGAACGTGAAGGGGACGCCGATCATCGCGCCGATGCGCGTGCCGCTCTCGAAGGGGAGATAGAGGCGAGCGTCGAGGCCGATCTCCGCGACGCGGCCGCTGTAGAAGCTCCAGCGCACGCGCGCCTCGGGGTTCGCCGCCGTCGAGATGCCGGTGCCGTAGGTCTCCGTCCAGAGCGTGCGGCCGTAGTAGTCGGCCTGGAGCGCGCGCGCCTCGTTGCCCATGCGGACGCCGGTGCGGAGGCCGACCTCGACCGAGTCCGTGATGCCGAAGGCGCCCTCGAGGTTCAGGCCCGGGCCGTTGAGCGACCCGTTGCCGTTCCGGAACGACGAGTGCCCGATGCCGAGGCCAGCGTTGCCTTCGAAGACGTACTTCGGGAGCGTCTGCGCGCGGTCGACCCACCGAGGCGCCGCCTCCGCGGTGCTCGCGAGCGTGAACAGCAGCGCGAAGACGAAGGAGCACAGCGACGCGAACCGCATGGCGCGCATCGTAGCCCGAGTCAGGTCGTCGTCGTCGCTTCCTGCGTGTCCGCCTGCGCCGCACCTCTCGGCGCGCGACGCACGAGCAGCACGATCGCGAACCCGACGATCGCAATGCAGAAGTACTGCGCGAACGTCAGCCCGCCGTGGCGGAGATCGCCGCCGTCACCGTCCTCGGGGCGGAGGAAATCGAGGAAGAAGCGAGCGGGGCCGTACACGAGCGAGCCCGTGATGACGTAGCTGCCCGGGCGGAGCGGCCGGTTCCACGTGCGCGCGAACATCGCCGCGATCGCGAAGAGGAGCACGCACTCGATGAGCCCCAGATCGAAGCGCGCGACGCTGCCGCCCGTCACGACGTGGAGAGGCCCCCAGACGTGATGGACGCCGTCCTCCGCGCCCTGCGGAAAGCCGACCGCGAAGAGCGACGAGAGCGTGCCGCGCGGTACGACGATCCCGGGATGATCGTGGATGAGCGCGCAGCCGAGGCGACCGAACGCCCAGCCGAGCGGCCAGGTCGAGACGATGACGTCCGCGGCGGGGAGCATCGGCGCGGGCTCGTCGCGCACGACCAGCCGGGCTGGACCGCGAACGACCGTCACCCGTCGCCACACGAGCCCCGCGAGGATGGCGCCCACGATCCCGCCCGTCGAGCTGAAGCCCTGGAACGAGAGGAGCGTGCTCGTCACCGAGCGCCCCGGCGGGTGATAGAAGACGGCGTCCACGAGCCAGGCCGTGAAGGGGCCGAGGACGAGGATGAGGAGGACGAGGACGCGGAAGTCCTTCGCGGTCAGGCCGCCGCGCGCCTCCTGCCTCGCGGCCTGGCGCATCACGGCCCACTCCCAGACGAAGAAGCCGATCGCGCAGGCGATGCCGTACGCATGGAGCGGACCCATGCGGGACTCGTCGAAGTAGACGAACGGCAGCACGTCCCGCCGTCTAGCAGATCACACGCGCGGCGTCAGCGTCGGCCCGCGGGGCGCGCGCTCCCGGCGGCTGCCGGCGGCGCGCGCTTCTCGACCGCGGCGATCGCATCGTCGAGCGCGGGCCCTCCGCGCAGGCAGGGCCAGCAGTCGCGGAGCCCTGCGAAGCCGCAGCCCCGCGTGCTCCGCATCGTCTTCAACGTCGAGAGGATGCGTGAGTCGCCGTCGTCCCGCGCGCGGTCGAGGAGCTCGCGCTTCTTCGCGCAGTCCTTGGCGGCGCGGAGGTCGAGGAGGATGCCGGCGGCGGCGGACGCCTTCGCGCGCACCTCCGGCTTCGCGAGGCTCGCCTTCGCGCGCGTCCGCGTCGCGTTCACGCGACCGCCGTTCGTCGCGAGCGCGCTCATCTCGATCAGCGCGTCGACGCCCTTCTCGCCGAGAGGTCCTTCGAGGAGCGCGTAGGCGTCATCGTCGTCCTCACCCTTGCCCTTGGTGGCGATCTCGACGACGAGGTCGACGATGTCGTCCGCGAGCGGTCCGGGCGCCTTCTTGTCCAGCAGCGCGCGCACGGTGCGCAGCGCGTCGGCCGAGCGGGCCTCTGCGTGGTAGGCGACGGCGAGCGCGCCGAGCACCCGAGGGTCCTCCGGGAAGTCCTTGCGGAGACCCTCGAGCGCCGTGACGTCGCGTTCCGCGGCCTTCAGCTTTTCTTCCGAGGCCCGCGTCCCTGGCAGGGTCCACGTCGACGGGAGGAGGCTCCCGCCCGATCCGCCGTCCACGCTCGAAGCCGCGTCCGCGACCGTCGACCCGCGGGAGGCGAGGACGACGATCACGACGAGGAGGAAGCCGACGACCGGCGCGGCGAGCACGCCGATCTGCATGGGGCGCGGCCACGTCTTCACCGTCGCGAGGGCCGCTTCGAGCGGCGAGGTGCTCGGCGGCGCGGCCGCGCGCGCGGCCTGCCCGGCGAGGGCGGTCGGGAGCGCCGCCATCGCCTCTGGCGTGGGTGCCGCCTCGCCGTGGCTCGTCTTCGCGAAGCTGTCCTCTGCCGCCCACGAGCCGCCCGTCATCGCGTTCGCGACGGAGGAGTGACTCTCGCGCGGCGTCTCGAGCGAACGCGGACTCGGCCCGCTCACCGGCATGGCCGCGCTGATCGCGGGCGTGCTCGGCGGGAGAGCGCCGCTCGTCGGCCCGCGGAGATCGAGGCCGATCGCCCCCGCCGCCGCGTCGATCTCCGCGACGAGCGCGCGCGCGCTCTCCGGCCTCTCCTTCGCGTCCTTCCCGAGGAGCTTCCGCGCGATCGCCTCGACGATCGGCGGGACGTCGACCTCCGGCGCGCGATCCCGCATCGCGGGTACGGGCGCGACGATGTGGAACGAGAGGATCGCCATCCTGTCCGGCGCGTCGAACGGGTGCTTCCCCGTCAACATCTCGTAGAGCATCACGCCGACGGCGTAGAGGTCGCTCTGCGGAGTGACGGCCTCGCCGAGCGCTTGCTCCGGCGCCATGTACTCGGGTGTCCCGATGAGCGTGCCCACGCGCGTGAGGGGCTGCGCAGCGGGGGCGCCCTCGCGCGGCTCGGGCGTGTCGACCTTCGCGATCCCGAAGTCGAGCACCTTCACGAAGTCGCGATCGGTCCCGCGCTGGATGAGCATCACGTTCTCGGGCTTGAGATCGCGGTGGACGATCCCGGCCTCGTGCGCGTGCGCGAGCGCGGACGCCATCTGTCGCGTCACGTGGAGCGCGCGCGCCGCGCCGAGCGCGCCGCCGTCGAGGACCTTCCGCAGGCTCGCGCCCTCGACGTACTCGAGGACGAGGAAGAAGCTGCCGTCACCGGTACGCCCGAAGTCGGTCGCTGCCGCGACGTTCGGGTGCTCGATGCGCGCGGCCGCCATCGCCTCGCGCTCGAAGCGCGCGAGGACCTCCGCGTTCTCGCTCATCTCCGCGTGGAGAAGCTTGAGGGCGACGCGCTTTCGCATGTGCGTGTGCTCGGCGAGGTAGACCGCGCCCATCCCGCCCTCTCCGAGGAGCTGCAGGATGCGGTAGCGATCGGAGAGGACCCGACCGATCCAACTGTCCGCCGCCGTGGCGCTTTTCTCGTCCGAGGAGGTCATTCGGCCGCGTCTGCGGTGGCCTTCGAGGCTACGCGGGTCGTGGTCCTTGGGGAAGCGTCGGCGGCGGCACGGTGTATGCTCTTTCCCCCATGATGCTCCCCAAGACGATCCTGGTTCCGACGGACTTCGGCGAGGCGTCGCACGCGGCGCTCGCGTATGCGGTCGAGCTCGCGAAGGCGCTCGGCGCCGAGGTCGTCGTCCTCCACACGTACGAGATTCCGATGATGGGGTTCCCCGACGGCACGCTCGTGGCGACCGCGGAGCTCACGACACGCGTCCTGAACGGTGCACAGCAAGGGCTCGACCAGGCGGTGAAGAGCTACGCCGCAGCCGGGGTTCCGCTCCGTTCGCTCGTGAAACAGGGCGAGACGTGGCGCACGATCGTCGAGACCATCGACGAGGTCTCCGCCGACCTGATCGTGATGGCGACCCACGGACGGCGTGGCCTCCCGCGCGCCCTGCTCGGCAGCGTCGCGGAGAAGGTGGTGCGTACGGCAACCTGCCCCGTCCTCACCGTTCACGCGGGGGACGTGAAGAGCGTCGAGGTGACGCCCTCCTCGTCGACGCCCTCGGGGAACGGCGATCGTCGCGCCACGAGCTGAGCTCGCGCCGCGTGGCAGCCGTGTGCGCTGTGTCGATCGTGCGCGAGCTCCGCGCGCGACCGACCCAGCCGCCCGCGCGCCGCGTCGCGCGTGAGGAGCGCGGGCGCGTGGCCCCCGTCTTGCTCCGCCTTCGCCGTGGAGCTCCGATGCGCATGACTCGCCACCTCCCCTCGCTCGAGGCGCTCGTCGCGGACGACGACGCGCAGATGACCGCGGAGCTCTCGCTCCTCGAGGCGCGTGAGCACGTCGCGCAGGCGCGCGCGCTCCTCGACCACGCCGCCGGGCTCGCGCCGGACCCGGACGACCCCGCGCATGCCACCGTCGAGCTCACGTCTCGCGACGTCCCTCCGGAGGCGGTCGCCGAGCAGCTCGCGAGGCTCGGGTACCGCATGGTCGCGATCGCGACGGCGCTCCGCCGCACGCGTTGACGCTTGACAGCCTGCCTACATCGTGACACATGGTGCGCACGTCAACGGACGTCGCCTCGCGTCAGAGGCGGCGGCCCCGCGATTTCCGTCTTGAGAGTCTCGGGATCACGGGTTCGTCGAGAACCGACCCACCCTCCTCCCCTCTCCACGCGCCCTCCCCGCCCGAGACTCTCCCCCGCGCCGGCGTCGAAAGACGACGGCGCGGACTTTTTTGTCCTCAGAGACCGCGGAGGCGGGCGCACCGGGGCGAGTCCACGATGACGCGCACGCCCGTGTTGCTCGGGACGCGCGCGTTGACCACCGCCGTCGTGGCGGGGTCGCCCGTGAAGACGTCGATGTGCTCGCCTTGGACGCGTAGCCCGCGGTCCTCGACGACGAAGCATCCGTCGCTCGCGTCACCGCCGTTCGCGGAGGCGATCCCTTCGAGCTCGGGGACCCAGAGGACGGTGCCCATCGGGAGCACGTTCGTATCCGCCGCCACGGTGCGGAGCGGCGCGATGGGCTTGCCGGCGGCGCCCCGCCCGTAGGGGAAGAGGCCGCGGTCGAGCGCCTCGAAGCAGATCCGCTGGCCCGTCCGCGGACACACCTCGGCGCAGGGGCAATCGCGCTTCGCGAAGCTCACCGTGCCGCCGCTGGCGAGCGAGCCGCTCCCCTGGACACACACCGCGTCGTGGAACGCGCGGGAGACCTTTGCGATCTCGGTGCAGGATGCGCTCATCAGGGGAACGGTGGGGCCGCCCTTCGCGGCCGCATCCCTGGGGAAGTCGTAGTACGTGTTCCGGAACGTGCCGACGAGCCTCCCTCCGCCCTCGCCGAGGCGGTCGCGCTCGCCTTGGTGCGTGCCCGCGGCGCCGAGCGTCCGCGCCCGGACGGGCGGTGGCCGCGGCGACCGGGAGGTCCCGCCGCCCGACCCCTGACCGCGCTCCTCCGGCGCGAGCGGCTCGTTCACCCAGCTCGACCCCGCGCCCCAGCCCCCACAGCCCGCGAGGGTGACGGCGACGATCCCCGCGATCGCGACTCTCACCCCTCGAAGGAGAGACGACTCAGCGGCACGCCGCAAGCGCGTCGAGGAAGCCCTCGGCCCAGGTCACCGCGTTCGACCGTTGGACGGTCGCGAGCAACCTCACGTGCCGGGCCTTCCGCTCCTCGTACGGCATGCGGAGGGCGCGGTCGAGATCGCGGGCCATGCCGTCGGCGTGGTACGGGTTCGTGAGCACCGCATCCCGCATCTCCACCGCTGCGCCCGCGAACTGCGAGAGGAGCAGCACGCCCGGGTTCTCCGGATCCTGCGCCGCGACGTACTCCTTCGCGACCAGGTTCATCCCGTCACGGAGCGGCGTCACGTAGCCGACGCGCGCGGCGCGATAGAGCTGCGCGAGCTGCGCCTGCGGGTACGAGCGGTAGAGGTACCGGATGGGGACCCACGAGGCCTCCCCGAACTCGCCGTTGATGCGGCCTACGATGGACTCGATCATCGCGCGCTGCTCGGCGTAGAGCGGGACGTCTGCGCGCGAGGGAACGGAGACCTGGACGAGCGACACCCGGCGACGCCACTCGGGCTTCCTCTCGAGCAGCCGCCCGAACGCGTTGAGACGCTCGGGGATCCCCTTCGTGTAGTCGAGCCGGTCGACGCCGAGGACGAGCGCGGCGTCTCCGAGCGAGCGCATGAGGCCGAGGACCTCTTCGATCGCCGATGCCTCTGGCGGCTCCTGGAACGTGTCGGGGAGGATGCCGATCGGCATCGCCGAGACGTGACAGGAGCGACCCCGGTGCTGGACGACCTCGTCGGCGACCTTGGCCGGCAAGAGCGCGCTGGCGCACGCGAGGAAGTTCGCGACGTGCCCGGGCGTGTGGAAGCCGAGCAGATCGTAGTCGAGCATCGCGTCGATCATGTCCGCGGCCCACGGGAGCATCGAGAAGATGTCGAGGGACGGGAAGGGGATGTGGAGAAAGTGCCCGATCGGACCGGCGTGGCCGCGTCGCCTCATCGCGCGGGCGAAGAGGAGCAGGTGGTAGTCGTGCGCCCAGAGCATCGCCCGCGGGCCGGCGAGCTTCGTCGTCGCGTCGGCGAAGGCCTCGTGCACGTCGACGTAGGCCTGCCAGTCGGCGTCCTTGATCTGCACGCGCGACGGGAACGAGTGGAAGAGGGGCCAGAGCGTCGAGTTGCAGAAGCCGCCGTAGTAGCTCCGGTACCAGGACTCCTTGTAGTCGAAGGAAGCGAGCTGGACGCCGCCGGCCTCCGCCGGGTCCTCCTCGATCGTCCCCGCGCTCCGCGGCTGCGCGTCCGGGACCGTCCGGCCGCTCCAGCCGAGCCACATCCCGCCGCGTGACCGGAGCGCGGGCTCGAGCGCGGAGACGAGGCCGCCGACGTTCTTCTTGCGGCCGTCCTCGCCGTCGACGTGACGGAGCTCGGGGAGTCGATTCGAGATGACGACGAGATCGTGCGCGGCGTCGCCCGAGGACGGCGCCTGGGGATGCACCTCGCGCGGCAGCACCGCCGGTGGCGGCGTGTGCTCCTGGCGGACGCCGAGGAGCCAGTGGAGGACGGCGTGGACCTCGTCCGACCCCTCGAGCTCCCAGCGCGCGGCCGTGGGGCGCGCGTCGCCGTAGCGGACGACGACGGCTTCGTCCGTGCCGCCGAGGGCGACGAACATGTGCTCGTCGGTGAGGTCGTCACCGAACGCGACGATGCGCGCGTCGGCGCCGGCGCGCGCGCGGACCCAGGAGACGGCCGAGCCTTTGTTGACGATGCTCGGGCGGACCTCGACGACGAGGCGACCCTCGAGGCGCTCGAAGGACGGGTGCGTCTCGCAGAAGCGATCGACCGTGCCGTAGATCTCGACGAGGAGCGCGCCGCGATGGCCGCGAGGCACGTTCCGGTAGTGGATGGCGACGGTCGTCGCCTTCCGCTCCACGAGCGCGCCGGCGTGGGCCGCGGCGAGCCGGTCGAGCTCGAGGCCGAGCGCCTCGAGCGGCTCGGCGTCGAGCCCGCTCATCTGTTCCCACGCCCCTGCACCGCGCCGTTGCGCGCCGTGCTCGGCGACGAGGAGGACGTTCGAGGTCGGGAAGAACTGCTCGAGCCAGTCCTTCGGGCGACCGCTGACGACCGCGAGCGTCACGCCCGGCAGGCTCGCGAGCTCCTCGATGAGCGCGATCACCTCGGCTGCGGGGCGGGCCTCTTCGGGGGAGCTCGCGAAGGGGACGAGCGTGCCGTCGAGGTCGCAGAGGAGGCCGAGCGGCGTGTGCCGCGCGACGTTGATCCAGTGCTGGGTCGTGGCTGCGTGATCGTTCATCGTCGGCGCGCTCGGTCGTGGGAGGAGACCATGCCACGACACGGGGCCCGCCGATGCCCCGATGCGCGTGGAGGGCCGATCCGTTGCAGATTGCGGCGGCGTCGGGTCGCATTCCTTGACGTGGCGGCGCGGAACCGTTGCCATTCACCACGATGCCCCCGCGCGGTCGCCGGCTCCTCGTCTTCGACCGGACGTGCGTCGGCGCTCGCCTCCCCGTCGGACTGTCGACCGCCTGGACGAGCGGAGCGCGTCTCTACCGCGCGATGCGGCGCCTCGATGCCGTGAAGGGCGTCTCGAGCTGGAGCGAGGCGCTCGCATGGCTCGTGAGCGACGAGGCCACGGACGGCGCGCCGATCGAGGAGATCCAGTACTGGGGTCACGGTCGATGGGGGAAGGTGCTCGTCGATCGCGACGGCCTCGACGCAGCGGCGTTCCGGTCCCTCCATCCGCTCCATGCGTCCCTCGAGCGCCTCCGCGAGCGTCTCGTCCCCGGCGGCGGCGCGCTCGTCTGGCTCCGCACGTGCGAGGCGTTCGGCGCCGAGGCGGGCCTCGACCTCGCCGAGCGCATGGCGGACTTCTTCGGCGCACGCGTCGCAGGTCACACGCACGTGATCGGCGCGCTGCAGAGCGGGCTCCACGGGCTCCGCCCCGGTCATCGGCCCGACTGGTCACCCGCGGAGGGCCTCTCGGAGGGCACGCCGTCCGCGCCCGTTCGCGCTCACGGCTCGTCGCCCTGGCGGCCGCGGACGATCCACTGCCTCGACGGCCGCGTGCCCGAGGCGTGGTTCGCCTGAGGCGACGAGCGCTCTCCGCGATCAGCGCGGCTTCTTCATGTCGGCGCTGCACCCGCCCGCGCCACAGGAGGCTGAGCCGCCCGCCTTGCGCGCCGCGCTCGCCGAAGCCGCCGGCGCGGGCGCCGC
>JALHPN010000017.1 GCA_022842465.1 Polyangiaceae bacterium | reverse complement strand
GACGGCTCACGAGCGCGAGGCGCTCGGCCGTGGGTCGCGGCGCCGGCACCGCGGCCTCGTCCGCCGCGAGCTTCGCCATCGCGCGGTCGATCGCGCTCGTCAGCAGCACGTCGTCGTTCGCCTGGGGCCGAGCCTCCTCCTCGAGCGCGTCGCGGAGTGGAGCGGCGACGGGATCACTCTTCTTCATCGTCCGTCTCCGAGAGCTCGAGCAGGGTGGGATCATCCTCGATGCGCCCGCGGATCGCCGCCTTCGCGAGGCGCAGCCGACTCCGGACGGTCTCGAGGGGTGCCCTCGTCTCGGCCGCGATCTCCTCGATCGAGTAGCCGAAGAGGACGCGCATGGCGAAGGTCTCCGCCTGCTCGGGGCGGAGGTCGTCGAGCACGGCGCGGAAGGCGTCGCGCCTCACGCGGGAGAGCAAGCTCGCCACCGGCGACGGCGCGTCGCCGATCATCCTCTCCTCGTCGAGCTCCGACGTCACCCCACGCCGCGCCCGGGATCGCCTGTGATCGAGCGCGCGACGGAGCGCGACGGACCGCGCGAAGTGCAGGACGGACGACTCGCCGCGGAAGGAGCGGAGGGCCTGGACGAAGCCGACGAGGGCCTCCTGGAGCACGTCGTCGATGTCGGGGTTCCCCGCGCCGAGGAGCGCGCGGAGGACCCCGAGCATCGCGGGCGACACGGCGACGAGGAGCGCTCGCGTCTGGGCCCTGTCCCCCGCGAGCGTCGCGGTGAGCTGGCTCCGGAGCGGGTCCTCGTCCACGAGCCCTGGGTAGCAGACCCCCTCGTCCCTTCGCACCACCAGCCTCACACCCGACTCGGGCGCGGAGGAGAGCGGGGGAGCGTCGAGGAGTCGGGGCACGGGTAGCTCGAGCACCACGCCAGGTGGGGCGTGGTCTCTCCCCTCTCGTCGCCCGCGCGCCGGAAACGGGTCACGGCCCCGGTCAGCCCACGATCGGATTCCATCCGCCGATGTCGGCGACCAGTCGGTCGGCTTCGGGCGGCCCCCAGCTTCCCGGGGCGTACGGGTGGAGATCGCTCGGGCCGTGGATGACGGGATCGACGATCGCCCAGGCCGCCTCGACGACATCCTGCCGCGCGAAGAGGGTCGCGTCCCCCTGCATCGCGTCGCCGAGCAGACGCTCGTACGCGTCCATCCGCCCGGCGGTCCCCTGCTCGGGCTCCTCGGTGAACGCGAGCTCGGTCGGCGCCCCCGTCATCCCCTCCCCCGGGACCTTCGCCCGCGCGCCGAGCGCGATCGTGACCTTCGGGCTCAGCCGGAAGCGGAGCGTGTTGCCGATCCTCGGCGCGGCCTCCTGGAAGACCACCTGCGGCGGATTCTTGAGCTCGACCATGACCTCGGTGCACGTCGTGGCCAGCGACTTTCCCGCCCGCACGAGGAAGGGCACCCCCTCCCATCGCCACGAGTCGACGTAGAGGCGCAGCGCGGCGTACGTCGCCATGTACGAGTCCTTCGCGACCCCGGGCTCGTCGCGGTAGCCGTCGAACTGCCCTCGCACCATGTTCTCGTGGCAGAGCGGCCGGATGTTCCTGAGCACCTTCGCCTGCTCGTCGCGGATCGCTTCCGCGTAGGTGCCCGCGGGCGCCTCCATCGCGAGGTAGCTGACGACCTGGAGGAGGTGGTTCTGGATGACGTCGCGGATGACGCCCGTCTCCTCGTAGAACTTCCCGCGGCCCGTGACGCCGAAGGACTCGGCCATCGTGATCTGGACGTTCTCGACGTACTGTCGGTTCAAGAGCGGCTCGAGGAAGGCGTTCGCGAAGCGGAAGTAGAGGATGTTCTGCACGGCCTCCTTCCCGAGGTAGTGGTCGATGCGGAAGATGAAGCGTTCGGGGAAGACGCCGAGGAGCGTCTTGTTGAGCGCGCGGGCCGAGGCGAGATCGCGCCCGAACGGCTTCTCGACCACGACGCGCGCGCCCTCGCCGCAGCACGACGCCTTCGCGAGCTGCGTGACGACGACGGGGAACATGCTCGGCGGGATCGCGAGGTAGTGGGTCGGCCTCTTCGCCGCGCCGAGCTCCTCGTGGATCTTCTGGAAGGTGGCCGGGTCTCCGTAGTCGCCGTCGACGTACCGAAGCTGCGCCGAGAGCTTCGCGAAGGCGGCCTCGTCGAGCTTCCCGTTCGTCGCGATGCTCTCTCTCGCGCGCGCCCGAAGCTGCTCGAGATTCCACCCCGACTTCGCGACGCCGACGACGGGGACGTCGAGGCGGCCGCGCTTCACGAGCGACAGGAGCGCCGGGAAGATCTTCTTGTACGCGAGGTCGCCCGTCGCGCCGAAGAAGACGAGCGCGTCGGACGGGTCGGTCATCCGCTCGGGCATCACGGAAGGGTGCTCGGACATCGGCGCGAGCGTACCGCAACGCCGCCGAGCGCAGGGCAAGAGCGAGCTCGAGCACGGTCGACCTGGAGCGCCCTCTCGCCCGGCGCTAGGGTGAAGGCGTGACGCTGACCCGCTCCGCCGTCCTCGCCCTCGTCGTCGCCCTGCCGGCCGTCGCCCACGCGGACGAGAACGCGAGGGTCGCGTGGGCAGAGACCTTCCGGCAGCCGCCCCCTTGGGGCGACCCGTCGGGGCACAAGGCGGGCGACCTCGCAAAGGTCTACGGCGTCCAGCGCGACGAGGCCGGCGCGTCGTGGCTCCACGCGCGCCACGACGCGCAGACGGGCAAGACGCCGGCGATGCACTTCGGCCGCGCGCTCGCGAGCGACGGCATCGCCCTCGACAAGGTGCGCGCGCTCAAGTGGCGCTGGCGCGTGACGCAGCACCCCAGCGTCGGCGGCGACCCGTGGCTCGATCTCGGCGCGAGCGTCTACGTCGTCTTCGAGAAGCCGGGCGTCTTCTCGGGCGGCAAGGGGTTCAAGCTCGGCTGGCTCGCGAAGCCCGGGCCGCGCGGTACGCACCAGCGCGGCCTCCTCCAAGTCCCGCTCCGCGCCGACCCGGCCGGGGCGGCCTGGCAGAGCGAGAGCGTCGACTTGTGTGCACTCTACAAGAGCGAATACAACGGCTCGTGCGCGGGGCAGAAGGTCCTCTACGTCGGCGTGGTGACCGACGCGGACGGCACGAAGTCCGTCGCCGAGGCCGATTACGACGACTTCGAGCTCGTCGTCGCGCCCTGACCGAAGCGGCGGAGCCGAAGCGAGCTCGCCAGCACCGACACGCTCGAGAGCGACATCGCCGCGCTCGCGACGACGGGCGAGAGCTGCCAGCCCGTGATCGGCACGAAGAGCCCTGCGGCGAGCGGGATCCCGACGACGTTGTAGACGAAGGCCCAGAAGAGGTTTCGCCGGATCGTGCGGAGCGTCTCCCGCGCGAGCCGGAGCGCGGTCGGGAGCGACGCCACCCCGCCGCGGAGGAGCGCGACGTCCGCGGTCGCGACGGCGAGATCCGTCCCCGTGCCGATGGCGATGCCGACGTCCGCCGCCGCCAGCGCAGGGGCGTCGTTGATGCCGTCGCCCACCATCGCGACGACGTGGCCACGCGCCCGCGCCGCGAGGACCACGCCGGCCTTGCCCTCGGGGAGCACCCCCGCCGACACGGTCTCGATCCCGACCTCACGCGCGATCGCCCTCGCCGTCTCCTCGCGGTCGCCCGTCACCATCTCGACCGCGATGCCGAGGCGGCCGAGCTCGAGGATCGCGGCGCGGGCGGAGGCGAGCGGTCGATCCGCGACGGCGACGAGCCCGATCACCTCGTCGCCGCGGACGACGAAGAACGGGGTCCTCCCCCGGGCGGCGAGGCGTGCGGCCTCGGGCTCGAGCGGCGACGGATCGAGCCCGAGCTCGACGAGCCATGGGGCGCTCCCGACGAGGACGCGAACGCCCCGCACCTCCGACGACACGCCCCGCCCCGACTCCGCGCGCACGTGGAGCGCATCCGCGACGACGAGTCCCTTCGCGCGCGCGCCCTCGAGCACGGCGCGCGCGACGGGGTGCTCGCTCCCGCGCTCCGCGGCGGCGGCGAGCGCGAGGAGCTCGTCGGGCGTCACCCCGTCGCGCGGCACGACGTCGGTGAGCGACGGCTTGCCCTCCGTGAGCGTCCCCGTCTTGTCGAGGAGGACGAGGTCGACGCGGCTCGCCGTCTCGAGCGCCTCGCCCCCCTTGACGAGCACGCCGAGCTCGGCGCCGCGGCCCGTACCGACGGCGACGGCCGCGGGGGTCGCGAGGCCGAGCGCGCAAGGACAGGCGATGACGAGCACCGCGACGAACCGCTCGAGCGCCAGTGACATGCCGACGCCGAGCGCGAGCCATACGACGAGGGTGGTCGTCGCGAGGACGAGCACGACCGGGACGAACCACGAGGCGACGACGTCGGCGACGCGGGCGATCGGCGCCCGCCGACCTTGCGCCTCCTCGACGGCGCGAACGATCCGCGCGAGCGCGGTGTCCCTGCCCACGCTCGTGACCCGGACGTGGAGCGCGCCGGCGCCGTTCATCGTGCCGCCGTGCACGCGGTCGCCGAGCGCCTTGTCCACGGGCATGCTCTCTCCCGTCAGCATCGACTCGTCGACGGTGCCCGCGCCTCGCTCGACGAGGCCATCGGCGGGGAGGCGCTCCCCAGGCCGGACCAGAACGACGTCGCCGCGGAAGAGAGACTCGACGAGGACGTCCTCCTCGACGTCTCCCCGCACCCGTCGCGCCATCCTCGGCTGGAGCGCGACGAGCGCGCGCACGGCGTCCGCGAGGTGACGGCGTGCGCGACTCTCGAGCACCTTGCCGAGGAGCACGAACGCGAGGATCGCGCCGGCCGCCTCGAAGTAGAGGTGACCGTGCCCCGTCCCCACGAGCGTCGCCATCGAATAGAAGTAGGCCGCTCCGGCGCCGAGCGTGACGAGCGTGTTCATGTCGCTCGTGCGGTGACGGAGTGCCACGAAGGCGAGCCGGGCGAAGCGCCGCCCGGGACCGAGGACGATCGCGGTCGCGAGGACGCCCTGCGCGATCCTCCCCGCCGGGGTCGCCGCGAACGGCAGGAGACCGTGGGACATCCCGAGGACGAGGAGCGGGACCGCGAGCGCCGCGGCGAAGCCGAGGTCGCGGCGGAGGGCGTCGTGCTCCTGATCCGCGGTGTCGTCGCGTCGCGCCACGCCGGCCGTCTCGCCCGGCGCCGGAAGCCACGGCACCTCGTAGCCCGCGTCGCGGACGGCGTCGGCCAGGAGCTCCGGCCGGGTCGTGTCGCCGTCGAAGCCGACACGCACACGGCCGAGCGCGAGGTTGACCTCGGCGGTCGCCACGCCGGGCGACGAGCGCAGGGCACGTTCGACCCGCCCCACGCATGTCGCGCACGTCATTCCCTGAACGGGGAGCTCGACGACCGAGGGCGCTACCGTGGAAGGAGGTGACGTCATGTGCGCGTCCGCGCGAGGCGAGGAGGCTCGGTGTTCCCTAGCCTTCGGACGGGACACCGGTGAGAAAACCGCGTGTTCGCCTGCTCCGGACTTTGCCACATCCGCGTCTCGTTGATGTAGTCTGGCCTCGGTAGTTCCAGGATTCCTCAGGGGAGCGCATGCCGGACTGGGTACTCGTCGTCGTTGGTGCTGCGGTCGTCTTCGCTGCAGCTTACTTCCTCGGTCGTTCGAGCGGCCCCCCCCCTCAGCCGAGGAAGAGGGCGCGCAAGGCGGCGGCCGTCGAGATCGAAGTCGACGAGGAGGAAGAGGAGGAGGCGCAGCCCGCGCCGCGGAAGGCCAAGGCCGCCGGGAAGGCCAGCGGCTCCCGCAAGGCGCCCGAGCCGTCCCCGCCGGCCGTCCCCGCCCTCATCTACGACGACGTCGAGTCGGACGAGGAGGTCGACCCCACGAAGGTCGGCATGCTCCGGCCGAAGCGGCCCGTCCTCCAGCCCCCGACCAACGTGATCGTCAACGACGACGCGGCCGCCGAGGACGAGCCGGAGAAGGCGAACCCGTTCATCCTCGTCAGCGCGACGGCGCAGACGGACCGCGGTCTCCGCCGGAAGCGCAACGAGGACAACCTCCTCGTGATGGTCGACCGCGGCGTCTACGCGGTCGCGGACGGCATGGGCGGGTACGCCGGCGGCGAGATCGCGAGCGAGCTCGCGGTCCGGACGCTGGAGAAGGCCTTCGCGAACAACGAGTTCGAAGGAGACCCCCACCACGGCATCCCAGTCGCGGCCTCGGAGCTCGCCCGTGGGATCCAGGCTGCCAACGCCGCCATCCTCGACAAGGCCGAGTCGGATCGGAAGCTCGAGGGCATGGGCACGACCATCTGCGCCGCCCGTTTCTCGCCGAGCAAGCAGCGCCTCTATGTCGGCCATGTCGGCGACAGCCGGCTCTACCGGATGCGGGCGAACCAGCTGAAGCAGATCACGAGTGATCACACGATGCGCGACCTCGGCGCGACGGGCCCCAACGCGTCGCTCCTGAGCCGCGCGGTGGGCATCTGGCCGACGGTCCCGATCGACGTCATCCTCTGCAAGCCCGAGCCGGGCGACATCTACCTCCTCTGCTCGGATGGCCTCACGAAAATGGTCGACGACGTCGGCATCGGCAACGCCATGCGCAGCGGCAAGGCCCCGAGCGAGGTCGTCGAGGGCCTCATCACGAAGGCGAACGAGCACGGCGGGAAGGACAACATCACCGTGATCCTCATTTCCGTGCAGGATGCACGGACCTCGATGCCGCCGCGCTGATCCCCTCCTCCTCGCGCGCCTTGCCCTCCTCCTCGAGGGCGGGCTCGCCGAGGAGCGCTCCGACGTGCCGCTCGATCTGGGCGACGTGAGCCTGCACGGCCCCGTGGGTGCAGCTCGAAGGCGGGGCGTCGTCACACGTGCTCGCCTCGTCGACGACCTCCGCGTTCGACAGCATCCGGCCGATGCCGCCCCGCACCTTCGCACCGCGGGCGCCGGCGGCATGCTGGCGCTCGCGACCCTGATCGTTCGTCGGCTTTTCCATGGTCGACACGTGGTCGCAACCGACGTGCCACACCGGTCGGTCGGAGCTCGTCCGCGGCACGGGTCATCCATGGTAGAGAGGAGAGGTCATGCGCTGCGCGGCTCCGATCGTGCTCGTCGGTGCGCTCGCGGGTTGTGACGGCGGCGAGCTCCTCCAGGGGGAGCCTTACGCGCCCTTCAAGAACCTGCCGATCGATCCGGCGAGCGTGCGCGACGGTGCCCCGGCCTGTGGTGAAGATGCGAGGTGCGAGGAAGACGGGGGCACCTCCCTTCCCCTCCGCGACGCAGGACCCGATGCGGACCCGCCGGCCGCGCCGACGAACACGTGCACGACGGCGCGTGACCTCGGCACCGTGGCCGGCGACGCGCCGTCGACGCCCCTCGTGGCGGAGGGGACGTGCGCAGAGTACGTGCGCGTCCGCGTCACCGAGCAAGACAACGGCGCGCTCGGAAGAGCGATGCGCGTGCGGGTCGGGTTGTCCCCCGCGGGTCACGACTTCGATCTCTATGCGTTCCTCGATCCGGGGCGAGACGAGCTCGCGTGCGGCTCGCCCCATGCGCGCGCCGAGACCAACGGGAACACGGCCGAGACGATCTCGCTGTCCTGGGGCGAGGGCTCGATCGCGAACGGTAACGACGACAGCCGGACGCTGGTCCTCGCCGTCGCGAGCGCCTCCGGCCCGTGCCCTCCGGGGGCCACCTGGAACCTGACCATCACCGGCAACCCATGACACGCGTCCTCGCCTGGTCGCGAGCGCTCCTCCGGAACAGGCTCGTGCACTTCCTCCTGCTCGGGGGCGGGCTCTGGCTCGTCGCGCCCGCCGAGAAGGACGGGCGGCGCATCGTCGTCACCCGGACGTCGATGGAGGACGCGCTCGCGAAGGCGCGCGCCGAGCGCGGACGCGCGCTCGCGACCCACGAGGCGCGCGAGGTTCTCCGCGACCTCGTCGCCGAGCGCGTGCTCGCCGCGGAGGGCAGGCGCCTCGCGCTCGGCGACGACGACTCGATCGTGAACGCCCGCCTCGCGAGCTTGATGGGGGACCTCGCGGAGGGGACGGCGAAGTCGAGCCCGCCCACGGCCGAGGAGGTCTCTGTCGAACGAGCCGGAGCGCGACCGCGGCTCGACGTGGAGCTCGCGTTCATCGCCACGGAGCGGCCCGGCGCGCAGGCGGAGGCGGACGCTCTCGCGAAGCGCCTCGCGCAGGGAGAGCCGCTCGCGACGGGGAGGTTCGCGCTCGCCGGTGTCCCCGCGCGAGCGACGTGGACGGAGACCGAGCTCGCGCGGGTCGTCTCGCCGCGCGTGG
Organism: Polyangiaceae bacterium; assembly: GCA_022842465.1. Classification (GTDB taxonomy): domain Bacteria; phylum Myxococcota_A; class Polyangia; order Polyangiales; family Polyangiaceae; genus Labilithrix. Next base: position 64,091 of record JALHPN010000017.1, on the reverse strand, counting down.
CGGAGCACGCCGCGCGCGCCGAGCTCGGGACGTGGTCGCCCCCGATCGCCACGGCGTGGGGTTTCTACGTCGTGCGCGTCGTGTCACGCCGCGCGCCGACGGACGGCGAGCTCGCTCTGGAGGCCGCAGAGGCGGTGTCGCAGAAGCGTCGCGCAGCCGCGCGCCGAGCGGCCGTGGCGCGCGCCGCGCGCCGCTACGTCCTCGAGGTCGCCCCCCTCGAGGGAGCTCCCGCCTTCGACGTACGGGATTTCGACGAGGCGGGCAGCCCGCGCGGAGAGGACGTCGACTGATGCGCCTCCTCCTCGCGTTCGCGCTGTTCGTCCTCTTCGTCCTCCCCACCACGGCGCATGCCCACGGGACACGTACGGCCTACCTCGACGTCACCCTCACCTCGGAGACCGAGGCGCTCGCCACCTTCCACGGCGAGCACGCCTCAGCCGGGCTCCGCCTCGACGCCGACGGGTGCTCCGTCGAGGACCTCCGCGGCCGCTCGTTCCTCGTCCGCTGTCCCCGTGGCGTCGCGGGTGTCGCGCTCGAGGCGACGGGCTGGAGCGTGGAGGGCGTGCTCGTGTCGAGGGTCACGACACGCGAGGGCGCGAGCACCGGCGCAGTCCTCACCCCGCGGTCCCCTCGCCTCGTCCTCCCCGGTCGCGAGTCGACGGCGCGCGTCCTCGTCCGCTACGTGCGGCTCGGCGGCGAGCACGTGACGTCGGGCGTCGATCACGTCCTCTTCCTCCTCGCCCTCGTCTGGCAGGCCGCCTCCGCGGCGCGCGGGCGGCTCACCACGGCGGCCCGTGAGCTCGTGCGGACCGCGACGGCGTTCACCCTCGCGCACACGCTCACGCTGACGACCACGGCGCTCGGCGTCCTCCAGGTCCCGGTCGTCGTCGCCGAGGCATCCATCGCGGCGAGCCTCGTCCTCGTCGCCCTCGACCTGCGTCCGGACGACGCGACGGCGCCACGGACGCGCGGACGGACGCTCCTCGCCGCCGCCTTCGGCCTCGTCCACGGCCTGGGCTTCGCCACCGCGCTCGGGGACGGCGCGCTCACCGAGGACGCCGTCGCGCTCGGCCTCGTGGGCTTCAACGTCGGCGTCGAGCTCGGACAGGCCCTCGTCCTCGCCGTCCTGCTCGTCCTCGTCGCGGCCTCGCGCCGTCTCACGACGGACCGGGTCCTCGCGAACGTCTCGGCCTACGCCGTCGGCGTGACCGGCACCGTCCTCTTCCTCGCGCGCGCCTCCCTGCTCCTCGCCTCCCGACTCCCCTGAGCTCGCTCTTCCGATCCATGCGCCATCGTCGTCTTCTGCTCGTGACCGTCTCGTTCATCGCCGCGCTCGCCTCCGGACGCCCCGCCCTCGCGCGCGACGGCGAGTCCCTCGAGGAGGTGAAGGGCACCCTCACGACGCCGACGCCGGACCAGATCCAGCCGACGCCGGTGGGCCAGCCCGAGCCGAAGAAGGCCGACGGGCCGTGGCAGTTCGGCGTCTACGGCTTTCTCCGCGCCGGCTACGACTGGACGCACCCCGACGATCGCTACGACTTCATCGGCCAGAACAACGGCTTCGTCCTCGACAGCGCCCGCCTCGGCGCCCAGGGTCGGAACACCGAGTACGGCGTGACGTTCCGCGTGTCCGTCGAGGGCGCGAGCGACGTGCTCTCCTCTCCCAACACGCCGATCGGCTCCTTGTCGGTGCGCCTCCGCGACGCGCTCGTGCGCTGGGATCCGATCCCGTGGGTGGGCCTCCAGGTCGGCCAGTTCAAGGCGCCGTTCCAGGAGGAGGAGCTCCGCGGCGCGCAGGACCTCATGTTCGCGTCGCGCGCGGTGGGCGTCGACGGCGTCCCCACCGGCCGCGGCTTCCAGGTGAACGGCATCCAGCTCGATCGACAGCTCGGCGTGATGCTGTCGCCGGGGAAGCCCATCGGGCGCGCGGACGGCCTGAAGGTCGCGTACTACGCGATGCTGACGAACGGGAACGGGTCGAACCAGCTCCTCGACGACAACGGGCGCGTCGGCATCATCGGTCGCGGCGAGGTCGAGTGGGCGAAGAACGTCCGCTTCGGGGCGGCGCTCTTCCGGAACGACCGCCGCGTCGGCGCGCCGCCGGATACCTACAACGAGGAGGACCTCGGTCTCACCGCAGACCTCGGCGTGAAGCTCCACGGCCTCGAGCTCTTCACGGCGGCGACGCGCCTCCGCACGGGCTTCCCCACCGTCGCGACCTCCGCGCGCGTCCAGCTCGCCTTCCACGCGCAGGCCGCGTACCGGATCGAGCTCGGCCCGCTCTTCGTCGCGCCCGGCTACCGCTACGCCTACTTCCACCCGTGGCAAGAAGGCGGGAACGCCGGCTTCGATCTCCAGCGGCTCCAGTACCACACGCTCGGCGCGCGCGTCGGCGGCACGAGGCTCCCGCTCCAGGGCTGGGTCAACTACACGTTCACGGGCGAGGAGTCCGGGCGCTCGTTCTCGAACGATCGCCTCGAGCTCGTCGGCCAGGTGACGTTCTGAGGCGCGCATCGTGCAAAGCTCCCGCCTAGCCGCTCCCTTCTTCCTCGCGCTCGCGGCCTGGGCGGGCTGCAGCACGAGCGGCGGCGCCTCCGCCGTCCAGATCACGAACCGCGCGCAGCTCGTCGGCGGTGAGCGCGCCCTCGGCGAGGTCGGCGACTACCTAATCGAGAACGAGAAGGTCAGGCTCGTCGTCCAGCGGCAGGGCTTCTCGCGCGGGTTCGGCGTCTACGGCGGGAGCCTCATCGACGCCGACCTCCGGCGGCCCGCCGAGACCGGCACCAGCGGCGCGGGAAGCGGCAACGATCAGTTCGGGGAGCTCTTCCCGATGATCTTCGTCCAGGCCGTGGACGTGCAGTCCGTCTTCGTGAGCGCCGACGGCAAGGACGGGGGGCCGGCGCGCATCACGTGTGTGGGCGAGGCGGGAGACTTCCTCGAGCTCGCGGCGATCCTGAACCGGGCGGTCACGGGCTCGAACGTCGACTTTCAGTCGCTCACGAGCGGCCCGCAGCTGCGCTACACGATCACCTACGAGCTCGAGCCCGGCGCGACGTGGGTGAACGTCTCGCTGGAGGTCACGAACATCAGCCCCCGCGCGCTCCGCTTCCCCTCCGAGCTCGCGACGCAGCTGCTCGGCCTCGTGAACCTCCCGGTCCAGGATTTCACCGTCCCGATCGGCGACATCGCGCTCTACGGCGCGACGAGCCACGTCTGGCTCCCGGGCGTCGGATTCGACCAGCGCTTCGGCCTCCAGGACGCCTACCGGAAGAAGGTCGATTTCCCGGCCTTCCCGGGCCTCGTCGTCGAGTGGGTCGCCTCGCGCGGCGAGGGCGCGAGCTATGGGATCGCGGCGGCGGCGAGCCCGAGGAACTTCGTCCTCGGCAAGAAGGCGATCTACGACGACGCGCGCTCCCCGGTGAACGACACGAGCATCCTCGTCCCCTTCACGGCGAACGGCTTCCTCGGGATGTACTACGACAGCGCACCCGCCGAGCTCCGCGCGAACGAGTCCTTCGCGACGAAGAAGCACTTCATCGTCGGCTCCGGCGACGTCGGCAGCGTGCTCGACGGCGTCCTCCGGCTCCGGCGCGCGCCGTCGGGGCGGATCGGCGGTCAGGTCCTCGACGTCGGCACGAACGTCCCGGCGGAGGGCGCGAGCGTGGTCGTCTACCAGCGCCCCGAGCGCGGCGGGCCTCGGCGGGTCTTCGCGCAGTACGACGTCCGCGCGAACGGCTCCTTCGGCGGCAACATCCCTCCGGGGAGCTACAGCGCGCGCGTGACGGGGAGCGGGAGGCCGCTCTCCCCCCTCGTCGACTTCTTCGTCGTGGAGGGTCAGTCGACGCCGCTCCGACTCGAGAGCACGCCACCGGGACGCGTCGTCGTCCGCGTCGTCGACGCGGAAGGTCATCCGCTCCCCGCGAAGGCGTCGGCGATCGGCACGTACGGGCCGGAGCACGTGGGCAAGCTCACGCGGAACTTCCTCTTCGACCTCGAGGCGGGAGAGCCGTTCCGCTCGAGCGACCTCGTCGACGACGATCCCGCCGACGAACGCACGCGCCAGTACGTCGAGGCGCAGGCGTTCACCGACCGCGGGACCGCCGAGCTCCTCCTCCGGCCGGGCACCTACCGCATCGTGACGAGCCGAGGACCCGAATGGGACCTCGCGGCGACCACGGTCACCGCCCTCCCCAGCGAGACGTCGTCCGTCACCCACGTGCTCCGTCGCGTCGTCGACACGACGGGCTGGATCGCCGGGGACCTCCACATCCACAGCCGCCAGAGCATCGACTCGGGGATGAGCCTCGACGAGCGCGTCCGCTCGCTCGCCGCCGAGGGGGTCGAGTGGGCGGTCGCGACGGACCACAACTTCGTCACCGACTACCGGCCGTACGTCGCGCGGAACGAGCTCTTCGACTGGCTCTTCCCGATGGTGGGCCTCGAGATGACGACGCTCGAGTCCGGTCACTTCAACGGCTACCCGCTGCGCTACGACCCGGGTCCCGTCACGCACGGCTCGTTCGAGTGGGCGCGGCGGACGCCGGATCAGATCTTCGACGATCTCCGCGCGCGCGGGAGCCTCGGGCCCGAGCGAACCATCGTCCAGGTGAACCACGCCCGGGACGGCGTCCTCGGGTACTTCTCGCAGTACCAGCGCGATCCCTTCACGGGTCAGGAGCTCCCGCCCACGCTCGTCCAGCAGGTGATCGCGCCGAAGGGGCCCGCGTTCCGCACCCGCGACGGGACGTCGGCCTTCTCCCAGAAGTTCGACGCGATGGAGGTCGCCGGCTCGAAGCTGCTCTGGCAGATCCACCACTTCCGCGTCCCGGACGCGCTCCCCTCGGGCGAGCTCCCCGCGAACGTCCCTCCCGCCGGCACGATCCTGCGGAAGGAGAACGGTCAGCCCGCGTTCCCCGGCCTCGTCGACGACTGGTTCACGCTCCTGAACCTCGGCTCCCGCACGATCGCCGTCGGCACCGGCGACTCGCACTCGGGCGGCGACGAGGCGGGGCACTTCCGGACGATGGTGTTCGTGGGCGACGACCGGCCGATCACGCTGAGCGAGTCGCGCCTCGTCGACGCGATGCAGTCCCGCCGCGTCGTCGCGACGAACGCGCCGCTCGTGGACTTCTGGGTCGACGACCCCGTCCGCGGCGTGATGGGCAGCACGATCCAGGCGAAGGACCCAGCACGCGTGACGCTCGGCTACCGCCTGACGAGCGCGCCGTGGGCGAGCGTCGCGCGCCTCGTCGTCTGGCGGAACGGGACGATCGCCGCGGTCGTCCCCGTCGATCCGAGGCGCGACCTCGCGAAGGATCCGCTCGCCGGCGCGCTCGACATGGAGCTCGCGAAGGACGCGGCCGGGGCGCCCGTCGACTCGTGGTTCGTGATCGAGGCCATCGGCTACGAGTCTCTGTTCCCCGTCGTGAAGCCGCTCGAGGTCCCGCCCGTGCTCCTCACCGATGCGGTCGCCGTCCTCGCCGGCCCGCTCGGTCTCGGCTCCGACGAGTTCGGCGCCCTACGCCCGCCCGAGGTGTTCCCGATCACGGCCTGGGCGCTGACGAACCCGGTGTGGGTCACGCGCGGAGCAGGCCCGTTCACGCCGCCCGGGCTCGTGCCCGTGGAGGTGCAGGCGCGGCCCGAGAACGACCCCAAGTTCCAGGCGTTCCGCTATCCGAAGTCCACGATCGAGAGCATGCAGGTGCGGAGGCTCGCGGCCGCGAGCTCGACGCGCGATCGCTTCGAGCCGCGTGGCAAAGTCCCCCTCTTCTATCCGCGCGCCGACAACCCCCTCGACGTACGAAAGGCCATCTCGAGGTTCGGGCACCTCGGCGGTCACGGGGACTGACGTCACCCCGTCTTCGCGACGACCCGCGACGGACGGAACATCGTCGTCGTCCGGTCGCCCGCGCCGACGACCGTGAGCGGCGCGCAGGCACCGTCGCCGCGCGCGGAGGTCGGCGCGCTCGGGAGGGCGACGGCCTCGGGCGTCATCGCGTCGTTCGCCATCGGCGCCCCGAAGCCCATGTTCCGCTCCGCGGCGGCGACGACGCCCTCGAGGTCGACCAGCGGAACGCTGGCGGCGATGTGGTCGGGCGTGCAGATGAAGAGCTCCTGCCGGGTGGTGAAGGGCTCGCGCGCGCGCGAGCGCTCCTGGCGGAGGCGCGCGTCGTCGACCGCGGCGCGGACGTCCGCAGGGATACGCGTCTGCCAGACCACGGGATCGATGGCCGCGCGGACCTCCCACGGCGTCAGGATCGGCTTTCGCGCCATGCCGTCGATGTGGCTGCGATCGGAGAGGAGCGTGCGGAGCAGCCAGGCCACGAGGCGCTGGTGCACGGGGGACTCCTCGTTCCACGGCATACGCTCGCGGAACGCGGTCCACATCTGCTCGGCCGGGCCGTAGACGACGAGGTCCGCCGGCTGGAACGCGTGCTCGAGCTCGGCCGCGCCCACGTCGCCGTTGTCGAGCACCGCGTCGAGCAGGTCGGCCTGGAAGTCGGGCGTCTTCACCCGCGCCGTGTTGGGCGGGAGGCCCGTGAGGTCGGCGGTGATCTTCTGGCGAAGGTCGGGGCGCTGCGCGTACCAGCGCATGCGCGCGCGCGCGCTCCACGTCCCTCGGAGCGACTCGGGGGTCCACCAGGGGAGATCCTGCGCGCGCAGCTTCTGGAGGACCTCGGCCACGACCTGGAGGTGCGGGGAGCGGGCGAGGTGCGTGCGGGCCTCACGACAGAGGTCGTCGTCGGAGGTGCTCGTGGACTCGTGCACGAACATGGGGCGATCACGGTCGGACATGCGCGAGGATGGAGCAAGCGCGAGGCCAACGCCGCTCGACGCCGGGATTCGGGGCGTCCCGCGGGGCACCGTCGACGCGATGACGCTCGACCGACGGCCCACCGTCGCAAGCTACGCGTCGTACGACGTGCTCGAGGTGCCGCCGCCGCGGCCCGTCCAGTTCGTGTGGTGGAACTCGCCGCGGGGTCGGTCGGTGCGCTCGTAGGTGTGCGCGCCGAAGTAGTCGCGCTGGGCCTGGAGGAGGTTCGCCGGCAGCCGGTCGGAGCGATAGGAGTCGTAGAACGAGAGCGCCGTCGCGAAGGCGGGGACCGGCACACCGCTGGTGACCGCCGACGCGACGACCTTTCGCCACCCGGCCTGCACGCGGTCGATCTCGCCTTTGAAGTAGGGGGCGAGGAGGAGGTTCACGAGATCGCCGTCGGCGTCGAAGGCCTCCTTGATCTTCCCGAGGAAGCGACTCCGGATGATGCAGCCGCCGCGCCACATGAGGGCGATGCCGCCGTAGTTCAGGTGCCAGCCGTTCGCCTTCGCGGCCGCGCGCATGAGCATGTAGCCCTGCGCGTAGCTGATGATCTTGGAGGCATAGAGCGCGTCACGGATGGCGTCGACGAACGCCTTCTTGTCCGTGGTCTCGATCCTCGCGACGCGGCCGCCCGTCCCGGCGGGACCGGCGAGCACCTTCGACGCGGCGACGCGCTCGTCCTTCAGCGCGGAGACGCAGCGGGCGTAGACGGCCTCCGAGATGAGCGTGATGGGGATGCCGTGCTCCATCGAGTCCTCGACGGTCCATTTTCCGGTCCCCTTCTGGCCCGCCTTGTCGAGGATCTTCTCGACGAGCGGCTCGCCGTTCTCGCGAAAAGCCAGGATGTCGCGCGTGATCTCGACGAGGTAGCTGTCGAGGACGCCCTCGTTCCACTCCGCGAAGACGCGGTGCATCTCGTCGTGGGACATGCCGAGGCCGTCCTTCATGAGGTGGTAGGCCTCGCAGATGAGCTGCATGTCGCCGTACTCGATCCCGTTGTGGACCATCTTCACGTAGTGGCCGGCGCCGCCCTCCCCGACCCAGTCGCAGCAGGGTTGTCCGCCGTCGACCTTCGCGGCGACGCCCTGGAAGATGTCCTTCAAGTGCGCCCACGCCGCAGGCGAGCCGCCGGGCATGATCGACGGGCCGCGCCGCGCGCCCTCCTCGCCGCCCGAGACGCCGGCGCCCACGAAGAGGAGGCCCTTCGCCTCGACCTCCTTCACGCGCCGCGCCGTGTCCTGGAAGAGCGAGTTTCCGCCGTCGATGATGATGTCGCCGGGCTCGAGGTGCGGGAGGAGCTGCTGGATGAAGTCGTCGACGGCCTGCCCCGCCTTGACGAGCATCATCACGCGGCGCGGCTTCTTCAGCTTCGCGCACATGTCCGCGATCGAGGCCGCGCCGACGACCTTCGTGCCCTTCGCCTGGTTCGCGAGAAACTCGTCGACCTTGGAGACCGTACGGTTGAAGGCGACCACCACGTTGCCGTGGTCGTTCATGTTGAGGATCAGGTTCTGTCCCATGACCGCCAGACCGATGAGCGCGATGTCGCCTTGCATGGCGGCAGCATACGCCCCTATCCGCGTGACGGAAGGCCGACAGGCGAGGTAGAACCGCCTCGATGTCGCGCCGCCCTCCCCCTCGCGGATCTGCGCCTCGTGGACCGCGTCCGCCAGAGACGCCTCGCGCGGGCGACGGCGACGAGCGGGTCTTCGGCCATCGCGCGGGCCTCGCGCTGATCGTGGCGCGGCCGGAGGACGTGCGCGCGGTCGAATGTGTGGAGGCGATCCGCGCCGAGATCGCGGATCTCGCGCGCGACTCGGCGGCGCTCTCGCGGATCCCCGCGCTCGTCCGGGTGTCGCCGGAGCACGAGGTCGAGCGCGCGGCGGGCACGCGCCAGCACGAGGGGCTCGTCGTCCACGCGCGGCCGAGGCGATGGCTCTCCCCGGCGGAGCTCGGTGACATCCTCGCGCGCAATCGCGGCACGGCGATCGCGCTCGATCGGGTCCGGAACCCTTACAACATCGGCGCGATCCTCCGGTCGGCGGCCTTCTTCGGCGTCGACGCGGCGCTCCTCGGCGCGCCCGCGCCGCATCCCGCGCTCGCGGACGACGCGATCCGCGTGGCGGAAGGCGGGGTCGAGCACCTCATGCTCTCGCGGACGACCGACCTCGCCGAGACGCTCTCTCGCCTCCGGGCGCGCGGCGTCCGCGTGGTGGGCGCGGACGGCGCGGCCGAGACGAACGCGATCGGCTTTCGCTTCGCGAGGCCGACGATCCTCGTCGTCGGCAACGAGCGCGAGGGGCTCGCCGGTCGCGTCCGCGCGCAGTGTGATGCGGTGGTCGCCCTGCGCGGCACGGGGGCGGTCGAGTCGCTCAACGTCGCGGTCGCGACCGGCCTCCTCGTCTCCGAGCTCGTCCGGCAGACGGGTTGACCGGCGTCACCCGCCGGTGATCTTCCGGAGGACGGCGCGGGCCGTGGTGGAGAGGCCGCGAGGGTCGAGCGCGGCCTCGACCTCCCGGAGCGCGCGGGCCCGCTCGAAGGCGCGGACGCGGCCCTCGGGCCCGAGATCGTGCCACGCCGCGTGATAGCGGAGCGCGTCGCGCGACCGCGGGCGCCAGGCGCTCGCGACCTGCTCGACGAGGAGGTCGTCGTCGTCGCGCGGCTCGCCGGGGCCTTGGATGTCGCTCATGCCTCGAGCTCCGGGTCGACGTGGATGCCGTGCTTCGCCAGACACGCCGCGAGGAGGCGGCGGGCGCGGCCGAAGTTCTGGAGGAACGTGTTCAGCCGCATCGCGAGCGACGCGGCGAGATCGGCGTCGCTCGCGCCCCCGCCCCCGCGGAGGCGCGCGTCGAGCGCCTGGCGCGGCTTGTCGGGGAGCGCCTCGTGGCAGACGCGGATGCGCTCGCGGAGGAGCGGATCGGGCGGCGCATCGTCGTGGGTCTCCTCCTCGAGGAGGAGCGCATCGAGGTCCTCGGCGGGTCGCGCGCGGATCCGGCGGACCTCGCTCACCGCGAGGTTCCGCCCGATCCGCACCGCGAGGCGCGCGAGCCCGTCCGGCTCCCCGTCCGGCACGAAGCGCGGCGCGACCTGCCAGACGCGGAGGAGCGTCTCCTGGAGCACCGCCTCGACGTCCACCACCGCCGCGAACGAGCGGAGGCTCCCGCGCACGCGCGGCTCGACGGCCGCCATCCACGCCGCGAACGCGTCCGCGTCGCGCGACTGGATGGCGGGCAGGTAGAGATCGAGGTTCATACGAAGGGCGCTCAGCGGGAGACCCACCAGACGATGAAGGCCGCGAGGAAGAGGAGGACGAGGAGGACGACGGCGAGCCAGCGCGGCGCCCTGCGCTTCGGCGTCACGGGCGGCGCTTCGGAGACCGGCATCGGGCGAGGCTCCGACGACGCCTCCTTCTTCACGCTCGTCCGGGCGAGCGCGTCCACCTCCGCCTCGTCCGCGTCCGCGTCCGCGACCGCGAACGCGGCGCCCGAGGGCGGGCTCGGCGGCGGCGCCCCTCCCATGGAGGCCGGCGACGGCACCCTGGCGGCCTTCGGCGGCATCGGCGCGCCGCGCGACCTCATCGCCTGCGGCGCCGCCCCCTTCATCGCGGTGGCCCGCGTGCTCGTCGTGGCGAAGCCGTCGCGCTCCGCGGTCGCCGTGGCCCCCTCGAGCCCGAACGACGCTGCCGTCGTGCCGTAGGGCAGCTCCTGCGGGACGTCCTCCGAGACGCCCTGCTTCGTCGGATCGACCGAGCGCACCTCGTCGATCGCGACCCACGACGTCTTCCGCGTGGCGATCTGGAAGACGAGGCCGAGGCTCTCGATCTGCCGGTCGACGGCGGCGGTGTCGCTCCCGATCGTCCACCGCACCTCGAGGTCCGCCACCGCCTCGCGCGCGTAGAGCGCGGCGACGGCGGCCTCCCCGCTGCCGGGGCTCGTCCGCGGCACCTCCACGGTCTTCGACCAGGCTCCGCCCGCGAGCGCGCCGCGCACGGTGATCGTCCCGCCCTCGGGCCGGAGCCGGAGGGCGGCGAGGACGGGCGCGCCCGCGAAGACGTCCGGCACGTGGGCTGGCGCGTGGTCGACGAGCGCGCTGCCGAGGACGACGAGGTCGGTGAGCACCGGCGCGCGCGTGCGGTCGACGAGGCGCTTGGCCGCGCGCTCGGCGTCCTCGTCGAGGCCGACCAGGACCTCCGCGCCGCGGCCCGCGCGAGCGATCGAGGTCGAGAGCGTGCGGTTCACGCCCGACCCGACCCCGACGACGTGCATCCGGCACGACCGCGGGAGGCTCTCGTGGAGGAGCGTCACGATGCGCTGCTCGCCCCCGATGTACCCGTCGGTGACGAGCACGACCTGCCGCTGCGCGCCGGGGCGGAGCGACGAGAGCGCCTCGATCACGGCGGCCTCCATCTCCGTCGCGCCGCCGGCCTTTCGCGCGCGGAGCCACGCGAGCGCCTTCGTCTTCGTCTCCTCCGTCGCGGGGAGAGCGACCTTCGCGAAGCGACGCGGCGCGTCCGAGAACTCGACGAGCTCGAGGGTGTCGTCGGCCGACAGCGCGGACACGACCTGCGCGACGACGCGCTTGCCCTGCTCGAGCGGCTGGCCACCCATCGAGCCGCTCGTGTCGAGGAGCACGACGAGGTCCCGCGGGATCGCCTTCGCCGCGCGCGGCTCGGGCGGCACGACGGTGAGGAGGCCGTACGCGTGGTCCGCGTGCGGGCCGTCGTCGGGCCGACCGACGACGAGCGCCGCGGAGGCCTCGGGCTTCGCGACGCGCCAGCGAACGACGAGATCGCGATCGAGCCGTGCGCCCCCGACGTCGCGGAGCATCGTCACGCCGCCGCGGGTCGTCGTGATCGGATGCGACGGCGACGTCGGCGCGCCACCTTCGATCTCGTCTCTCACGACGAGATCGAGGTGGACGCGCGCGCTCGTGCCCGCCGTCGCGACGCGGACGCCCACGGCCGCCGCGTCCTCCTTCGTCACCACGTACCGCGGACCGATGACGGTCGGCACGCGGAGCTCCCACTCGCCCTCCGGTAGCCAGGCGAGGCGGAGGTCGATCGTGATGCGCGCGACGATCGTGGCGCGCGCGGGGACGTTCCCGATCTGCTGCGTGAACACGTCCGCGCGCTCCTGATCCAGCAGCGCCGCGGTCCGCCCGTCCGCGAGCGCCTCCTCGAAGCGCTCGCGCGCGCGCTCCTTGCGGTCGACCTTTCCGGTGACCGTGCGGGCGCCGATCTCGAAGGCGTACCCGCTCACCGCGCCGTCCGCGGGGAGCGGCATGCGGTAGGTGATGCGGAGCGTCTCGTCGTGAGGGTTCTCGAACGTCTGCTCGAGGACGATGCGTGCCAGCCCGCCCCCGGCAGTCGCCCTCACGCGGGCGGAGACGAACGGCAAGCTCCTGCCGAGGGCGTCCGTGACCGCGACGCCAGCGTCGGCGGAGGAAGGCTCGGGACTTGCGGACATGCGGTAGGGAAAGAGCGTACGGGCGAGGGTCATCGTGGCGTTCTCCGGGGGTTCGGAGGGCCAACGCGACGACCGGGGCCGCTGGTGACACGAAATCGACGGGGGCCGGCCGATCGCGGCGTGAGCATCCTCGCGCGATCTCTCGCCCCGCGACAACCCTCGGGTTTCCGGCGGCATCCGACCGGGTGCGATGCCCTACCGACTGGAGCGCGAGCAAGTCGTCCCCCGCCCCGTGGGCGAGGTCTTCGAGTTCTTCTCGAAGGCCGAGAACCTCGAGCGCATCACGCCGCCGTGGCTCGGCTTCGAGATCCGGACGCCGCTGCCGATCGCCATGACGGAGGGGGCGCTCATCGACTACCGGATCAAGCTCCTCGGCGTGCCGATGAAGTGGAGGACGCGCATCGACGTGTGGGAGCCCGGCGTGCGCTTCGTCGATCGACAGCTATCGGGGCCCTACGCGCTCTGGCATCACCTCCACGCGTTCGAGGAGGCGCCGGGCGGGACCCGCATGCGCGACGTCGTCGACTACGATCTCCCCCTCGGGCCGCTCGGGTCCATCGCCCACGTCGCGTTCGTGAAGCGGCAGCTCACGACGATCTTCGACTACCGCTACCGGACGATCGAGCGCCTCTTCGCGCGCGCCGAGGCGGCCTGACCTCGCTCACCGCTCGCGGAGCCAGACGCCGAACCGCTCGCCGATCATCAGAGACGGGAGGTTCGTGTTCGAGCTCGGGACCGTGGGCATGAGGCTCGCGTCGGCGACGAAGAGACCGTGGACGCCTCGCACGCGGCCGCGGCCGTCCGTCGCCGCGTCGGGATCGTCGTCCCGCCCCATCGGGACCGTACCGCACGGGTGATAGCCCGACCCGGTGATGCGCTCGATCGCTCCGCGGAAGGTGCCGTCGTCCTCGAAGGGCCGGCTCGACGGGTAGATCGGCCTCGCCACGCGCGTGATCGCGCGCGTGCGGGCGAGATCGGCGACCTTCCGGAGCGCCCCCCGCGCCATCGCGCGGTCCTCCTCGTGGGAGAGGAGCGCGGTCTCGATCACGGGCGCATCCTGGACGCGGGCGGAGAGGAAGCGGAGGCGCCCCACCGACCGCGGCTTGCCCACGACGGCGGCGATGGTCACGCCGGCGAGCGGCAGGTGGGGGAGCGGAACGAACGAGCCCGGCTGGATCTGCATGTCGTTCGGGATGCCGGTCAGCGAAGACGCGTAGCGGCAGACGGTCTGCACGAGCGGGTGATCGACCCGCGAGAAGCCGCGCGCGAGCGGACGGAAGAAGATCGCGAACCCCGGGTGGTCGAGGAGCCGCGCGCCGACGCCCGGCACGTCGGAGACAAGCTCGATCCCGAGCCGCGCGAGCTCCCGGCGCGGGCCGATGCCGGAGCGGAGGAGGATGCCCGGCGTCGCGATCGCGCCGGCGGAGAGCACGACGCGATCGGCGTGGAGCACGAACACGCGCCCGTGGCGCTCGACCTCGACCCCTTGCGCGACGCCGTTCCGGACGAGCACGCGTCGCACGCTCGTGTCGGGGACGATGCGCAGGTTCGCGCGAGCCCGCACCTCGGCCCGCAGGTACGTCCGCGCGGCGCTCATGCGCTGGCCGTCGATCTTGTTCATCGCATGCGGCCCGGCCCCTGTCGTCGTCGGATCGTTCGTGTCCGCGCTCTTCGGATACCCGAGCTCCTCGCACGCCTCGAGGAACGTGGCCTGCCAGGGGACGAGCTCCTCGGGCGGGTGGCGCCGGATCGGGATCGGCCCTTCCTGTCCGTGCCACGCGTTGTCGAAGTCGAGGTCGGTCTCGAGCCGCTTGAAGGCGGGGAGGCAGGCCTCCCACGACCACTCCGGGAGGCCGGCGGCGGCCCACTCGTCGTAGTCGCCGGGCATGCCCCGGAGCGCGATGCACGTGTTCACGGCGGACGAGCCGCCGACGACCTTCCCACGCGGGAACCCCATCGGGAGCGCGCTCCAGACACGATGGTCGGTCGCGCGGTAGTCGTAGCCCCAGTCGTGGCGGTGGAGCGAGTTCTGGAGTCCTTGCCTGAGATCCACGGGCAGCGTGTCGGGCGCCTCGCCGGCACGCGGATAGTCGGGGCCGGCCTCGACGAGGACGACCTCGTGTCCGTCGTCCTCCGTGAGGCGCGACGCGATGACGGCCCCGGCCGAGCCTGCGCCGACGACGAGCGTCTTCACGCCTCGGCTCGGGTCACTTCGTGACGATCTTGAGGCCTCGGCCGACGAGCGGCGAGAGCGTGTCCAGGTTCGTCACCGCCGCGCCCTCGATGTAGAGGAACTTCAGCTTCGTGAGGTCCTTGAGGGGGCTCACGTCGGTGACGTTCGTGCGCTTGATGGAGAGCTTCTCCAGCTTCTTCAGCTTCGCGAGCGGCGCGAGATCGGTGATCTCGTTGCCGTCGAGCTCGAGCTCGGTGAGGTTCACGAGGTTCGCCATCGGCGCGAGATCGCGCACGTGCGTCCGTCCCAGGTCGACGCGATCGAGCTTCACGAGCTTCGTCAGCGGCGCGAGGTCCTCGACCTCGTTGATCGACGCACGGAGAGACTCGAGCTGGACGAGGTTCGCGATGGGGGTGAGGTCCCGGAGCTTCCCCTTTCCGAGGTAGAGATGACGGAGCGACGTCATCTTGGGGAAGACACACGGATCGAGCTCGTCGAGCGAGGCCTTGCTGGTCAGGTTCACCGACGTCACCTGCGCGAGGTCGGCCATGCGGAGGGGCGCCGGCTTCTCGTTCTCCTTGGGGAGCTTGTTCAGCTTCTTCCGCAGCTCCGCCTCGAGGTCGGGGTCATCCAGGGCGAGCGTGTCGCCGGCCTTGCACTCCTTCGCCTTCGGGGGCGCCTCCTTCGCGGAGGCCGACGCCGTCGGGATGGCCGCCGTCACCGACGCATCGCCTCCCCCGGCGGCGATCGCCGCGGCGGCCGAGTCGCCCTGGGTCTTCGCGAGCATCTCCCGCTTCTTCTCCTCTTCGTCGCAGCCGGCGAGGGAGACGAGGAGCAGCGAGGTGACGAACAGGCCGCGCATGGTCCGCTTCATGGCGGCGGAGGATACTCGATGCGGCGCGCGCGTCACGCCGATCAGCGCGCGCGGAAGACGGGACCGAGCCGATCGAGCTCCGTCGCGGCCTCCTCGGGATCGTCCTCGAAGACGGCGGCTTCGACCCGGACCCGGACGTCCGGGTCCACGACGACCCTCACGAGCTCGGGCGGGGGCTCTCCGAGGCGGCGCGCGAGGATCCGCGCGGCGCCGGCTCGCGCCTCGACCGCCGCCGCGTCGTCCGCGAGCGTCTCGAGGAGCGCTTCGCGCGACATCGCGTCCCCGCGATAGGCGCTCCGATCGACCGGGAGGGCGTCGAGCCGCCGGAGCCATGCGCGCGTCGCCTCGCCGCGGCGGAGGAGCACGGCACGAGGCCCGGCGCTCTCTCGGCCGAGCGGCGCGGGCCCCGCGTCCGCCGCCCTCGCGTGGAGCGCGACGTGACGGTCGAACGGCGTCGCCTCGTGGCGCCCCGAGAGCGCGAGGGCGGAGAGCGCTCGCCCCTTGGCCGGCGCGAGACGCGCGAGGAGGACGACGAGAGACGCAGGCGCGAGCGTGACCGCCGCCACGCCGACGAGCTTGTACACCGACGGCAACGCGCCGAACGCCCCGAGCATCCATAGGAGCCCGGTGACCGCGAGGAGCACGCTGACGACACCCTGGAGGCGGACGCCCGCGCGCGAAGCGAGGTCCCCCTCGAGCTCGCGGGGCTCCGCGGACGCGCCGAGCGCGCGCGCGACGATCTCCGCCTCTTCGAGCGACGCGAGCTCGAGGAACACGAGCCGTGGCGTGGCGGACGTCGCGATCGCCACGCTCGCGCCTCGCGCCGCACGCGCGACGGACACCGCACGGACGTCGGCTGCGCGAAGGACGCGATCGGCGATCCTCACCGCGCTCCCCTCGACGCGAACCCGAACGAGGCCCGGTCGCCGCGCCGGCCGGAGCCACGGCCCGACGACGACGAGCGCCATGAGCGCCGCGACGACCGAGAAGCCGGTCGCGTCGGACGAGAGCGGGATCCTGCGCGGGAAGCCCAGGTCGTCGACGACGATGGCGAGCAGCGAGAAGGTCGCGAGCGCCGTCGTGCCGAGCGCGGCACGGTTCGACGTCCGGGCGTCCACGAGCCGCGCGGTGAGCTCCACGCCGTCCTCGGGGTCGTCCGACGCTCGTTCCTCCACGCAGGGAGCATACGCCCCCGCGCGGGTCCCTGTTCCACGGGCAGAGCTTGAGCGGAGACGGTCCCGGTGCCAGGATGCGCCGGTCATGACGTCGATTCCCGACGAGAAAGCGGCAGAGATCGGGCTCTGTCTCCTGCTCGCGTCCGCCGACGGCGTCGTCTCGGACGCGGAGGTCGGCGCGCTCTCCGCGCGTCTCGGCGCGCTCCTCGGCGACCTCGTGTCACCCCTCGTGATGCACGAGGTGCTGGCGACGGAGATGGCCTCCCTCGACGAGATCGGGCCCGACGACTACGTCGCGTCGCTCGTCCGGCGGCTCCCCGAGCCCTCGCGCTCGCGTGCGCTGCGGAACGCGCTACGCGTCGCGCACGCGGACGGGCTCTCGGACGACGAGCGCGTGGCCTTCCGAGAGGCAGCCGTTGCGATGGGCCTCGGCGACGCGCGCATCTCGGCGATGCTCGCCAGCGAGGGCAGGTACGAGAGCGATGTGCCGGCCTGGTCGTCGACCGAGCGACCTTCGGAGGAGTGACGGATGCCGCTGACCGTGGACATCGTGAGCGACGTGGTCTGCCCGTTCTGCTTCATCGGCAAGCGCCGGGTCGAGGCGGCGCTCGAGGCGGAGGGGGTCACGGACGCGATCGTCACCTTCCGCCCGTTCCTCCTCGATCCGTCGACGCCGACGGAGGGAGAGGACCTCCGCGAGCGCCTCCGGAAGAAGTACGGGGGCGATCCGTCGCAGATGTTCGGCCGCGTCGAGGCCATGGCGCGGGAGAGCGGGATCCCGCTCGACTTCGCGAAGGTGCGGCGGAGCGTGAACACGATCGCCGCGCACACGCTCCTCCGTCAGGCGGCGGCGAAGGGCACGCAGAGCGCGCTCGCCGAGGGGCTCTTCGCGGCCTACTTCCTCGAGGGCGAGGACGTCGGCGCGGTGGACGTCCTCGTGAGGCTGGCCGTGGCGAACGGGTTCACCGCAGAGGAGGCGCGCGCGCTCCTCGCGGACGCGGAGGAGACCGCGCGGACGAAGGCCGAGGCCGAGGACGCCGCGCGCCAGGGGATCCGCGGCGTGCCGTTCGCCGTGTTCGGCGGCAAGCTGGCCGTCTCGGGCGCGCAGCCGGTCGAGGCCTTCCGGGAGGCCATCCGGCGATTGTTGTCCGCGTGACAACAGTTCATTCGAATCTCCACGCCTAGTGCGGACGCGACGGGAGCGGCACGTTCGCATCCAACGAGAGCGAACAAGGAGACCCGGCCATGACGACCACCACCGCGACCCAGCCGACCGCCACCTCTGCCGCCACGGCGCAGGTGTGGAGCATCGACGCATCCCACTCGACGGCGTCGTTCAGCGTGAGGCACATGATGATCTCGAACGTCCGCGGCGAGTTCCAGAAGCTCGCCGGAAGCGTCGTCTACGACGCGGCTCGTCCGGAGACCGCGAAGGTCACGGCGACGATCGAGGTGGCCTCGATCAGCACGCGCGACGCGCAGCGGGACACGCACCTGCGGAGCGGAGACTTCTTCGACGCGGAGAACCACCCCGTCATCGCGTTCACGTCGAAGGCCGTCCGGCGCGCGGACACGGGGCTCGAGGTGATCGGCGATCTCACCCTCCGCGGCACGACGCGAGAGGTCGTCCTGACGGTCGACGGCCCGACCGCGACGAACAAAGACCCCTGGGGCAACACTCGGATCGGCGCCTCGGCCCGGACGAAGATCAAGCGCTCCGAGTTCGGCATGATGTGGAACAACGTCCTCGAGGCCGGCGGCGTGCTCGTCGGCGACGACGTCACGATCGACCTCGACGTCTCTCTCGTGCTCCAGAAGTGAAGGACCCGACCATGAACAAGCTCATCTCGCTCTCCGGTGCCGCGCTCCTCTCCGCCTCGCTCCTCGCCGTCGGCTGCGACGACCCCGCCAAGAACAAGTCGAAGGCGACGACGACCGAGGCGATCCCGACGACGAACGCGGCCCCCGCCAGCGTCGGCACGGGCATCACCGAGACCGCGGGCGCGAAGACCTACACCTTCGACCAGAGCACCTCGAAGGTCTCCTGGACGGGCTCCAAGGTCACCGGGAAGCACGAAGGCGGGTTCAAGACCTTCAGCGGCGCGATCAAGGCGCCGGACGGCGCGCCCGAGAAGGGCTCGGTCGAGGTGAACATCGACGCGACGTCGATCTTCTCCGACAACGAGAGGCTCACCGGCCACCTCCAGTCGAAGGACTTCTTCGAGGTGTCCACCTACCCGAAGGCGACCTTCGTCTCGACGAAGATCGACAAAGGAGGCGAGAAGGGCGCGACGCACACCGTCACCGGCAACCTCACCCTCCACGGCGTCACGAAGGGCGTCACGTTCCCGGCGACGATCAAGGTGGAAGGCGACAGCGTCTCCTGCGACGCGGAGTTCGCGCTCAACCGGAAGGACTTCGGGCTCCTCTACCCGGGCAAGCAGGACGACCTCATCCGCGACGACGTCGTCATCAAGCTCGCGATCAAGGGCAAGAAGAGCTGAGCGCGCGGTGAGGCGCTCGGCCCCGGCCACCGGTCGGAACCGCGAACCGATCCTCGAGGTGCTCGCACGTGTCGTCCCTCACGGCGCGCGCGTCCTCGAGATCGCGTCGGGCACGGGCGAGCACGCGGTGTTCCTCGCCCCGCGGCTCCACGTCGCATCGTGGCAGCCGACCGACGCGGATCCGGCGTCGCTCGCGAGCATCGATGCCTGGCGCGAGGACGACGCACCCGTGCTCCCCGCGATGGAGCTCGACGTCCACGCGAGCCCCTGGCCGGTGGCGCCGGGGGCCGCGTCCGTCATCGTCTGCATCAACATGATCCACATCGCACCATGGAGCGCGTGCGCGTCTCTCATGCGCGGCGCGGGCGAGACGCTCGCGAGCGGGGGGCTCCTCTATCTCTACGGGCCGTACCGCCAGGGCGGCGCCCACACGTCGCCCTCCAACGAGGCCTTCGACGCGAGCCTCCGCGCGCGTGATCCGTCCTGGGGCGTCCGAGATCTCGAGCGCGTGCTCGACGAGGCCGCGTCGCACGGGCTCGCGCCTGGCGCGGAGGTCGGGGTGACGCGGATGCCGGCGAACAATCTCTCGGTCGTTCTGCTCCGCGCCTGACGCCGCCGCGCCTCCCGAGGGCTGCTATGCTCGACCCATGCTGCTCGCTTTCGCCCTCTCGGTCGCCTTCGCCTTCCTCGTCGTGCTCGCCGCGCGGGCGAAGAAGAAGTCTCTCGAGGTCGCGAAGGACTCCACGCCGGCCCTCGACGCCTGGGTCGCCGACGCGCTCGAGCTCGAGCTCGCCGAGAACGCGCTCGGGATGCGGAGCTCGACGCCGGAGGAGCGGCGCAAGCTCAGAAAGTCGCTGCGCGGCGACTTCGATCCCGACGTCGTCACCAAGGTCGAGGACGCGGTCCGCGCCGTCGAGCTCGAGTTCGTCCGCTACGCGCACGAGAACGACGCGGAGGTGCTGCTCCGCGTCCGCTACGAGGACGGGAGGACGAGCGCGAAGACCAAGCGCATGCCGTGGACCGACGTGCCCGACGCCGTTCGCGCCGACTTCGATCGGCGGAGTGCGACGCGCGTGTTCCGGAGCTGGCCGCTGCCCTGGTCGCGGATGAGCGCGCTCTGACGCGCGGGCTCCCCTTCCTGACGGTGGCGCTCGGGGGCGCGGCGGCGCTCGGCGTGCTCGCGATCGTGGGCTGGGTGCACGGTGTCTGAGGGCGGACCTCGCGAGCGAAGGCTCGCGCTCGTCGTGGTGGTCGGTGTGCTCCTCGTCCTCGCGTGGCTCGTCCTGCCGAAGGTGAAGCGTCTGTTCTCGAAGCACGCGCCGCCTCCGACCCTCGTGCCGCTCCCCTCGCCGGAGAGCGCCGTCTTGCCGCGGCGTGCCTACCCCGAGAGGCCCGGGCGCTCACCGATGCGGGTGACCAAGGAGGTCGTGGGCAAGCGTCGCTACCTCCTCGTCGCGCCCGCGACGCCGGAGCCGGGGCGGGCATACCCGGTCGTCCTCGTCCTCCACGGCGACGGCGGCACCGGGACGACCTTCCACGAAGGCTTCCCGTTCGAGAAGGCGTCGGGGGACCGCGCGATCCTCGCGTACCCGGACGCGCCGTCGGGGTGGGACCTCGAGACGACGCGCGACAACGAGGACGTCGCATTCCTCGTCGCCCTCGTCGATGCGCTCGCCGAGCGCTTCACGATCGACCGCGCACGGGTCTTCGCGGCCGGATACTCACGAGGAGGCTTCTTCGCGAACGTGATGGCGTGCCAGCGGAGCGGGTTCTTCCGCGCCATCTCGTCGAGCGCCGGCGGTGCCCCGTACGGCCAGGCGGAGACCCACGCGAACGGGTTTCCGAAGTGCCCGGGCCAGGCGCCGACGGCGGCGATCGCGCTCCATGGCCGCCTCGACTTCGGCGTCACCTTCGACAGCGGCCGCTTCAGCGCCGAGTACTGGGCCTACGTGAACGGCTGCGCGACGACGCAGATCGAGCCCACCGGCTACGACGAGTGCGTCGCGTACCGCGGCTGTCCCGCGGAGAAGGCGGTCGCCTTCTGCGACATCTCCGACCTCGGACACTGGGTGTGGGACCGCGCCGCCGAAGCGTCGTGGACGTTCTTCCAGACGCAGAGCGCGAGGTAGCGACACACACCGTTCCCTGGCCGCGACCACGAAGCGCTACCTGCGGAGCGGCCCACCTCGCGGTCGACCGACGCGCTCTACGCGGACGCGCGCATCCTGTTCGGTCGAGCGCCCTCGTCGACGCCGGCCGCCTCCTCGATCTCGGTGAGCGCGACGCGGACCGAAACGGACGTCTCGACCGCGACGCGGACCCGCACGGCGTCGGCATCGGGCGCGCGGCGCCGTAGGAGGTACGCGGCCGCGGCGCGCGGCTCGGCTGGCAGCGACGCGTCGGCGAGGACCGACCAGAGCTCCTCGTCGCGGAGCGCCGCGCCGCGATATGGACCGTCCGCCGCGAGGCCGACGACGTCCGAAGCCCACACGTCCTTCGCCCGCTCGCCGCGCGCGAGTCGCTCCGCGGCGGCGCGCACGGGAGCAGCCGCTTCGTAGGCGGTCCGGCGCGAGTCCACCGCCTGCGCGACGCGATCCGCTCGGCGCACGAGCTCGCCGCCGACGAGGTCCATTGCGCGGCCGAAGTCGACGTCGATCGCGCGGCCGGGCGCGTGGAGTCGGAGCGCGTTCTCGGCGTGACGGGCGCACGAGACCGTATCGATGGCGAGGGAGGGCTCGCGCTCGACCTCGACCGCGTCGGGCGCGACGACGACCGACGTCCTCCGCGTGAGCACGCGTAGGGCCACCGCGGCGGCGACGAGGACGCCGGCCATGACGATGGGGAGCGCCGCGCCGGCCCCCATGAGCGGGAACGTCAACGCAGCCAGCGGCGACGCAAAGAGGGCCGAGAGCGCTAGCCGCCTCTTCACCGCAGGCGCGAATCGCGGAGCCGTCACGCGCATGCGCCCCCCCTCGTCCGAGGGCGCGAGCGCGTCGACCAAGGCGCACGCCGTCGCGATGTCGGGCGCAACGAGCGTGAAGAGCCGCCTGCCGCGACGACCGACCACGTGGACGACGCCCCCGCTCCCCGCCATCTCCGCATAGACGTCGGAGACGAGGTTCCGCGCGAACGAGCGACCCGCGACGCGGATCGCGTCAGGGGTGACCTCGACGCGCGCGCGGCGCGGCGTGCGCACGGTCGCATCGGTGACGAGCGCGAACGCTCCGTACGCCGACACCACCATCACGAGGCCGGCGAGCTCGCCGGCCTGCGCCGGCGAGAACGTCGCGATGGCGTATGCCGCCGCCGAGACCGCCGCGACCGCGAGCGCGATCCAGAGCGGCACCCAGCGGCCGCGCACCCGCACGAGGGTTTCGAGCTCGAACGCGCTCATCGCGCGTCCGTAGCACGTCGCGAGTCGGACCGCCGGCGGACCTTATCGAGCTCTCCGCGTCGAGCGAGCGACGCTACTCGACCGCACGGGGCGAAGGGTCCGACGTCGCCCGGAGGAGGTGCTCCGCCGTCAGCTGCGTGAGCTCGCGGAGGACGTACTCGCGAAACGCGACGACCCGCTGGGGAACGAAGCGCGCGGTCGGGTAGACGAGGTGGAGGACGGCCCCCACGAGCTTCCATTCCGGGAGGACGCTCACGAGCTTCCCGCTCGCCTCCTCCTTCCCGCACAGGAAGCGCGGGAGCAGGCCGATTCCGGCGTGGGAGAGCACGGCGCGCTTCACGAACGAGAGATCGTCGCACGCGATCGGGCCCGTCACGGTCACCGCGCGCGACTCACCGCGCGGCCCCTCGAGCGTGATGTCCTGCCGTGCGTTGGTAGCGCGGAAGAGGACGCACTCGTGCGCGCCGAGGTCGTCGACCCGCGTCGGCGCCGGGCGCCTCTCGAGGTAGCGACGGGTCGCGTAGAACGCCGACTCGAGCGTCCCGACGCGTCGGACGACGAGCGACGAGTCACGCAGCGGGCCCGCGCGCACGGCAAGGTCGAAGCCCTCCGCGACGAGGTCGACGACCCGCCCCGCGAGCGCGAGATCCACGTGGATCGTCGGATGCTTCCTCACGAAGCGCGCGACGATCGGCGCGAGGACCGCCGCCCCGAAGTCGACCGGCGCCGTCACCCGCACCGAGCCCCGCAGCGCGCCTTGCATGTCGCTCGCGGCGTTCGTCGCCTGCTCGATGTCCCCGAGCGCGCGGGACACGCGTTCGTAGAAGGCCGCGCCCGCGTCCGTCAGCGCGATCCTGCGCGTCGTGCGATGGAGCAGCCGAACGCCGAGGTCCTGCTCGAGCTGCGAGACGCTCCGGCTGAGAGACGACTTGGGGAGCCCCATCGCGCGGGCCGCGCCGGTGAAGCTCCCGTCGTGGACGACCCGGACGAACGCCGCGACCCGGTTCAGGTCCATCAGTTGTGGCTGAGGATCGTCATCACCACGGCCGCGATGACCCCGACGAGCATGAGACCGACGATGAGCCGGCCCATCAGCCGGCGCCGCCGGCCGAAGTCGGGGAGGTCGATCACACCGACGTCGACGCGCGAGAGATCGAGCAGCGGGCTCGGGCCCGCGGTGACGACGACCCCGAGCCCCGTCGGCGGGATCGATCCGCCCGGCACCTTCGCTGGCATCCGCGCTGCCGGCAACGACGCGCGCGGCGCCGCCTGCATCTTCGGCCCCTCGAGAAAGACGTTCGGGACGGCGGGCGCGCCCACGACGAGCGGCGCTGGCGGGATCGACGCCTCGATGGACACGGGAATCGAGTTGCCCCCCGCACGCGGCTGCGGACGGCTCGCGGCGAGGACGGCCTCCTTGGCCTGCTCGATCAGCCGCTCGCGCTCGGAGCGCTCCCGCTCGAGGTTCCGCTCCGCGTTCGTCAGCCGCTGGTCGAGCTCGCGGTTGCGCGCCGCGAGCGGCGCCACGGCGTCCTGCACCGCCGCGCGCACGATTGCCCAGACCTCTTCGCGCATCGCGTTCGACATCGACAGCGCCGTTTGCGGCGCGGTCTGCTCCGGATCGCGCGTCGTGCCCGACGCGACGGGCGGCTTGCGCGCGACCGGCGGGAGGCCGATCGGCGTCGGCGTCGGCGTCGGCACCGGCGGTGGAGCTGCCGCGACCGCCGGGGGCGTGGGCGTCGGCACGGGGACATCGGCGTTCGTCGTGGTGACCGCGCCGTCGGCATCCCACGCCGCGTCGTCGGCGCTGTCGGGCGCCGCGGGCACGTCGACCGGCTTCGGCGAGCTCGTGGGCTCCTCCGCCGGATCCGTCCCGACCCCGACCATCGTCGGCATGCGCCGGCGGACAGGGGTCGGCCCGAGCGCGCCGGCGCTCCGGTTGACGTTCGCGCCCGCGCCCGACACGGCAGGCGGCTTCGGCGACTGCGCCGACGATGCGGGACGCATCGTCGGGGCGCGGGGCGGGGTCGGGGGCGGCTTCGGCGCGTGACCGGGCCGAGCGTCTCGTGTCTCGCTCACACCCCACAGGGTCACAGAAACGGAGCGCGAGCGCCACCGGAATGCTGAGCCTGGAAAAGGCTCGGATTCGTGCAATCGCGGCGCGACGGGAGATCGCGCGCGGGCATCGGACATTTCTCCCGCGGATCTCGCGCAGGCATGCACGGGTGTGGCGACGAGGTGAGGCGAGCTCGGTGGCGGCAGGACAAGCCGGGGCGCGATGTTTAGGTTGCCGATCACGCGCTCGCACGGGCGCTGCAAGAAGGGTCACATGAGCATGGAGGCAGTCGAGCGCAAGCGTCAGCGCGGAGCCACGGCTCCTGCACGTCGAGTGCCGCGTGGCCGAGGTCGCGCGGAGCTCCCGACGCGTGGAGCGGTGCGTGCGCGAGTCGAGCGCGACCCCCGGGACCCGGTCGACATCGACGCCCGCTACCTCCACGAGATGGGCGCGCGGGCGGTGTTGACGCCCCCGGAAGAGCTCGCCATCGCCCACGCGATCGCGGACGCCGAGCGCTCGGCGCTGCGCGCGCTCGTATCGGCGCCGGCCAGCGCTCGCGAGCTCGCCCGCATCGGGCGCGCCATCGGCGCGCGCGAGCTCGACCCGCGCGAGGTGCTCCTGAATCCGGACGAGCAGGGCCTCGACGTCGAGGCGACCCTGGCGAGGGTCACGGAATGCCTCGTCTCACTGCCGCCCTCCTTGGCCGAGAGCGAGAGCGCGGCCGTCGCGCTCCTCGCCGACGCGCGGCTCTCGCCGGCCCTGGTCGACCGCGCTCATGGGGCGCTTCGCGACGTCCTGGCGCAGGCGGCCGACACCGACATCGACGCGCGCGACGCAGAGGGAGCTCGAGCGTTCCAGTCCGCGCGCCGGGCCGGCAAGGTCGCGGTCGATCGCCTCGTGGTGGGCAACCTCCGCCTCGTCGTCCTCTTCGCGCGCAAGTACGTCGGCCGCGGCGTGCCCCTCCTCGACCTCGTCCAGGAGGGCAACCTCGGCCTGATGCGCGCGGCCGAGAAGTTCGACGTCCGGCGGGGCTTCCGCTTCAGCACGTACGCCGCCTGGTGGATCAAGCAGGCCCTCCAGCGAGCCCTGCTCGACCGCACGCTCCGCATTCCCGTCCACGTCGCGGACGACCGGCGCCGGCTCGGCAAGATGCGCGCGGCGTTCCTCGCGCAGCACGATCGCGAGCCGACGGCCGAGGAGCTCTCGGCGATCTCGGGGCTCTCCTTCGATCGCGTCGAGAACATCCTCTCCCTCCCTCAGCAGCCCGCGAGCCTCGACGCCCCCGTCGGCGAGGAAGGCGACGCGCGCTTCGGCGATCTCCTCCCCAACGACGGCCCGCTCCCGGACGAAGACGTCGCGCGTGCCCGGCTCGGAGACGAGCTCGAGTCGATGCTCGTCGCGCTCACGCCGCGCGAGCAGCAGATCCTCCGGATGCGCTTCGGCATCGGCGCGTCCCGCGAGCACACGCTCGAAGAGGTCGGGCGGGCGCTCTCGCTCACGCGGGAGCGCGTTCGCCAGATCGAGCGGGTCGCTCTCGACAAGCTGAAGGCCCGATCCGACCGGGTCGACCTCGCGAGCTACCTCGATCTCACGCGCTGACACAGCCGGAGCGGGCCCCACGACGTGAGTCGTGGAGCCCGCCCGGGTCCGAACGCGCGCGGTCACCCGGCGCGGACGTCGATCTTCCGCGAGCGCCTCTGGGCGACCTTCGGCATCCGCACGCGGAGGACGCCCGCGGTCAGGTCGGCACCGATGTTCTCCGCGTCGATGCCGTCGGGCATCGCGAACGCGCGCTCGTAGTCGGCGAAGCGCGACTCGAGGGCGAGCGCCTGACCGCGGTCGCGGAGACCGCGCGGCGCGCGAATGCGCAGCTCGCCGTCTTCGAAGCGGATGTCGAGCGCGTCCTTCACGACGCCGGGCAGGTCGGCGACGACGAGGTATTCGGCGTCGTTCTCGAACACGTCGACCCTCGGGCGGACGACGGCCCTCGGCTCGGCGCGCATCGGGCTCGTCTCGTTCTTCTTCTGCATGTCGGTGGTCTTCTCGTTCATGGCAGCCTCCTTCACTGGCCCGCGCGGACCGCGATCTGACGCGGGCGCGCCTCGGCGGCCTTGGCGATCTTCACTTCGAGGACGCCGTCCTTCACGACGGCGGCCGTCTTCTCGGGGTCGACCTTCGCAGGCAGCGCGAAGCTCCGCTTGAACCGGTAGCCGCCGCGCTCCTGACGGTGCACGTGGTAGCCCTCCGGGGCGTCGGCCTTGCGCTCGCCGACGAGCGTGAGGACGCCGTCGTGGAGCGTGATCTCCACGTCCTTCTCCGTGAGGCCCGGCACGTCGGCGGTGACGAGGAGCTCGGCGCCAGTGTCGAACACGTTCACGCGAGGACCGTTCGCGGAGAGCTGCGTCGGCGAGAACCGCGCCCCTCCCCAGCGATCGTCGAGATCGCCGAACATGCGATCCATCTGCCTGCGGAAGTCGTCGAGCACATCGAACGAGCGGTCGAAATCGGCAAAACGCGTGAGCATGGGAGACCCTCCTGATTCGGGAAACGAGCGACGACGAGCGCTCCCTCGCCGCGGAGGCGAAGGGAGCGAGCCCGAACGCTGGACACCTGCCCCGTAGCGACCACCCGGCTTCCGCCGGGCTCGCCTGCGAGACGCTGGGCAACATGCGTTCCGAGACGAACGTGTCAACCCCCCGTGCCAGGGCGGGCCCGCGCCCGAGGTCGGCGCGTGGCCTGGCGGTTGCGAGAGCGCGGAGGATGACCCAGGATGCGCGCATGGAGCTCTCGACGGAGTGGGATCCCCCCGAAGCTCGGGCGCGGCGGCAGGCCCTGGTGAGGCAGGTCTCCGAGGAGGTCGGCTCCAGGGACGTGCTCGACGCCCTCGGGCGTGTGCCGCGCCATCTCTTCGTGCCCGCCGCCCCGCTCGACGAGGCGTACGGCGATCACCCGGTCGCGATCGGGTTCGACCAGACCATCTCCCAGCCGACCGTCGTAGGTCTCATGAGCGAGGCGCTCGCGCTCACGGGCACCGAGCGCGTGCTCGAGATCGGGACCGGGTCGGGGTACCAGGCCGCCGTGCTCGGGCTCCTCGCGAAGGAGGTCGATACGCTCGAGATCGTGCCGGACCTCACGACGCGCGCCCGGCGCGTCCTCGCGGAGCTCGGGCTCTCCAACGTGCACGTGCACCTCGGCGATGGCTGGGCCGGGTTGCCCGAAGGGGCGCCCTACGACCGCGTCGTCGTCACCGCGGCGCCGGACGAGCTCCCGCAAGCGCTCGTCGACCAGCTCGCAGAGGGGGGGCGCCTCGTGCTCCCGGTCGGCCCCCAGAAGGGCGATCAGCGTCTCCTCGTGCTCGAGAAGCACGGCGGCGCGCTCCGACGTCGCGATCTGGGAGGCGTTCGCTTCGTTCCGATGGTGCACGGGCAGGGCTGATCCGCGTAGGCTCCGCGGCCGTGGACATCCGGAAGGCATCCGCCGTCGCGTGCGCATGGGCGCTGTCGATCGTCGCGGCGCGCGACGCCCGTGCGTGCGCGACGGCCGCCCCGCCCCGGGCCGAGGTCGCCGTCGCGCAGGAGGCCGCGGTCGTCGTCTGGGACGCGCGGACGAAGACCGAGCACTTCCTCCGTCGTGCGGTCTTCCGGACGCAGGCACCTCACTTCGGATTCCTCGTACCTTCGCCGACGAGGCCGACGCTCGCGGAGGCGAGCGACGAGGTGTTCGAGCGGCTGGAGCAGGTGGTGCTCCCGGAGGTCCGCTACCGCGACGAGCTCTCCGGCGTCGACCTGACGCCCCTCTCGGCGATGGCCTTCCTCCTGCGCGCTCGGGATGCAGCGCCGACCGCCGCGAGCGCTCCCGTCGTGCGGGTGCTCGAGGAGAGGCGCGTGGGCGCGTTCGACGCGGCCGTCCTCGAGGCGGACGACGCAGGCGCGCTCGCGTCGTGGCTCCGCGAGCGCGGCTACGACGAGCGCCCGTCCCTCACGGAGTGGCTCGGCCCCTACGTCGCGAAGCGCTGGATCGTCACCGCCTTCAAGATCGCCGATGCGAGCGCGACGGCGGACGCCGGCCTCGATCCGGAGACCAAAGCCGCCGTCACCGTTCCACGCTCGCTCGGCGGCGGAACGGTTCGGATGACGTTCACGACGGAGCGGCCGTTCTTCCCCTACCGCGAGCCGCAAGACCAGCGGGACGCGCGCACGATCTCGCTCTCGCCGAGCCGCGCGCTCCGCGTGTTCTACGTCGGCGACACGCGCGCGGACGCGACGATCGGGGACGGAACGACTGCCTTCCGCGGCAAGACGTCGTGGGCGGGACCGCTTCCGCCCCACATCGCGCTCCCGGTCGCGACCCCGGCCGGCGCGTGGCTCACCGCCTTCGAGGACGACGCCTCCCCTCGTCCCGGCGTCGACGAGCTGTGGCTCGACCCCGCCAAGGATCGATCCCCCGTTCTGCCTCCTCCGATCGTCGTCCGCCGGGAGGCGAAGCTCCCACTTCCGATGGACGTCCTCCTCGCGATGGGCGGTCTCACGTTCGTGATCGTGAGGCGCCGTCGTCGTCGCGCCGCGCGCGCGTCGTCCAACGAGCGCTGACGATGCGCGCGGCGCGACTCGCGCTCGCCGTCGTGGCGTCGGCCGTCTTCGTCTCGATGGGCGCCGCCGCGATCCACGACGTCTCGAAGGCCTGGGACGTCTGGTACTACCACATGCCGTTCGCGGCACGAATCGCCGGCCTCGTCGACGCGCGGACGTACACGTTCAGCGCCACCAACGAGGTGCGCTTCGCGGGCTTCCCCCTCTTCGCCGAGGCGCTCCAGGGCCTCGCCTGGCGTCTGACGGGACGCCCCGAGAGCGCGAACCTCGTCGCCTTCGCCTCGGTGCCGATCCTCGCGTTCGCGCTGAGGCGCGGGTGGGGTGTCCCCCTCCCGGTCGCGTTCCTCGCGTTCGTCGCGATCCCCTGCGTGATGATCCAGGCGACGTCGTCGTACGTCGATCTCTTCGCGAACGCGCTCGCCGCCGTCCTCGTGCTCGGAGCGTTCCGCCTCGTGGTCACGCGCGCCGCGCCGACACTGCGAGAGCTCGTCCTCCTCGCTCTCGCCGCCGCGGGCGCCGCGAACAGCAAGTTCCAGATCGTGCCCGTCGTCGTCCTCTCCGCGCTCGTGGTCGCGGCGCGTGCGCTCGCGCACCGACCCAGACGTGGTCTCCGCGCTCTCGTCCTCGTCGGCGCGCTACCTCTCGTCCTCGCGACGCCGCTCAAGAACACGGTCGTCCACGGCAACCCGGTCTGGCCGGTCGAGCTCCGCGTGCTCGGCGCGAGCCTTCCCTCCGTCGAGACCGCCTACGGCTCGAGCCCCGACTGGCTCGAGGACGTCCCTCGACCGGCCCGCTTCGTCGCGTCGGTGCTCGAGCTCCGCGCGCATCCGCTCACGGAGCGTCGCTGGTCCATCGACCAGTGGACGCCGCCGGGCGATCCTACGTACCGCATGGGCGGCTTCTTCGGCGCCTACGTCGTCGTGAACGTCGCCGGACTCGCGCTCGCGGTCGCGCGGAGGCGGTCTCGGGAGGCGAAGGTCGCAGGCGCGTTCGCGCTCGGCCTAACGGCGGTCGTCTCCGTGCTCCCCCAGTCCCACGAGCTCCGTTACTACATGGTGTGGATGCTGGTGCTCGTCGCGCTGAACCTCGTCCTGTGGGCGCGGGAGGCCGAGGTCGCGGTGGGTGTCGTCGCGCTCGCCTCGCTCGCGATCGTCGCGTACGCGACCGGCGGGACGTATCTCTGGCCGTCGGGCGACTCGTTCGCCTCGCTCGTCGCGTCGAAGGTCGACCGGAGTCTCGTCGAGCGCGCGCCGAAGGGCACCCGCGTGTGCCTCGCGCGGGAGCCGTGGACCTTCCTGTACGCGCCCCGCTTCCACCCCGGCGCGACGTGGACCGTCCTCGAAGCGGTCAAGGACGAGGACTGCCCGCGTCCGTGATCGGCCGCGCGCGCTCGATCGCGACGGCGCGGACGAGCTCGGTGAAGCGCGCCTCGTCTTCGCGTCGACGGCGCCGCGTGAGGAGCGACTCGCGCACGAGCCAGATGACGAGCGGGTAGAGCACGAAGTCGACCCCGCGGCCGATCCCCACCGCGTGCGCGAGCCTCCGCGCGATCTCCGGCACGACGATCAAGACGGCGCCGCTGAGGAAGACGACGGCCTGCAGCGCGAGCAGCCGCCTGCTCCTCCGGTGCTGCACGTAGTCGGCAGCGAAGAGCCCGACGAGCAAGGCGACGAGCGCCACCGCCGCAGGCGTGATCTCGGCCGTCACGACTCGCGCTCCTCGAAGAGGAAGCCGTGGAGGAGATCGACGAGGATCGCGACCGCGCCAGACGCACGCTGCCCCTTCGCGAGCGTCGCCTCGGTGTAGCGGACGGAGACGGGCACCTCGACGAGGCGGAGCTTCGCGCGCGAGATGCGCCGCGTGAGCTCGGTCGCGTGGGCCATGCGGTTCTGCCGGAGCTGCATCAGCTCGAGCGCGAGGCGACTGAACCCGCGCAGCCCGTTGTGGGCGTCGCGGAGGGAGAGCCCCGTCGTCATGCGCTCGAACGCGCGCGCGAGCCGGAGGACGATCGCGCGCGAGCGCGGCACGTCGGAGCCGCCGCCGAAGCGGTCCCCGAGCGCGACGTCCGCGCCGTCGCCGACGGCGCGGGCGATCGCGAGGACGTCCTCCGCGCGGTGTTGGCCGTCGGCATCCATCGTGACGTACGCGTCGAAGCCGTCGGGCGCTCGCCGGTCGTCCTCCCGGAGCGCGAGGCGCCGCGCGGTCTCGAGCGCTGCCCCTTGCCCGAGGTTGACGCCGTGACGGGCGAGGACGACGTCGAGGCCTCGCGCGTGCGCGGCGAGCGCCTGACCGTCGACGGCCGGCGTGCTCCCGTCGTCGACGAGGAACACGGTGACGACGACCCCCGCGGAGCGCGACGCCGTCGCGAGCTCCGCCAGCGTGCGCGCGACGCGACGCTCCTCCTGATACGTCGGCATGAGCACGGCGACCCGCACGGGAGCGCTCTAGCTCGGCGTCGACGCCGCGTCATCCCCGGCTTGCGAACTCCAGCGGGGCCTGCCATGGTCCCGCGCCTCCGTGCGCCCGTCCGTCGTCTTCCACGTCGATCGCTTCGTCGCGCCTGGCGAAGAGCGCGCGCCGCGGATCGCGATCGACGATCCGGGCTACCTCCTCGGCGACGGGGTCTTCGCGACCCTCCGTGCGCGCGACGGCGTACCGTTCCGGCTCGACGTCCATCTGGACCGCCTCGCGCGCGGCGCCGAGCTGTTCGGGTTCTCGCTCCCTCTCCCCGTCGCGCGCGTGGGTGCGATCGCGCGGGAGGCCGCCGAGCGGACGGGCGAGCGCGACGCCTACGTCCGCCTGACTGCCACGCGCGCCGGAGCGCGAGGCCCGGATGCGACGCGCTCCACCTTGACCGTTCTCGCGCGTCGACTCGACGTCCCCGCGCTCGACGTGCGCTCGCGTGGGATCCGCGTGGGCGTCGCCGCGCTCCGGCGCCCCCCGCGCGAGTGCGCCGATCCGTACGTGAAGACGACGAGCTACGCCGGATCCGTGCTCGCCCGACGCGAGGCGGAGGGCCGCGGGTGGGACGAGGCGCTCCAGCTCGCCGTCGACGGCTCGGTCGCCTGCGCGTCGATGGCGAACGTCTTCGTCGTACACGGCCGCCGCGTCACGACGCCGGGCCTGGCGTCGGGATGCCGGGCGGGCGTCACGCGAGCGCTCGTCCTCGACCTCGCCCGCGCGCACGGCTTCGAGTCCGTGGAGGAGCGCGTCTCGACCTCCGAGCTCGCCTCCGCCGACGAGGTCTTCCTCACGAGCACGCGCGTCGGTTGTCTCCCGGTCGCGTCGCTCGACGGCCTCGGCGACGCGCGCCGCCGCGAAGGTCCCTTCCCCGTCACCCTGGCGCTCGACGAGGCGCTCGAGCGTTGCGTCACGTCCGAGACGAGCGAGCCTCCGCGATGAGCTCCGCGGTCCACCGCGTGACCGAGCTGTCGCTCGCGCGGCCGCTCGACGCGTACGTGAGAGCGTTCCCGCGCGGACGTGGCACGTTCCTCCTCGACGGCGCCGGCGGGCCCGCTGGCGCCGCGCTCGCGACGACGGCGCTCTTCGGCGCCGAGCCGGTAGCGCGCTTCCGCGCCACGCGCAGCGCCGAGCGCACGACGCTCGGGACGCTCCGTGCCGAGGTCGTCGTGACGCGAGGCGGCGCGGAGGAACGGAGCACGGTCGACGATCCGCTCGCGGTGCTCCGCGCGCTCCTCCGAGACTTCGCGGTCTCCCCCGACGCGCTCGCGCCCGGGCTTCCCTTCCGCTTCCGCGCCGGCGCCGTCGGATACGTCGCCTACGAGGCGGGTCAGATGCTCGAGCGCCTCCCGTGCAGGCCAAGGCCGCGCGACGGGCTCCCCGACATCGCGTTCGACGTCCACGACTGGGTCCTCGGCCAGGATCGGCGCACGGGTCGCACGTTCCTCTCCGTCGTCGGCCGCGGCGCCACGTCGGCAGAGGCGGAGGCGAGCGCGGCGGCGACCCTCTCGCGTGTGCGCGCCGCGCTCCACGCCGTCCCGCGCGCCCCCGACCCGGAGGCGCGCGCGCCGCGATCGGATCCCGCCTCCGACGTCGAGGCGCTGTCGGCGTCGCTCGGGGCGCGTCGGTCTCTCGGGCGCGACGCCTATCTCGACGCCGTCGCGCGCGCGAAGGACCACATCGACGCGGGAGACGCGTTCGAGATCTGCCTCACGAACGCGTTCGACATCCCCTTCACCGCGGATCCGTTCGCGCTCTGGCAGGACCTCCGCCGCCACAACCCGTCGCCGTTCGCGGCGTTCCTCGATCTCCCCGAGGCTGCGATCGTGTCGTCGTCGCCCGAGCGGTTCCTGACCCTCGACGAGGAGCGCGTCGCGGAGAGCCGTCCCATCAAGGGCACCCGACCACGGGGCAGAGGCGTCGCCGACGACGAGCGCCTCGCCGAGGACCTCGCCGCCTCCGAGAAGGACCGCGCCGAGAACACGATGATCGTCGATCTCGTGCGAAACGATCTCGGGCGCGTCTGCCGCTACGGCAGCGTGCACGTCCCTGGGCTCTGCGCCATCGAGCGCCACCCGACCGTTCTCCAGATGGTCTCGACCGTCCGCGGCCGCCTGGAAGACGGAAGCGACGCGCTCGACCTCGTGCGCGCGTGCTTCCCGCCCGGCTCGATGACGGGCGCGCCGAAGATCGAGGCGATGACCGTGCTCGAGGAGCTCGAGCCGGTGGAGCGCGGCATCTACTCGGGCGCCCTGGGATGGATCGACGTGACGGGCACCCTCGACCTCTCCGTCGTCATCCGCACGGCGGTCGTGCGCCGCGGAAGCGCTCGCGTCTCCGTCGGAGGGGCCGTCGTCGCCGACTCCGAGCCCGCCGAGGAGCACGCCGAAGCGCTCGTGAAGGCGCGCGCCCTCTTCGAGTCCCTCGACCGGACGCGGAGGTCGCCATGACCACCCTCGTCGTGGACAACTACGACTCGTTCACGTGGAACCTCGTGCAGCTCGTCGGGGCCCTCGGCGAGCGCCCTGTCGTCGTCCGGAACGACGCCGTGACGATCGACGACATCCGCGCGCTCGCCCCGCGTCGCATCATCCTCTCCCCGGGCCCCGGCCACCCGGCCGAGCCGCGACGCATCGGCGTGTCGGCCGATGTCCTCCGGGTGCTCGCCCCCGAGGGGGTCCCCGTGCTCGGCGTGTGCCTCGGCCATCAGGCGATCGTCCAGATCCACGGAGGCGAGATCGTCCGCGCCACGCCCGTCCACGGGAAGACGAGCAAGGTCGAGCACGACGGTGACGCGATGTTCGAGGGCGTCCCGCGCGAGTTTCCGGCGATGCGCTACCACTCGCTCGTCGCGGCGCGAGAGCGCCTGCCCGACTGCTTGCGCGTGACGGCGTGGTGTAAGGACGGTACGGTCATGGCCGTTCGTCACGTGAGGTACCCCGTGCTCGGCGTCCAGTTCCATCCCGAGTCCATCGGCACCCCGGTGGGCCCGCGGCTCCTCGCGAGCTTCTTGCGTGGCGACGTCGCACGAGGCGCGGCATGACGTCGAGGCGCCTCTCGGCGGGGCTCTTGCTCCTCGCGTGCCCCGTGTGGCTCGGGGCGTGCGGAGGCGCCGCGGAGAAGGCCCCCGCGTCCCCGTCGACCGGGAGCCCGCCGCCCGCCGAGGTGACGGCGCCGGAGCCGAGGACCGTGCGCGAAGCGCAGGACCAGATCGCGCACGCTGCGAGGGAGATCGCGGATCCGGAGCGCCTCCCGTCGGCGCGCAGCGAGGAGCCGCGACCGACCACCGCGGAGCCCACGCGGGAGGACGAGGCGACGAAGAAAGCGTGGTGCGCGATGCCTTGCCAGGCGATCCGCTCGATGCGCCGCGCCGTCGACGCGCTCTGCCGCATGACGGGCCACGGCGATCCCGCATGCGCCGACGCGAAGAAGACCCTGACCGAGAACGAAGCGCGAGTCGCGCCCTGCGGCTGTTGACGTTCGCGACGCGAACGCGCGGCTCCACCCCCGCCCTCAGGCGCGAGATCCTTCGAGGAAACGACGCGCGCGGCGCGAGCACGCGGCTTGCCCCTGGGCACCGTCGCATGCGGAAATCCCTCCTCGCCCTCACGCTCTTCGCCACGCTCGTCGGCGCGTGCGCCGCCTCGAGCACGCCGCGCATCCGCGTCGCCCGCGACCTCGGATGCACGCAGCAAGAGACGGTCGTAGCGAGGCTCGCCGACCAGCCGCGCGCGGGCGAGCGGCTCGAGCGCTGGCAGGTCTCGGGCTGCGGCCGGACCGCGGTCTACCTCTGCACGAGCCCCGTCCGCGACTGCTGGCGCGAAGGGGAGATCCGCGCGGTCGCCCAGCCCTGAACGCGTCCGTTCGCCCGGGCGCACGGCGCGGATAGTCCGCTGACACCCCGCGTGCGAAGACGCACGGCTCCGTCGGATTTCGCACACTTACTCACGTCGCGGCGCTGGCACACCGGATGCTTCCGGGCGCCTCGACATGAAGAGAGCCCTCTCTGGCGGCTGTTTCCTCGCGATCCTGGCCATGGCCGGCGCCGCGAGCGCGCGCGCCGACTTCGACGTCGCGACGGGAAAGCTGACGATCCCTGCCGGCGCGCTCCGGTCGTTCGACTTCGAAGGCGACGACTGGGTGACGTCCGCCGAGCTCCTCACCTGGACGTCGGGCGGCGGCTTCCCCGCGCTCGAGCACGTCCCGGTCGCGAGCGCCGCGGACCTCGCGGCCCTGCTCACGACGGCGGACGACGACGTCCTGGAAGGCAAGCGCGCGCTCCGCTTCGCCGGCGGCAAGGGCCTCGCGATCACGGAGCCTGCCCTCTTCGGCGAGCTCGCGAAGGCACGCTTCGAGGTGACGCTCTGGGCGAGGGCCGACGGCGCCGCGCCCCAGGTCCAGGTCGCGTACGGGAGAGATCTCGACACGGCGCTCTCCGGCTTCAGCGCCTTCGCGCAGATCCGCGCGATCCGCACGGGTCGCGCGACGAGCGACGGTTGGGCCGAATACGCGACCGGCCCCCTGGACGGCAGCGTGCTCGGAACGCCGGCGGCGGCGATCCTCGTCGCCCCCTCGCCCTACGCCGAGAGCGCTTCCGCGTTCGTCATCGACGCGCTCGAGGTGCGAAAGGTCGAGGGCAGCCCCGTCCCCCCGCTCGCGTGCACCCAGGCGAACGTGGAGCAGGTCTGCGGCGCGAGCGGCGACTGCATGTTCGGTCACTGCCTCGACGCGTCCGTCACGTGGGGCGTGCTCCCGTCGGAGGCGCATCGCACGGAGATCGCCGAGCGCTGGTCCTTCTGGGCGACCCGCCTGCTCGGCGATCGGAAGGCGCTCCAGACCGGCATCGACGTGCTCACGCCCGAGGCGCGGAAGCTCGCGAAGGAGTCGACGAGCGCACGCCACTTCTTCGGCGGCATGAACCGCCTCGTGAACCTCCTGCGAGACAACCACACGTCGTTCGGCTCGCCGTCGAACTTCTCGTCGTTCGCCCCGCAGGTGCAGCAGGGCACGTCGAGCGGCCTCGGCGCCTGCTTCGGGGTCGTGGAGAAGGACATCCTCGGCGGCGGGCTCGGCTTCGCGGTCTTCCGTGCGGCGGAGAGCCCGTTGTCGGGCGTCCCCCTCCAGCGCGGTGACGTCCTCGTGAAGATCGACGGGCGCGACCCGAAGGAGTGGCTCGACGAGAACTACCCCCGCTTCGCGACGACGATGACGAACGATCCGGGCGCCGACTGGGCGACCATGGCCGGAGATCTCTCGCGCATCGTGACGCACCGCGCGAGCAACGTGACGCTCGCGCGGTGCGCTTCGGCCGCCGCGTGCACGGGCGACGACCAGACGACGATCACGATCGACATCGGCGCTGCCGCGTACAAAGCCCTCACGGGGGCGTCGACCCCGTCCTCGTCGCGCTCGTTCGGCTGCTCGCCGCGCTTCTCGAGCTCGGTGACGAACCTCGTCTCGCCCTCCAACAACGGCGAGGACCCCGTCTCCTTCGAGCCCGGGCCGAACGGCGAGACGCGCGTGCAGTTCGACGGCTTCTCCGCCGGCTCGCGGTGGAAGACGGCGATGACGAGCATCTTCTCCGGCCGGCCGGCGAAGGTGATGATGGACACGCGGGAGGGTCACGGCGGCCTCTACGACGCGGTCGAGCACCTCTTCGGCCTCCTCCGCGGCACCGCCGATCCGATGGGCGTCCTCTCCGTCGGGCGCGGCGGCGTCTCGCTCGCCGACCCGCCCTGGCTCCTCGACCGCGTCGGCTCCTGCACGCGCGAGACGGTGGCGAACCAGTGGAGCTGCTTCCTCGGCAACTCGAACGGCTTCCTCGCGACGGTGGCGGACCCTCCCGGCGCAGCGACGAAGATCGCCTGGCTCAACACGCGTGACGTGAGCGCGAACGACTTCATGCCGCGGCTCCTCCAGGGGCGACCGGGCTTCCGCGTGTTCGGGCCGCACGTCACGGCCGGCGCGTTCGGCGCGGTCGTGTCCCTCCCGCCGGTCTCGTCGGGCTGGTCGGGCGGGAGCATCCAGATCCAGGACTCGCGCTTCGCACCCGACCCGAACGCGATCAAGGCCGCGCGCTGGGAGAGCGGCTTCGGCGTCGCGCCCGACGAAGTCGTCGTGCAGAAGCTCTCGGACGCCCTCAGCGGAACCGACACCATCCTCGCCGCCGCCGCCGCGTGGCTCGAGAGCCAGTGACACCGAGGCCCCCCATGAAGCTCTCTCTCGTCCGACCCAGCCTCCCCGCCCTCTCCCTCCTCTCCGCGCTCTCGATCGCGTCGGCTGCGTGCAGCTCGACCGAAGAGACGACGATCACACCGCCCGCCCAGCCGGCGGCGGAAGCGCCCGTCGAGACGCCCGCCTCGAACGTCCGGAAGCTCGTCGACGGGACGGCGCAGCCGACCTCGCCCGTGAACCTGCTCACCGACCCCGGCTTCGCGCTCGTGAGCCGAGGCGCGTCGTACGTCGGGTTCCTCGCGTTCGAGGCGTCGTCCTCCTCCTCGTACGAGCTCGAGACGACGGTGCAGAGCCGTTCGCCGGCAGGGTTCGCCGGCGCGGTCGCGATCGTGTCGATCGCAGAGCCGGTGATCGTCCTCGCGCGCGTCCCCGGAGGTCAAGGGCCGTTCCGCGCGCAGATCTGGGTGTCGCGTAGCGACGCGAAGGGGAAGCCGGCGCCGGCGTCGGACGCGAAGCCCGTGGCCGCGTCCCTGACCGAGGAGTCGCCGGACGGCAACGCGTTCGATCTCACGCCCGTCCCCGACGCGACGCGCACGAGCGCCGGCCGCACGTGGGTCCTCCATCGCGCCGAGGTGACGAAGCCGATGCCATACGGCGGCTTCCTCGTGATCGAGACCGACGGTCCGACGCAGCTCGCCGCGCCCGAGGTGACGAGCGGCGAGGTCGTCGTCGGCGCGGCCGTGCGCTCTCGACCGCTCGCGTCGGCGCCCGCGCGGTCCCTCCGCGCCCACGAGCGTGCGGCCATCCAGCGCTTCCGCGCGATCAAGCCGCTGCTCGTTCCCGCCTCGTCGCCGGCGCTGCATACGCCGAAGCCCTTCGCTCTCTGAAGAGCAAAACACCCGGTCCGAGCTCTGCTCGGCCGGGTGCCTGTGCGGGCGGCAGGAGCTGCCGCCGAGTCTCGGGTTCAGGAGTGCGTCGAGGTCTGCGCCTGCGTCGGCAGCGTCTGTTCGGAGCGCGCGCGCGCCCATCGCTGGATGGTGCGACGGTCGATGCCGAGCGCCGCCGCGGTGTGCACCTTGTTCCCGCCGAAGCGACGGAGGGCGTAGTCCACGTAGACCCGCTGGAACTTGTGCATGGGCACGAGGAGCTCGGCGGCCTCGACGAGCGCCTCGAGCGCATCCGGCGTCGCCTCCTTGGGGAGAGGCGTCGAGCGCCGCTGGACGACGCCGCTCGTGGGCGCCGTCATCGAAGCCGGCGCACCGCTCTGACGCGCGAACTTGCGCTTCAGCTCGATGATGCCGATCTGCTGACCGATGTGGACTGCGGCGAGCTCCGACGAGCCTCCGATGGACGTCGCGGCGCCCAGCTTCGCCGCCTTCACGGCGACCTCGGTGTCCTCCGTCACGACGAGGACGGCCGACGAGAGGATCGCCTTGCCGACCAGCTCCGTCACGTCACCTTCCGACAGACCCGGTGTCGTGATGACGACGAGGTCCGCACCTTCGAGGGCATCCTGCGCTGCCATGCGCGAGGTCGCGCGGCGTACCGAGCACCCCTGCTCGCGCAGCGCGCTCTCGAGCCCCGAGTTCTTCTCGCTCTCCACGAGAAGCGCCGTATAACGAGCCGTGGGAATTGCGGTAGCCACGTTCACGCTTCCAACCGTCCCTTCCATCCGGGCCACGAGAAATCCTCGGGGCAACGCGGATGCGGCCGGTTGAGCAGCCTCCGTGCCACGGCGTCTGAGCCGTAAGGCCGCGAAACCCTGCGGAGTTGTGGCCAAACGCCTGGGGCTTTATGCACCGTTGCCGCAGTCCCTTGGGGCAAATGGCCCCGACCGGGCCACCGCGACAGCATGCCGCATACCCTCCCAACTGTAAGGTAACCCCATGAAAGTCGGGAGCAAGTTCGCCCTTGCCTTCCTCGCCTGTGCGGTGCTGAGCGTCCTCGTGTACTCGTCGATCGCTGCGTCCCAGGAGGTCGTGCGACTGGAGACCACGGTCGACGAAGACCTCGCCTCGCTCGGTCGGACGCTCAGCGCCTCGGTCCTCGCGGTCTGGGAGCGGGACGGCGACGCCCGCGCGATCGAGCTCGTCGGCTACCACGATCGCGCGGAGGCGATCGAGGCGCGGTGGACGTGGCTCGACGCCCCCAAGAGCTCGCCGCACGGGCCCCGCGCGCCAGCCGCCGTCCTCGAGCCCGTGCGCGCGGGGCAGACGGCGACCTGGGAAGGACCCGAGGGCGGCGGCCGGCGCGTCTACGCCTACGTGCCGCTCGTGCGTCCCGGCTTCCGCCCCGCGGCCCTGGAGCTCTCGCGTCCCCTCCCCGGCCAGTCGGCGATGTTCTGGACGGAGGTCCGCGAGCAGGTCCTCGGCTGGGCGCTCGTCGCCGTCCTCGCGACGCTGCTCGCCGCGGGGCTCACGAACGTCCTCGTCTCGCGCCCGCTGGCACGCGTCGCGGAGCAAGCGCGGCGCGTCGGCGACGGAGACCTCTCGCAGCGCCTCCCCGTCGAAGGACGTGACGAGGTCTCCGCCCTCGTCTCGGACCTGAACGCGATGTGCGATCAGCTGAGGGACGCGCGCCAACGCGCCGACGAGGAGTCACAGAAGCGCTTCCGCACGCTCGAGCAGCTGAGGCACGCCGACCGCCTCCGAACCGTGGGCACGCTGGCATCGGGGATCGCGCACGAGCTGGGGACGCCGCTCGCGATCATCGGCATGCGCGCCAAGATGATCGCGACGCAGGAGGTCGTCGGTGACGAGGCAGTCGAGAGCGCCCGGGTGATCGGCGGTCAGGCCGATCGCGTCGCTCGCATCGTTAGGCAGCTGCTCGACTTCGCGCGGAGGCGCTCGCCGAACGCGACGGACGTGGACCTCGGCGAGCTCGCCGAGCGTACGATCGGCTTCCTCGGCGCCCTCGCCAGGGCGAGCAACGTCACCCTCACGGTGGTGAAGGAGCCGAGTCCGACGATCGCGAAGGTCGACGGGGCGCAGCTCGAACAGGCGCTCACGAACCTCGTCATCAACGCCGTCCACGCGATGCCGAAGGGTGGCACGATCACCGTGACCGTTCGGCGAGGCCGCGAGGCACGGCCCGGAGCGCCCGACAAGGAGCTCGAATGCGCCGTCATCGCGACCCGCGACGAAGGTGTCGGCATCGCGAACGACGATCTCGATCGCATCTTCGAGCCGTTCTTCACGACCAAGGGGGTCGGCGAAGGCACCGGCCTCGGCCTGAGCGTGGCGCACGGCATCGTCGAGGACCACCAAGGATGGATGCGGGCGGAGAGCACCCCGGGGGAGGGCAGCACCTTCACCATGGTCCTGCCGCTCTGACGGCTCGCGCGCTAGAGTGGCCCCATGCTCCAGGGAGAGAAGCCGAAGGCCGGCAAGCGCGCGCGCATCCTCGTCGTCGACGACGAGCCGGAGATGACTCGCGTCATCGAGCAGGCCCTCACGCGGCGCGGGTACGACCTCTCGACGCGTCAGAGCGCCGAGGGGGCGTGGGAGGCGCTCGAACGCGAGGACTTCGACGTCGTCGTGACCGACCTCAACATGCGCGGGATGACCGGCGTGGAGCTGACGGAGAAGGTCGCGCGGAACCGGAAGGACCTCCCGGTGATCGTCATCACCGCCTTCGGATCGCTCGAGACGGCGATCGCGACGATGCGCGCCGGCGCCTACGATTTCCTCACGAAGCCCTTCGAGATCGACCAGCTCGTCGTCGCCGTCGAGCGCGCGATCTCGAACGCCGAGCTCCGCGAGGAGGTGAAGCGCCTCCGCGAGGAGGTCGCCCGCACGAAGCCGAGCCCCGACTTCGTCGGTGACAGCGCGGCGATGAAGAAGGTCCACGAGGTGATCGCGCGCGTCGCCGACACCGACGCGACCGTGCTCGTGACCGGCGAGAGCGGCTCCGGCAAGGAGCTCGTCGCGCGCGACGTCCACAAGCGGAGTCGACGCGGAACGGGGCCCTTCGTCGCGATCAACTGCGCGGCGCTCCCCGAGACGCTCCTCGAGAGCGAGCTCTTCGGCCACTTGAAAGGCGCGTTCACCGATGCCCGCTCGACGTCGCGCGGGCTTTTCGTGGAAGCGAGCGGCGGCACGCTCTTCCTCGACGAGATCGGTGAGATGACGCCGGGCATGCAGGCGAAGCTCCTGCGCTCGCTCGAGGAGCGCGCGGTGCGTCCCGTCGGCGGGACCGCCGAGGTGCCGTTCGACGCTCGGCTCGTCGCCGCGACGAATCGCGACCTCGAGTCCCTCGTCGAGAGTGGCAAGTTCCGCGAAGACCTCTATTACCGGATCAACGTCGTCCACATCGAAGTCCCGCCGCTCCGCGCGCGCGGCAACGACGTACTCCTCCTCGCGCAGCAGTTCATCCACCGCTTCGCCGGCCCGCTCGGCAAGAACGTGCGAGGCCTGTCCGACGCGGTCGCAGAGCGACTCCTCAGCTACGCGTGGCCCGGCAACGTGCGCGAGCTCCAGAACTGCATCGAGCGCGCGATCGCCCTCGCGCGCTTCGAGGAGCTCACGGTCGAGGATCTCCCGCCGAAGGTCCGCGACTACAAGCCGTCCTCGTTCGTGGTCGTCGCGACGGAGGATCCGACCGACCTCGTCACGATGGAGGAGGTCGAGCGGCGCTACATCCAGCGCGTGCTCGAGGCCGTCGGACAGAACAAGACGCAAGCCGCGAAGGTCCTCGGCTTCGACCGGACGACGCTCTACAGGAAGCTCGAACGCTACAAGCTCGGCGGCCCCTGACGCCCCCCGCGGACGTCTCCGAGACGTCACGCGAGCCACGATCGAGACGTTTTCCCGCGCGCGGCGCCCTTCCTGCGCGTGTGACGGGCGCTGTGCGCGCGGGCGTTCGGCCTACCCACACGCGCCCGCATGCGCGCGTGCTGGAACGTCGGTCGACCACCCGCGGAAACACACGGCGCGCCGTGGTCTTGCCCCGTTTTGCGTGCACAGTGCACGCGCACCGTCGCTGACCTCCGCGCTCGTCGCCGCCGCCGTCGGCCTGAGGGCGCGCGCGAATGACACGCGCGCAAAGGGCCCTAGAGCCTGCGACTCATTTCATCAATCGACTTCAGTTTCGCAGATGAGACGTCTCGACTTTGCGTAGAAAGGTTATGTGGCGCTGCTTCTTGCCCAGAGCACGGCTCGCCGCTCGATGCACTCGCGTGCGTCGTGGCGGGCCCGGATCGGAGGCGCCGCGCTCGTCGCGTTCTCCGCGCTGGCCGCCTCGCTCGTCACCACGACGGTGACGACCGACGCCGACGCGTTCGTCGTGAAGACCACGTCGGGCGGCGAGCTCGTTCACTGGGACACGCGCACGGTGGACTACGCGATCGACTCGTCGGTG
Organism: Polyangiaceae bacterium; assembly: GCA_022842465.1. GTDB lineage: Bacteria > Myxococcota_A > Polyangia > Polyangiales > Polyangiaceae > Labilithrix. The sequence continues at coordinate 21,052 of JALHPN010000017.1, read as the reverse complement.
AACGACGCGACGCGCGGAAGCGTCGACGCCACGCTCCGCGCGATGCGTGACTGGAGCGGCGAGGTCGGTGCCCCCGAGCTCCGCGCACACTCTGGCGCCGAGGGCGACCCGACGAAGCCCGGCTACGACTCGAAGAACGGCATCTTCTTCATCCGCGGCGGCTACAAGCCGGCGGGGCGCGCGCTCGCGATCACCATCCTCACCTACGACAACGTCTCGGGGCGCATCCTCGACGCCGACATCGTCTTCAACGGCGCCTACAACTTCACGATCCACAAGGACGCGCCCGTCAGGGACGGACGCGTGAGCCCCGCAACGGCGACGGACGGCGTCGTCCACGGCGAGCGCGACGCCCACGTCGTCAGCGGGACGAACGAGGTGACCGCGTACGACCTCCACCACATCGTCGCCCACGAGCTCGGTCACTCGCTCGGCATGAACGACGAGATGGAACGCCGTGACGTCCTCATGTACCGCTACACGCCGCCGAACGATCCCGGCGTACGAATCCCGACGACGGACGACATCGAAGGCCTCGCGCAGCTCTACAGCACGGAGATCTCCGCGGGCGGCAACGGCTGCGGAAACGCGACGGTCGCGCCGAAGAAGCCGAGCCGGGCCGCGACGCACGGCGCGATGGTCGCCGTCTTCGGTCTCCTCGTCTTCCTCGCCCTCCGCGCCCGGAACGATCGCCGCGCGCGCGCTGGCTTCGTCGCCGCCGTCGCGATCGGCGCGCTCGCCCTCCTCCCCTCCGTCTCCACGACGCGCGGCACCGCGCGCGCGGCCGAGTCGAACCTCGCCCTCGGTCACGCGAAGGCGCGCGTGACGGCGGCGACGACGACCATGGAGGACGGCCTCCTCCGCACGACGTACGCGCTCGCGACGACGACGTGCCGCGCGATGACGTGCCCGGACCTCGGCCACGGCACGGTGTGGGGCGGCGTGGTCGGGAACGTGCGCCAGGAGGTCGGCGGCCAGCACGCGCCGAGCGTCGGCGAGGACGTGAACGTCTCCTTCGCGTCCCTCCCGAACGGTCTCCGCCCCCTCTCGGGCCCGCTCGCGATGCGCCAGCACGTGGAAGACGCCGCCGTCGTCGTCCTCACGAAGTGAACGCCCGTTTCGCGTCTCCAGGAACTGCAGACTGGTGACCGCACCAGGCAGGTAGAGTAAACGCTCTATCCGCCATGAGACTGTCCAACGTCGTCGTTCTCAGCGCGTTCGTCCTCGGTACCCTCGCCTGCGGAGCCTCGGGTAGCACGTACGACGACGGCTCGCGCCCCGCGAGCGACAGCCCCGCCGCACAGCCTTCGCCGACCACGACCGCGGCCACGGCCCCGTCGTCGGCGCCCCCCTCGCCCGACGCGGGGCCCGCTTCCAGCCGCGCGAAGTGCGGGCAGGCGCCCTACGAGTGGCTCGCGTCGAGCGCGCTCGGCGACGTCCTCGAGGAGAAGGGCCTCGCACCCCACACGCCGCTCGAGCTGAACTACGTCCTCATCGAGGCGCGGAAGACCGCGTTCAAGACGCGCCGCCTCGCGAAGCACAGCACCAAGTCGCGCATCGTTCGCTACCAGACGCAGGACCGCGGAAAGCTCCTCGACGCCACGGCGTCCGTCGCGTGGCCCGACGTCTCGGACGCGAGGACCGTGCCCGTGATGCTGATCCTCCACGGCACGGCCGGCTTCTCGGACAAGTGCTCGCCTTCCGGCGGCATCGCCGACGATCTCCTCGGCTCCTTCCAGGACGGGACGGCCGTGCTCCTCTCCCTCTTCGCATCGCTCGGCTACATCGCCGTCGCGCCCGACTACATCGGGCTGAAGAGCATGGGCGCGCCGACCGGCTTCCTCCATCCCTACCTCGTCGCGGAGCCGACCGCGATCGCCTCCCTCGACGCCGTTCGCGCCGCGAAGAAGATGATGACGGGCACGAACCTCACCGCCGGCGACGTCGTCGTGATGGGCGGCTCGCAGGGCGGCCACGCCGCGGCCTTCGTGAACCGCTACCAACCTCACTACGCGCCGGAGCTCGTCATCAAGGGCTCGGTGTGGGACGTCCCGCCGACGGATGTCCTCGGCCAGAGCGTGCCGGCGCTCACCTCCGACACGAACGCGACGAAGAACGTGATGGCAGCCACAACGACGCTCGAGAGCTGGTACCAGGCATCGCCGAACGGGCTCGCCGGCGCGTTCAACGCGCCGTGGGACACCTCGATCCCGGCCGAGATGAAGATCAGCTGCTCTCCGAACGCCGTCCTGAACGGCGCCACGCTCGAGAGCGTGTTCACGCCGCAGTACCGCACCGCGGGGCAGCAGCCCGGCTTCGGCAACTACCAGCCGTGGGCCTGCTACATGTCCGAGAACAGCTTGCCGACGTCGACGATCCCGAAGCTCGACACGATCCCGAGCCTGTTCCTGCTCGGCTCCGACGACGACCTCGTCGACAACGTCGTCGAACGCGCGGCCTTCCAGAAGCTCTGCTCGCAGGGCCTGGAGCTCGCCTACCTGGAGTGCGCGGGGGCGAGCCACACGAAGCCCCTCACGTTCGCGTTCGATCAGTGGCTCGACTTCCTCGAGGACCGTCTCGCCGGGAAGCCGCTCGGGGCGACCTGCGCGATCCGGCCGGCGGAGCGCTGCTCCAGCCAGCCCTGAGCGACGCTCAGCGCGACGGACGATACGAGCCGCGCTCGGGGAGCACGCGCTTGAAGACGACGGCGCTGCACGCGACGAGGCGGAGCCTCGCGCTCGCGTCGTAGAGGCGACCGTCGGCGCGCCCCGGCTCCGACGTGTCCGCGCGGAGCGACCAGCGTCGGCCCCAGGGCTCCGGCGCGGGGAGCACGAAGTCGATCGCCTCGCGCGACGCGTTGAAGAGCACGAGGAACGAGTCGTCGACGATGGGGGTCCCGTCCTCGTCCTGCCAGTCGAGTGCGTCGCCGCCGAGGAGGAGCCCGATCGCGGCGCGCTTCGGCTCCTGCCAGTCGAGCATGTTCATCTCGCGCCCTTCGGGGTGAAACCACGCGACGTCCTTCAGCTCGCTCCCGCCGGCCCGCTCGCCCTTCAGGAACTTGTTGCGGCGGAAGACGGGGTGCCTCCGCCGGAGCGCCGCCGTCGCGCGGCAGAACGCGAGGAGCGCCTTCCGGTCGTCGTCGAGCTCCCAGTCGAGCCACGAGACGGCGTTGTCCTGGACGAAGGCGTTGTTGTTGCCGCGCTGGGTCTTCCCGAGCTCGTCACCGCTCGTGATCATGGGCACGCCCTGGGACACCATCAACGTCAGCCAGAAGTTCCGCTGCTGCCGCGCGCGGAGCTCGCGGATCGTTGCGTCGTCGGCCTCCCCCTCGACCCCGCAGTTCCACGCCGCGTTGTCGTCCGAGCCGTCGCGGTTCTCCTCGCCGTTCGCCTCGTTCCGCTTCTTCTCGTACGTGACGAGGTCGCGGAGCGTGAAGCCGTCGTGCGCCGTGATGAAGTTGATGCTGGCGTGCGGGTGACGCCCATCGTCCTCGTAGAGGTCGCTCGAGCCCGTCAGGCGATAGCCCATGTCCGGGACGGTCCACCACTCGCCGCGCCAGAAGCGCCGGACGGTGTCGCGGTAGCGGCCGTTCCACTCCGTCCAGAGCACGGGGAAGTTCCCGACCTGATAGCCGCCTTCGCCGAGATCCCACGGCTCTGCGATGAGCTTCACCGTCGAGAGGATCGGGTCTTGGTGGATGATGTCGAAGAACGCGGAGAGCTTGTCGACGCTCCCCGTCTCGCGCGCGAGGGTCGAGGCGAGGTCGAAGCGGAACCCGTCGACGTGCATCTCGGTGACCCAGTAGCGGAGGCTGTCCATCACGAGCTTCAGCGCCTGCGGATGGAGCATGTTGAGGCTGTTGCCGCACCCCGTGTAGTCGTCGTACTGGGCGCGGTTTTCGACCTTCAGCCGGTAGTACGTCGGGTTGTCGAGCCCGCGAAGGCTCACGGTCGGCCCGAGCTGGTCGCTCTCGCAGGTGTGGTTGTAGACGACGTCGAGGACGACCTCGATCCCAGCGCGATGGAGCGCCTTCACCATCCGCTTGAACTCGGTGACCTGCTCGCCCGGCCGCGACGCGAAGCGCTGATCGGGCGCGAAGAAGCCGAGCGTCGAGTAGCCCCAGTAGTTCTTGTGAGAGCGCGCGGCGACGGACCACTCGTCCATCGCTTCGTGGACGGGGAGGAGCTCGACGGTCGTGACACCGAGCGCGAGGAGGTGCTCGATGATCGCAGGGGACGCGAGGCCGAGGTAGGTGCCGCGTTCGTCGTCCTGGACGCCGGGATGGAGCATCGAGAGGCTCCGGACGTGGGCCTCGTAGAGGATCGTGTCGTCCCAGGGCACGCGCGGGCTCCGGTCGCCTTCCCAGTCGAACCGGTCGTCGACGACGATCCCCTTCGGGATGCCGCGCGCGCTGTCACGCACGTCCATCTCGCGCTCGTCGGGCGCGAGGACGGTTCCGGCCATCCCGACGTGCGGAGCGCCGACGTACGCGAAGACGGGCTCCCGGTAGTCGATCTTGCCGACGATCGCGCGCGCGTACGGGTCGACGAGCAGCTTGTGCGGATTGAAGCGGAGGCCCGCGTCGGGCTCGAACGGGCCGTGCGCGCGGTAGCCGTAGCGCTGCCCGGGGAGGATCCCCTCGACGAAGCCGCTCCAGGTGTGCGCGGTCTTGCGCGGGAGCGGGAGACGCGTCTCGATCCCTCGCTCGTCGAAGAGGCAGAGCTCGACGGCGGTGGCGTGCTCCGAGTACACGGCGAAGTTCACGCCGTTGCCGTCGAAGGTCGCTCCGAGTGGAGCGTACCGGCCCGGCTTCACCTTGAGCGGCTGCGCCATCGGAAGGCCGAGATCCGTACCACGTCAGACGCCTGCGCGGCCGGTCTCCTGCACGAGGGCGCGAACCTTCGCGAAGCGCGACGCGATCGCCTGGTCGGCGCGGAGGTCCTCGATCGGGCGCGGCAGCCGCCACGTCCAGTTCTCGTCACTGACCGTCCCGGGGAGGTTGATGCGCGTCTTGTCGCCGAGGAGCTCGGTCACGAGCACGAGGACGAGATCGCTCTTCGCCGCGAAGAGGAGACGGAGGAGGGCGAGCTCGCGCGCGTCCTCCGGGAGGTCGAGCGCCATGCCGGCGACGCGCGCGAGCCGTTCGCGCTCCCACTCCTCGAGCTCCGTCCACCACTTCGTGATGGGCATCGTGTCGTGGGTGCTCCACGTGGCGACGGAGAGCTCGGGGTACGTGCGCGGGTCGTAGGGCTGGAAGTCCGCGTCGCGCTCCCACGGGATGACCTTGTACCCGGGCACCCCCATCTTCGTGAGCGTCTCGCGGACCCACGGCGGTATCACGCCGAGGTCCTCGGCGATGACGGCGTTCGCGCCGGCCGCGTCGATCATCGCGCGGAGCACCTTCGCGCCGCGCGCCTGCTGCTCGGGCTCGGGCTCGGGGTAGAAGACTCCCTTCGCGTCACCCTTCCGTATCCACTGCCGGAAGAAGCCGACGACGTGATCGATGCGGAATCGGTCGAAGAGCTCGGCGGCATGGCGGGCGCGCGCGCGGAGCCACGCGAGATCGTCGGCGTCCATCGCCTCCCAGTCGTAGGCCGGAAGGCCCCAGCTCTGGCCGTCGGCCGAGAAGTCGTCGGGCGGCGCGCCGAGCGAGACGTCGGTGCGGAACTGAGAGCGATGCGACCAGACGTCGGCGCTCTCGCCAGAGGCGATGAACGGCATGTCGCCCATGAGCTGCATGCCGAGGGCACGCATCTCCCTTCGCGCGGCCGTCCACTCTTGGTGGGCCAGCCACTGGAAGTACATCTGCTCGAGGACGCTCGTGCCCAGTCCGCCGTCGTCCCTCGGGGCTTCCGCCGCCGCGCGGATCTCGGGAGCGCGATCGCGCTCGGGGGCGGGCCAGGTCGACCAGCCGTGGTTCGCGTGTGTCGCGCGGAGCGCGATGTAGAGCGCGTGGTCGCGGAGCCAGTCCGCCTCGCGCTCCACGAAGGCGCCGAAGTCCTTCGCGCGATCCGTCGTGCCCACGGCGAGGTGATTCGTCCGGAACGTGTCGAACGCCGCGCGGAGAGCCTTCTGCTTCAGACGGCGGACGGCGCGATAGTCGACGCGCGCCGCCGAGCGCACGCGGTCGAGCTCGGCGCGCTCTTCGGCGGAGAGCACGGCGGCGGCGCCCCCGTCGAGGCCCTGCAGCTCGGCGACACGCTCGACGGCGATGTAGATCGGGTCGAGCGCGAACGCGCTGAGGGCGCCGTAGGGGCTCGTCTCTCCCTCGGAGAGCTCGTGCGCCGGAAGCAGCTGCACGAGGCGCTGGCCCGCGGTCGCGAGCCACGACGCGCAGGCCGGGAGGTCGGCGATCTCGCCGATGCCCCAGTCGGACCGCGTGCGGAGGGAGAAGAGCGGGATGGTGACGCCGGAGACCCTCGACATCGGGCTCGCCTCTTCGCACACGGCACGGTGGCGCGCAAGGCATCTCGTCACTCAGACGTGAGACACGCTCGAGCTGCCAGGTGGGACGGGAACTTTCGGCCAGCCGGGGCCACACTACCCCCGGATGGGCCCGCGTTCGCGCTCACTCGTGCTCTCGTCGACCTTCGCGGCTTCGCTCGCCGTGCACGCGGGGATCGGCGCGGCCATCGTCGTCGGCGGCCGAGCGGGCGTCCCGCGCGAAGAGGCGGATCCGGCCCCCCAGCTCGCGGGGGACACGTTCGAGCTGCCCGCGCCGGACATGGAGGCGATCCCGCTCGCGAACGCGTCCCCGACGCCGGACCTCGTCGCGAACGCCCCGCCCGCGCCGGAGGCGACGGGCGAGGACCTGCTCCCGCCGCCCCCGCGCCCGGCCTCGCGGCACATGAAGAAGAGTGACCGCGCCTCGAAGCCCGGCCGACCGTCGGGGGGACGCGCCCAGGCGGGAGAGGCCGAGGCCGCGAGCGCGTCCGCGGGCGAGAAGATGTACGGCGCCGTCGGCGATCGCTCGGCGACGAATCTCGGCGGCGCCTTCGCGATGAGCTTCGCGCAGGCGACGAGCTCGAATCCGGTCTGGGCGACCGCCCCTCTCGGCCACGTGGGCGAGGCCACGCTCGTCCTCGAGCTGGACGAAGCCGGCCACCTCGTCTCCCATCGCGTGGAGGGCAACCCGGGCGCCGCCCTCGCGGCCGGCATCCGCGCAACCCTCACGCTCATCGGCCAGCGCCCCTTCCTCGCCCGCGGCAAGATCACGCGCCTCCGCCTCTCGGGGACCATCACGTCGAGCGAGCCGCGCGACGACATGCACGGCGTCTACGGCATCGGCCGCGGCGACGGCCACGCGTACTTCAGCCTCCCCCAAGGCCGAAAGATCGACATCACCATCAAGGAACGCTGACGCGGAACGCCCCCGCGCGTCCCCTTCAGCGGAGGGCGCGCTCGCCGCCGCCGCCGTCGTCGCGCGCGTAGATCTGGAGGCGGCCCTGCTCGAACGTCAGCTTGTACTCGGGCGGAATGTTCGCGCGCGCGTCGGGGGTGACCTCCCAGACGAGGAGGTGGTCGTAGCGGGGCGTCGCGTCCTTCCAGAACGCCGACCAGGTCGAGCGGTACTGAGCAGCGCAGTCGTCGACGACGATGTTGCCGTCGAGCATCCCGCGACAGACGCGATCGGCCTTCGCCATGCTCGGCGCGAAGCCCTCGAGCACCAGATGGTTGAAGCGCACGGGAGGCGGAGCGCTGTACATGACCGGAAACGAGTGCGAATGCGCGAAGAGGAGGGGCGCAGCCGTGAGCTTCTCGGTCACGTAATAGCCCCAGAAGTGCATGATGTTCCGCGTGTTGTCGCTCGACGCCTTGTGCGTGAACAAGAGCGGCAAGAGCCGCGCGCCTTCGGGGACCGCATGGATGCCCGCGGTGAACTCCTTGCGCTCCTGCTCGAGCCGCACGAAGTCCGCGCCCATGCCGAGGCTGTAGAGGACCCCCGAGAGCGCGAGCACCGCCGTCGCCGCCTTCGGCAGGCGAACGGGGACGCGCAGGAGGAACGCCATCCAGATGTACGGGATGATCCGCGAGTTGACGTGGAACCAGTTCGTGACGATGTACGGCAGAAAGCAGTAGAGCAGCACGAGCGCGACGAGCGCCACGGGCGCGAAGAACGTCGGCGACTCCTTGCGACGCCAGAGCCCGATCGCCGCGAGCCCGACGCACGGGACGAGGCTCGTGATCGTGAGCTTGGAGAAGCCCCAGAACCACTCCGACCACATGTTGTAGACGAGCTCCCACGGCGGGAGCAGCGACTTGTGATCGATGAAGCCCGTCATCGGACCGACGGTGTCGCTGAGGTGCTGCCACAGCGAGATCGCGACGAGGAGCGTGACCGGCGCCAGAGGCAGGAACGCGGCGTGCGCCGCCGTGAACCGCTCCTTCCACGTCTTCCGCTGGAGCGCATCGAGCGCGACGAGCATGTGGACGACGAGCAGCGGGAAGACGTGGGCGTACCAGGTGACGGCGCCGAGGAGGACGACGAGCCCGGCGTTCGCGAGCGTGGGCTTCTTCTGCTGGCGTCGGAGCGAGAGGAGAAGGGCGAGCGAGAGCGGGAACGCCAACGCGAAGTCCAGCATCCCCATCGAGACGAACCAGTTGTGGACCATCGGCCACGCGAACAGGGTGGCGACGACCATCCGGCCCCGGCGCTCCGCCGGATCCGAGAGCGACAGCACGAAGCGGGGGAGAACGAGCGCGTTGGCCGCGAGCACCAGCAGCGCGAAGAGCCGCGCCGCGAGCTTCGCGGAGGCGAGCTTGCCGACCACGACGAGCCACGCGAAGAGCGCGGCGTTCGTCTTCAAGAAGCCGTTGAAGACCAGCTCGGGGTATCGCGCCGGATTCTCGATGACGGTGACCGCCGCGAGATGGTTCGGCAAGTCCTGGTAGGGGGGCACCTCCGTGAGGGCGAGGGGCCAGGCGCACGCGACGAACAGCGTCGCCGAGAGGACGAGCGAGAGCTGCGTGTCCGAGAGCCGCGGCGTCGCGAGCGAGGCCCGTGACGCGCGCTCGCTCAGCTTCCGGAGCTCACCGGAGACCGACATGACCCCCGACGACGCAGGCACGGCCGCGCCAGCCTCGAGGACGGACTCCTGGCCAGCGAGCAGATCGGAGGCGACGACGTCGGAGTTCGGCATCAGGGAGACATCGGACGGGCAAGGGCCCGGCGCAGTGCGTCGGAGCGGGAAGCAAGAGCGGGCCCAGAGGGGTTTCCGCCGAAAAGCACGGGCGGGCCGAGCCTAACCTGCGACCCCGGGGGTGTCCACCGCGCACATTCCGGCGCTCGGCATGACACCGCGATCAGGGCGGGCGCAACCGCGCGAGAGAACACACCTCCGCCCAAGATGTAGGGCGAGGTCGAATCGACGCCGACCTCGCCCGACCGAGCGGTCGCGCTTCGTCCGGTGCCAACGGTCGAGCTGTAGGGGGTCGGCACACATCCTGAAGCGTTCGCGCTTCGTTCCGCATGGCTCGACCGTACGTCCCCACGTTTCGCGTTGCTTCGGCCGCCACTTCCACACGTTGTGGGACAGTGGGGACCCACCGAGCCTGGATCGCCGCCACCCTGCTCGCGCTCGCTACCGGCTGCGCGGCCGAGACCGCGGACTCGGCCACGCAGGAGCCCGTCCTCGTCGAGGTCGAGACGGACACGTCGACCCCGACCATCTACGGGGGAGAGAAGGACGCCGACGAGGCGTCGCTCTCGGGTGTGGTCGCGCTGCGGGTCGGCGCTGGAACGTCGTTCGAGCTCTGCACCGGGGCCCTCGTCGCGCCCAACGTCGTGCTCACCGCGCGACACTGCGTGACGAAGAACACCACCACGTCCGTCTCGTGTGACGAAAACGGGCGCTCGGCGAACGGCCCGCACGTGATCGCGGACGAGGTGCCCACGACGATCGGCGTCTTCACCGGCCCGACGCCGTCCTTCGCCAAGAGGCCCGCCGCGCTCGGCCGCGCCATCATCGCCCCGCAAGGCGAGTACCTCTGCGATGCCGACATCGCGCTGGTCGTGCTCGACCGCGCGCTCCAGGTCGCCCCGCTCGCGGTGCGCCTGGACGACAAGGCTCAGGTCGGCGAGACGATCCGCACCGTCGGCTACGGCAAGAACGATCAGGACGCGCCGATCGGGACGCGCTTCCGTCGCGGCAACGTGAAGGTGCTCGGCCAGGGGCAGGGCATCTCGCCGAACAAGACGCCGCTCGGCCCTCGCGAGTTCGAGGTGGGTAAGTCGATCTGCCAGGGAGACTCCGGCGGCCCGGCGATCAGCGAGGCGACGGGCGCGGTCATCGGTGTCGTCTCACGCGGCGGCAAGTGCAACGAGGATTTCGGGCACATCTTCACGACGACGGCGGGCTTCGCGTCGATGTTCGACCAAGCCTTCCAGATCGCCGGGGGCGAGCCCCAGATCGAGCCGAGGGCGCAGCTCCAGTCGCTCCGCACGAGCATCACGGCGGAGCCGGACGAGGGGTCGGCAGAGACGGCCTCGGGCTCGTGCTCGACGGGCCGCCGTACGACGACGGGTTCGCCCCTCGTGGCCGCCGTCGGTGCGGCGTTCGCCGTCCTCGCCCTCGGGCGCTCGCGCGCGCGACGCCGCGTGCGTTAGGCTCCGGAGGCATGCGTCTCGCCGCCGTGAGGATCCACCATGTCGGCCCCTTCGCCGATACCTCGTTCGGCTTCCTCGAAGCGAACCCGCAGGACGACGACGAGAGGGCCCTCACACCCCGGGCCGCCTCGGTCATCTTCGGCGCCGACGGGACCGGCAAGACCACCCTCCTCGCGGCGATCGCGAGCACGCGGCCGGGCCATGCGCTCCCGCCCCTCCTCCAGGGCAGGCCGCAGCTGGCCACGGAAGAGCCCTCGTGGGTTCGAGCGGACTGGCACCTCGGCGACGACGATCCGGAGCGGCCGCACCCTCTCGTCGTCACGAGCCCGTCGGCGGTCCTCGAGGGGGAGACGGCCGAGTCGGGCGCGCTGCGGCGGCGCGAGCAGGCGGTCTTCGATCGGCGCGCGCAGAGCGACGGTGGGCACGTCTTCCTCGCGTTCTCCGGCGCGCGCTGGTTCTCGCGGAGCGCGAACCTCCTCACGACGCCGGACCGCACCCTGCTCCGGTGGGACGTCCGGCAGGCCGCCTCCTTCGACGATCCGACGCGCGCCGACCTGACGCGAGAGACGAAGCAGGTCCTCGCCTACGCGTCGATCGCGCGGGCGCTCGGCGGCGGCCGGGCCGAGCACGAGCCGCTCGCCCGCTTCGAGGAGGCGCTCCGCGCCGTGCTCGACGTGCTCCTCGAGCCGTTCGACGCCCGCTGGATCGGCGTGAGCCCGACGACGCTCGAGCCCGAGATGCGCGCGGGGAAGCGGACGATGCCCTTCGAGGCGCTCCCCCGCCCCGCCAAGCATCTCGTCGCGATCGGCGCCCTCACGATGCGCGCGCTCTACGCGGGCTACCCGGGGGCGGACGAGCCGCGCGAGTCGGAGGGCGTCGTCGGGATCGACGACGCCGAAGCCCAACAGGATCCGGCGCTCCTACGTCACCTCGTCCCGCTCCTCCGGAGCGCGCTCCCCAACGTGCAGTGGATCCTCACGACCTCGTCGTCGCAGCTCGCGCTCGCGTGCGAAGGGCGAGAGGTGCTCGCGCTCCGGTCCTCCAGCACGGGGATCGAGGTCGCCGAAGGCCTCCTGCACTGATCAGTGTGCTTCACCCCAGTGGCGGCCATGCCCGACGTCGACCACGAGGGGCACGTCGAGCCGGAACGCCCTCTCCATCGCGCTCTTGATCTTCGGCATCGCCTCCTCGACGCGCGTCTCCGGGACCTCGAAGACGAGCTCGTCGTGGACCGTCAGGATCATCCGCGCGCCGGGGACGACCTCCCCTTCCCCGAGCGTGATCATCGCGAGCTTGAGGATGTCGGCGGCCGTGCCCTGGATCGGCGTGTTCTTCGCGACCCGCTCCGCCTCGAAGCGGAGGCCGCGGTTCGCGGAGTGGAGGTTCGGGAGGAAGCGCCGACGGCCGAGGATGGTGCGCACGGCCTCGCCGTTCCGCGCGTTCGCGACCGAGAGCTCCATGAACCGGCGGACGCCCTCGAAGCGCGCGAAGTACGCCTGGATGAACTGCGCCGCCTCCTGGCGCGTGATCCCGAGCTCGCGCGCGAGGCGGGGCTCACCCATCCCGTAGATGAGCCCGAAGTTGATCGCCTTCGCGCGCGTCCTCATCTCCTTCGTGACCTCCTCGCGCGGGACCTCGAACACGAGCGAGGCCGTGTGCTGGTGCACGTCGAGGTTCTCGCGGAACGCGTGCTGGAGCTCTGCGTCCTGGGCGAGGTGGGCGAGGACGCGGAGCTCGATCTGCGAGTAGTCCGCGCTGACGAGCGAGAACCCGGGCGGCGCCACGAAGGCGGACCGCACGAGACGACCGACCTCGCGACGGATCGGGATGTTCTGGAGGTTCGGCTCCGTCGACGAGAGGCGCCCCGTCGCCGTCACGGCTTGCTCGAACCGCGTGTGGATGCGGCCCGTCGCGGGGTTCACCGCGCGCGGGAGCCCCTCGAGGTAGGTGCCCTTCAGCTTGTCGAGCTCGCGGTAGTCGAGGATGACCTGCGGAAGCGGATGCTTGTCGGCGAGCTCCTCGAGGACGGCGGCGTCCGTCGAGCGCCCGCCCTTCTGCGTGCGCTTCACGACCGGGAGCTTCAGGGTGTCGAAGAGGAGCGTCTCGAGCTGATCGCGCGAGCGGATCGCGAGCTTCTGGCCGGCGAGCTCCTGCGCCTTCGCCTCGAGGAGCTGGCACTCGATCTCGACCTTCGACGCGATCGACGCGAGCTTCGAGACGTCGACGAGGACGCCCTTCTGCTCCATCGACGCGAGGACGCGCGCGAGCGGGAGCTCGACGTCCTCGTAGAGCTTCCCGAGGCCTTCGGAGGCGACCCGCGGATCGAGCCGGAGCGCGACGTCGAGCGCGAGCTCCGCCTGTGGTGCGGCGTAGGTCGTCGCGCGCTCGACGTCGAGCTGATCGAACGCGACCCGCTCGCTCTTCTTTCCGGGGGCACGTTTGCCGCCCGCGCCCCCCGCCCCCTCGTCGTAGAGCGGCAGCTCGGTGCCGAACTCCCGGCGGACGAGGTCCTCCATCCGGTTCGGCGCCTCGGGATCGAGGAGGTAGGCGGCGAGCTGCGGATCGGAGACCGGCCCGGCGATGCGGAGACCGAGCCGCGCGAGGAGGTTCTCCGTCCGCTTCATGTCGAAGCCGACCTTCCGGATCGCCGGGTCCGCGAGGAGCGGTCCGAGCCTCGCTCTCAGCTCGTCCCACGACAGCTGCTTGGGCGCCCCGAGGTACCGGTGCTCGACGGGAACGTAGACGCCCTTGCCCGGATCGACGGCGAGCGCGACGCCGACGAGGCTCGCCCGCATGGGGTCAGCGCCCGTCGCGACCACGGTGACGGCGAGGCGCTTCTCGCCCTCCGCCCGGAGGAGGAGGGCGTCGAGCGCGTCGGTCATGACGACGTGCTCGTACGTGCGGGTGATGCGCGCGGCGGGCGGCGCGGCGGGCGCCTTCGCGGCGGAGACCATCGCGGCCGCGCGCCCTGCGCCCTTCTCGCCGGGGGCGGGCATCTTGTGACCGCCGTCGCGGAGCGCGATCGCGGCGCTGATCTGATCGAGCAGGCGTGAGAACTCGAGCTCGATGAAGAGGCGACGGAGCTCGTCGAGATCCGCGCCACCGTAGACGAGCTTCTCCTTCTCCCACGTGATCGGGACGTCCCGCTTCAACGTCACGAGCTCGCGCGACACGCGCGCGTCCGCTTCGTGGTTCGTGAGCGCCTCCTTCAACTTCGGCTTCTTGATCGTCGCGAGGTTCGCGTAGATGCCGTCGATCGAGCCGTGGTCGCGGAGGAGATCGGCGGCCGTCTTCGGCCCGACGCTCGGCACGCCGGGGACGTTGTCCGACGTGTCGCCGGTGAGGGCGAGGAGATCGCGGAGCTTGCTCGGCGGGACACCGAACTTCGCGGTGACCTCCTCCGGCCCATACGTCTTGTCCCGCATCGAGTCCCACATGAGGACGCGGTCGTCGTCGTCGTGGACGAGCTGCATCAAGTCCTTGTCGGCGCTCACGATGACGACGCGGAGGCCGTCCCCGACCGCACGCTCGACGACGGCGGCGATGAGATCGTCGGCCTCGATGCGCTCGGCCTGGAAGATCGGGATCTGGTAGGTGCGAACGACCTGCTCTGTGCGGACGAGCTGCGGAGAGAGGTCCGCAGGCGCCGGCGGGCGCGTCGCCTTGTACCGGGCGTCGATGTCCTTCCGGAAGCTTGGTCCGCGGCAATCCATCGCGACGGCGAGCATCGCGGGGCGACGTTCGTTCACGACCTTCTGGATCATGTTCGTCGTCCCGAGCACCGCGTGCGTCGGCTCCCCCTTCGAGTTCGAGAGCGGCGCTATCGCGTGGTAGGCGCGGAAGACGTACCCGGAGAGGTCGACGAGGTAGAGGACGTCGTCGGTCCCCGGCGGAGGAAGGACGGCCGGCACGGCGCACACCGTAGGAGGGTCCCGACGCCCGTGCAACGGGGGTGCCGAGCTCGCGATTCGCCCCGTTTCCCTGGGAAGGGCCCTCCCTGCTATCGTTCGCCGACGTGAGGGGCGTTCTGGACGTGAACCTTATGACGTCGTCACACGTCCAAGCCGAGGGACTTCCTCCAGGAGCGCCATGAACGTCACGCCCCCGACCTCCGGACTCGTCGCTGGAAAGTTCCAGCTCGTAGGCCTCATCGGCCGCGGAGGCATGGGGTCGGTCTGGGAAGGCCGCCACGCGAGCCTCGGGACGCGCGTCGCGATCAAGTTCATCGAGGCCGAGTACTCAGACAGCCAGGAGGCGCGGACCCGCTTCGACCGCGAGGCGCGCGCGGCGGCGACCATCGAGTCGAAGCACGCGATCAAGATCTACGACCACGGCGTCACCGACGACGGGAAGCCGTTCATCGTCATGGAGCTGCTCGTCGGCGAGCCGCTCGACAAGCGCATCGAGCGCCTCCGGCAGCTCACGCTCCAGGACACGGCGCGCATCCTCCAGCAAGTGTGCCGGGGGCTCCAACGCGCGCACGAGCGCGGCATCGTCCACCGCGATCTGAAACCCGAGAACGTGTTCCTCACGCGCTCCTCGGACGACGACGACGAGATCGTCAAGGTCCTCGATTTCGGGATCGCGAAGATCCAGAACAGCGCCCACAACCCGGGCATGACCTCGAGCACCAAGACCGGCGCGGTGCTCGGCACCCCGTATTACATGTCCCCGGAGCAGGCCCGCGGCCTCCGCAACGTCGACCACCGCACCGACCTCTGGTCGATCGGCGTCATCGCCTTCAAGTGCCTCGCAGGGAAGCTGCCGTTCGACGGCGAGTCCGTGGGCGACCTCCTCGTGAAGATCTGCACCGCGCCCGTCCCGGTGCCGTCGCAGACCGTGCCCGGCCTCCCCTCGAGCTTCGATGCGTGGTTCATGCGCGCGCTCGAGCGCGATCCGGAACGTCGCTTCCAGTCGGCGCAGGAGCTCGGCGACGCGCTCGCGTACGCCGCGGGGCTCAGCACCGGGCGCGCCTCACAGTCGCTCTCGGGTGGCCATGCCCATCCGGCGGCGGCCATGGGACCGAACGGAACGGTCTCCGGCCAGAGCTCACCCTACGCCCCGCAGGGCACGCCTCAGCCGATGGCGGCGCTCCTGACGCCACCCGACGGGGGGTATGGCGCGCGCACACCGCCGCCGGCCGGCATGACGAACGCGCCGTTCACGTCGTCGAGCCCGGCGCCGGTGGCCTCGGGCGGGCGCTTGAAGGTCATCCTCGGGGCTGCGATCGCCGGGCTCGTCATCGGCGGCGGCGCGATCACGGCTGGAGTCGTCTACCGGAACAACGGTGGCGTGCGCAGCGGCGCGGGTCTCGCCGTGTCGTCGACGAGCACCACCGCGGGCGGCGCGAGCGGCGCCCCCTCCGCGCCGACGAGCCTCGTGCCGGGCGCGACGACGCACCCGAGCGGGGACCCGACCAGCGCGACGCCCCTGCCGATCGCCGACGCCATGCCGACACCGCCGGCGGTCGTCCCGGCGAAGACCGTGCCTGGCTCACCCGCTGCGCGCCCGGGAACGGCGCCGAAGCCCGGCACGACGCCGAAGCCGGGGACGACCACGACGCCCGCGACGACCACGGCACCCACGACGACCACGGCACCCGCGACGCCCGCGACGACCACGCAGCCAACGCCGCAGCCCACGTCGAAGCCGCCCGTGAAGCCGAACCCCTCCACGAAGGATCCGGGTTACTGAGCGCCCGGGGCGCGGGATCGTCTACGCTCGCCCGCACTCATGCTTCGCGTCCGGCTCTCGCGATCCCTCTCGCTTCTCGTCGCCCTGATCGCCTTGCTCGTGGCGGACGTCGCGTCCGCGCAGATGTCCGAGACGGACCGCAAGGCCGCCGCGCGCGCGGCGTACATGGAAGGCATCGCGCTGCAGGACGCGTCGAAGCCTGCCGAGGCGCTCGTGAAGTTCGAGGCCGCGCAGAAGCTCTACGACGCGCCGACGCACCTCCTGCACATCGCCGAGTGTCAGGCCGCGACCGGTAAGCTCGTCGAGGCGTCGGAGACCTACGAGCTCCTCATCCGGAAGCCGCTCGGGGCGAACCCGCCCGAGGCGTTCGTGAGCGCGCAGAAGAGCGGCGAGCAGGAGCTCCCGCCGCTCCGCGCCCGCATCCCGACGCTCCGCATCTCGGTGAAGCCGGATCCGTCGCAGCTCCCGAACCTTCAGGTGCTCGTGAACAACGTGCAGGTGCCGAACGAGCTGCTCGGCATCGCGCGACCCGTGAACCCGGGGACGTACAAGCTCACCGCGGCGGCGACGGGATGGTCGACGCCCGGGCCGACGGAGGTGGAGCTCCGCGATCGGGATCAGAAGCCCGTCGAGCTCACGCTCGTGCGGTCGGCGGCGCCCATCGTCGTGGCGCCCGCTCCCGCGCCGTACGGCAACCCGCAGCAGCCGCAGCCGCAGCCGACGACGCCGCCTCCCGGCGGCACGCCTGCCCAGCCCGCCCCGCCGAAAACGGGCTCGAGCGACACGGGGATCCTCATGGGTATCCACGGAGGCGTGTACGTTCCTGGCGGCGACGTCGTGTCGACCACCCTCGCGACGCCGACGACGGTGTTCGGGACGACGACGCGGAGCACCGAGTTCAAGGACGTCGCCCGGACCGGCGGCGGCGTCGGCCTCGATCTCATGTTCCGCCTCGGCCGCACGCTGCTCCTCGGCGGGATGTTCGACTACGCGTCCCTCGGCGCACCCGACGGGGCCAGGGCGCCGGACTACTCTGCGAGCACGCTCTACTACGCGGCGGTCCTGGGGCTCCTCGCGAACCCGGACAAGGTCTCCTTCTACGGTGACGTCAGTCTCGGCTACCGCACCCTCTCTCTCTCCGAGACGGACGCCTCCGGGAAGACGACCGCGAGCTTCGGAGGGCTCGAGCTCGGTCTCTCGATGGGCGTCATGATCCCGGCGGGGCCGATGCGGATCCTCCCGAAGGTGGGGCTCAACTACGGCACGTTCGGCAGCGCCGAGTTCTGCCCGGGCGGCGTGTGCCGCGAGGTTCCCATCACGGATGCGGCGGGCCACACGATGGTTTTCGCGGGGTTGGGCGTCTTCTACCACCTCGATCTCGGCAAGAAGAAGTAGACAATCCCGAGTCCTTCCGGGCACCTGCCGCGGAGTCTTGCGCACAAAGAGCTACAACGAATTACAAGTTGGTGACAAAGGCAGAGGTCACCGGTGCAAAGCTCGTCCGCATGCACGTGGCCTTGTGTTTCGCGTACTTCGCGGTGCTCCTCCTGCTCGCGATGTACGGCCTCCACCGTTCGCACCTGGTCATCACCTGCCTCCGCTACCGCGACCGCTTGAAGGCGCTCCGCGAAGGGCTCCCGCCCGTCGCGCGCGACGCCGATCCCGACGGGCTGCCGGTCGTCACGATCCAGCTCCCGCTGTTCAACGAGGCGACGGTGCTCGAGCGCCTCCTCGATCACACCGCGCGCATCGCGTACCCCCGGACGAAGCTCCAGATCCAGGTCCTCGACGACTCCACGGACGAGTCGCGTCACCTCGCCCGCCAGAAGGTCGCGCAGCTCGCCGACGTCTCGCCCGCGATGAAGGGTGTCCGTGAGGACTGGCAGGGCCCGCTCGACATCGTCTACCTCCACCGCGTCGATCGCACGGGCTACAAGGCGGGCGCGCTCGACGCCGGCCTCGCGACGGCGAAGGGCGAGCTGGTGGCGATCTTCGACGCCGACTTCATCCCGCAGGACGGCTTCCTCCTCGACCTCGTCCCGCACTTCATCGCGGACGAGAAGGTCGGCATGGTGCAGGCGCGCTGGGGCCACATGAACCGCGAGGCCAACCTCCTCACGCGCGTGCAGGCCCTCATGCTCGACGGGCACCACCTCGTCGAGAACCGCGCGCGCGCGGCGGCGGGCTGGCTCTTCAACTTCTCGGGCACGGGCGGCATGTGGCGCAAGGCGGCGATCGGCGAGGCCGGTGGCTGGCAGCACGACACGCTCACCGAGGATCTCGATCTGTCCTACCGCGCGCAGCTCGCCGGCTGGCGGTTCGTCTACCGCGAGGACGTCGTCACGCCCGCCGAGCTCCCCGAGGACGTGAGCGCCTTCCGCGCCCAGCAGTTCCGGTGGGCGAAGGGCACGGTCCAGACGGCTCGCAAGCTCATGAAGCGCGTCATCTCGAGCGAGCTCACGCTCTCGCAGCGGCTCGAGGCGGTGTTCCACATGACGCCGCACTTCGCGTATCCGCTGATGGTCGTCCTCAGCGTGCTCCTCCTCCCGGCGCTCATCCTCATGCCGGCGACGAACCCGCAGACGATGCTCCTCATCGACCTCCCGCTCTGCATCGGCACGACGGGCTCGCTCGCCGCGTTCTACGCCATGGCGGAGGCGGCTCAGGGGCGCCGGCGGCTCGAGGCGCTGAAGACGCTCCCCGCGCTCCTCGCACTCGGCGCCGGGCTCGCGCCGCACCTGACGAAGGCGGTCTGGGACGGCCTCCGCAACATGGCGGGCGAGTTCGTCCGCACCCCGAAGCAGGGTTCGGCGCATAGCCACCGTTACCGCGCGCGCGCCGACCTGCCCACGGTCGAGGTCGCGCTCTGTCTCGTGTCGTTCGCGAGCGTCGTCGCGTCGCTCGAGACGGGTCACTGGTTTGCGACGCCCTTCGCGATGCTCTTCACGTTCGGCTACGGCTACGTCGCGTCGCTCGTGGCGAGCGAGCAGGCCGCGCGCCGCCGCGCCGCGCGTCTCCTGCCGGCCAGCGCCGCGGGCGAGCTCGAAAGCGTGCCGCCGCCCGCGCCGGCCGAGGTGTCGGAAGAGCTCGCCGCCTGACGGCCGCCTGAGCCCGCAGAATCTCGTCTAACAGGCTGAAATGCCTGGATTGTAACCACTTTCGACGAGCTGCGTCACGATCGGTGTCCCGAGGCTCTGGCCTGTGGCCATCGTCGTTTTCCGCTGGCCCCTCGAATATTAGCCGTTTACTATCGGGGACCTGCGAGCGCCGGCCGAGCGTTTTCGGCGATGCGACGCAGGCGAGCATCGACACGGGGGTAGAGACGATCATGACGAAGGCCGAGATCGTCCAGGCGCTGTACGCGAGGGTCGGCGGATTCTCCAAGAAGGAGTCGGCGGACATCGTCGACCTCGTCTTCGAGATGATGAAGGAGACCCTCGGGCGCGGGGAGAAGATCAAGATCAGCGGGTTCGGCAACTTCGTCCTCCGGGACAAGCGGCAGAGGCCCGGTCGAAACCCGCAGACGGGCGACCCGATCAAGATCAGCGAACGTCGCGTGCTCACCTTCAAGGCGAGCCAGATCCTGAAGCAGGCGCTGAACGCGAAGGACGCGAAGAACGGCAGCGCCACCGCGACGCCGATCACGAACGGAGGCGCCGCGGGGCCGACGTCGCACGTGACGACCATCGGTGGTCAGCCGGTCGCCAACACCTCGGCGATGCCGACACCCGCCGCCGAAGCGTCCTCCAAGGAGTAGTCGGTCTCCTCGCGTCCCATGGCCGAGCTCCCGTCGAAGCTCTTCTTCCGCATCGGTGAGGTGGCGGGGCTCGTCGGTGTGGAGCCGCACGTGCTCCGCTACTGGGAGCGCGAGTTCCGCGCCATCCGACCGACGAAGAGCGCGAAAGGACAGCGCGTCTACTCGCGGAAGGACGTGGAGAACCTGCTCCGCGTGAAGGACCTCCTCTACCGGGACGGCTTCACGATCGCGGGCGCGAAGAAGAAGCTGACCCGCGGCAGCAGCCAGCCCCTGCCCGAGGAGGCCGCGAGCGATGCCCGCGCGAGCGAGGTCGTCGCCACGACGCCCCCGGAGTCGGCGGGCGACGCGTCGCAGGACGTGTCGCCCGCGTCGGGGGGCGCCGTCGACGTGAAGAGCGCGCTCCTCGCGATCCGCGACGACGTCGAGGCGTTCCTCGCCGAGCTCGCGTCGCCCCCGCCGGGCATCGGCCCGCGCAGCGCGCGCGACTGATCCCGCGTTGCGTCGCGCCGGCCTCGCCTTCGCGCCGGATCGGAGCTCGCCCGCTCCCGGGATCCCTCTGCCGCTCGCCCCGCCCCCTGCGTCGGGCGCGGCCGGCGCCGAGCTGCGGGACTTCCAGGCCGCTCGCTTCGGGCACCCGGAGGACGGCGCGGTGCTCGTCTCCGCCTGCGTCGCGACGCCGATCCCCGGCTGGGTCGAGGACATGCGACCGCCGATCACCGCGCGCGCCCACGCGTTCACCGCGAAGCTCGCCGAGCGTGCGACGGACGCCCCCGTCGCGCTCCGCGGACGCGGCAGCGACGACGAGCTCGAGGACGTCGTCGCGGTCGCCGGCGACGGCGCCTCGCTAGGCACCGCCCGTACGTGGGTCGGGTTCGAGCACGACGGCGACACGGCGCGCGTCCTCACGTGCGGCGCGACCTGCACCCGCGCGGGACACGGCGCGCCCTCGGCCTCGCTCGCCTGCGAGCCTCTCGTCCGCAGCGCGCGCCTCGTGG
>JALHPN010000016.1 GCA_022842465.1 Polyangiaceae bacterium | reverse complement strand
CGCGGCGGCGGCGATGGTCGCGGCGCTGCACGCGGGCGCGCGGGCGCCGGTCGTCGATCCGAGCGACGCGCGTCGGCGGCCTTCGAACGCACGCCTCGAGATCGTCTTCGTCGCGCCCTAGCTCGCGTCAGCTCGCGGCGGTCTCGAGCGCGAGCTTGTACCCGAAGCCGTACACCGTGAGGATGTGCGCCGGCTTGTCGGGGTGCTTCTCGATCTTCTTCCTCAGCTTCACGATGAAGTTGTCGACGGTGCGGTTCGTCGGCCCCGCCTCGAGCCCCCAGATCTTCTGGAGGATCTCGTCACGGCTCACGGGCTGCCCGGCGCGCTCGACGAGGAGCCGGAGGAGCTCCACCTCGTAGAACGAGAGGGCGTGCTCCGTGCCGTCGGCCGTCAGCGTGTGCGCGGTGAAGCTCACCTTCGCGGCCCCGATCTCGACGAGCTCCGGGGCGCCGGAGGGACGCGAGGCGCGCCGGAAGATGGCGCGCATGCGGGCGATGAGCTCGTTCACGCTGAAGGGCTTCGTGACGTAGTCGTCCGCGCCCGCGTCGAGGCCGCGGATCTTGTCCGTCTCCTGCGAGCGCGCGGTGAGCATGATGATCGGGACGAAGGGGCTCTGGCGCCGGAGCTCCTCGCAGACTGCGTACCCGTTCACGTCGGGCAGCATCAGGTCGAGGATCACGGCGTCCGGCGTCTCCGCGCGAGCGAGGGCGACGCCCTCCTTCCCCTTCCCCGCCGAGATGACGCCGAAGCCCTCGAACTCGAGGGCGTCGCGGAGCCCCATGACGATGTGGGGCTCGTCTTCGATGATGAGGATCTTCTTCGGAGCAGCCATCGCGACGCGTCAACGATGCCAGAAAGACGAAGGGCCCGCACGAGGTTGTCGTGCGAGCCCTCCGCGAGCGCTCTGCGACCTCAGGGGTTCGCGGCGCCCGTTCCCGGATCGTTGGCCGCCTGGCCTTCGAGGAGGTTGTTGATGCACTGGAGGCTGAACTGCGCGCCCTGGAGCCTGCGCGTGCCGGCCGAGAAGAGGAGCGCCTGCGGGCAGCGACCCGCCGGGGTCTGCGCGCCGTTGTTCTCGACGTAGCACCAGCTCACGTCCGTCGCGTCCTTGCACGAGTCGCCCGCGGCCACCTTCGACTGCGGGACGACGCACACCGGGAGGCGCGTGAGGTCGGTCGCGCCGGCGACCGACGTGTCACCGGACTGAGCCCTCTGCTGCTCGCGGAAGACGCGGAGGATCTCCGGGTCCGGATCCGTGAGGCCCTGGCCCCCGCAGCTGTCTCCTGCCTCGGCGAGCGTCGCGAGGACGAGGCACGGGACCTCGTTCTGGTCGTCGCGCTGGAGCTTCTGGGGGAGACACTGCGTCGTGAGCGCGTTCTTGAGGCGGTTGACGATGGCGATGACGGCCGGGTTGTAGCCGTACGTCGGCGCCGTCTTGTCGGCTGCGTTGAGCTGGATCGGGCAGAGCGACGCGATGATGCCGTTGTCGCCGAGCGCGCGGACCACCTGGAACTCGCGGATGGTCGGGTACGACTTCGCGCGGACCTGCTGGCCCTGGGCGGCGCCGCACAGCGGGGGGTTCGCGGTCTTCGCGCAGTCGCAGGAGGGATCCTGCGCCGTGCAGGTCTTCGGCGTGGGGAGCGCGAACGTGCAGGCGTACTGGAGGTCGTCCGCCGACGTCTCGTACTCGCGGCCGTGGTACGGGTCCGACCCGTTGTCGCCGCGCGTCGCGCTGGGTCCCGGGAGGCCAGCGCGCGGGCTGATCGACTGGATCATGTGCGGATCGATCCCGTCGAAGTTGAAGTTCGCCGGATCGCGCCCGAGGATCGCGTTCCAGTTCGGCGGCTCCTCCGAGCCGACGTCCGGGAGGAGCTGGTGGGGGACGCCGCCGACGACCGCAAAGAAGACGAGGTCGGGGCTGCGCGTGGAGCGGGGGAGGTTGCAGAGCTCATCGCCCGCGGCGCGCGGCAGCTTCGACGCGAAGAGCGGGTTCGTGCACTTCACGTCCGTGCCGTAGGCGCTGATGACGCGGCGGCCGTTCGTGATCGTGATCTTGTGCTCCGTCGTGCGGTCCGGGACCTTGAACTTCGTGAAGCCGTCGACGTAGCGGCGGATCGGGTACTGCGGGTCGATGCCGTAGCGCTCCTTCATGCGGTGGAACCGCACGTTGAGCTGGTCCTCCGTCGGACCGTAGTAGCCGCCGTTCTTCTGGCACTCCGAATCCGCCTTGATCTTCTTGCAGGCCTCGGTGTTCGCATCGCAGGTCGATGCGAAGCCGCAGGACGTGCAGTCCGGGCTGAGCGGGTTCGTCTTGCACGTGCTCGTGGCACGCGGGGCCGTCGTCGTCTTGCCGTCGGGACGGAAGACGGTGGAGCCCGGGAACTGGTTCGCCATGAAGGCCCAGCCCTGACCGCCGACGGAGAGCGGGTCGGCCGACGAGTCCTCCTCGTCGGTGAGGGCGATGACGGCGACGAGCGAGTCGGGACGGAGGAAGTCGGCGCGCTGCTGGAGGACGGTCGTGTCGACCTCCTTGCCGAGCTCCGCCTGGTTGGAGCCGTCGACCGTGATCTTCTCCCACGGGTCCGGCTGGACGAGGAAGCGGTAGATGCTTTCGAGCTGGGCCTCGAGACCGCAGCCGTTCTGCTCGACCCCCGTGACGACCGCCTGGAACCGCGCCGAGAGCGTATCGATCTGCCCGATCGGCGTCGTCGGCGGGTCGGGGTGGCGCTTCTTGTCGTTGTTCTCCTCGACCGCGGGGTACCAGGAGAGGAAGTTCGACGGCTTCGCCTCGGCGACCTCGCCGCCGCCCTTCGCGAGGGCGAGGAGGCGGGCCTTGTCGTTCGTGCGGCCCGAGTCGGGGCAGACGTCGCCGCCGAAGCTGCCGAGCGACGACGAGATGACGCCGATGTGCATGTCGGTGACGGGCTTGAACTCCGGCTCGCCGTTCGACGCGAGGCACCCGAACTTGTCGGCCTCGGTCCCGAGCGGGTTCGCGCGGACGGGCTGGCCGTCTCCGCCCTTGATCTCGGCCCCGTTGGCGTCGACGCAGCGCGGGCGGATGAGGCCCTGGATCAGCTGCGGGACGGCGTCCGAGAGGATCTCCTGCTTGTCCCCCATCGACGCCGAGTTGTCGATCATGAAGAGGAGGTCGACCTTGTCGACCGCCTGCTGGGAGACCGTGGAGGTGAAGTTCACCTTCGTGGTCGGCGGCTGCTTGCCCACCGGTCGTGCGAGGCAGCCGGCGCCCCCGGCGCCGGTGACGGTGAGCAGTGCGCAGGCCGCGAGGCCCTTGCCGAGACGGTTCGTCCACTTCATCCGCGTACGCTCCTTCGAACTCTTACGAGCCGTCTCTACCTATCGAATGCCACCTGTCGGTGTCAACGAGGGTGGACGGCCGTCGCCGCGGTCCGGCTACACGATCCATGCCCGCGGGAAGAGGAGCGCTTTCCAGGGACGGAGGGGCACGCGGACTGCCAACGGAGTTGGCAGTCCGCACCGGCGTTGTCAGGGGGCCCCGGCGGCCCTGGCGACCTGCACGCACTGCATCGTGAAGTGCGCCCCCGCGAAGCGGGCCATCCCCTTCGTGAAGACGAGCGCGCTCTGGCAGTCGAGGCCGGGCGCGTCCGAGACCGCGCAGAAGCCGAGATCGTCGCTGTCTTTGCACGTCTCGCCGGCGGGTACGTCGACGTAGGGGACCTTGCAGACGGGGAAGCGCGCGATGTCGTCCGGCCCCGAGGAGATCCCGTCCTCGGCGCGGCGTCGCTCGCGGAAGGTCTCGAGGACGGCCTCGTCGGGACGCTCGAGCCCGAAGCGCTCGCAGTCGGCCTGGGGTCCCGGGCTGGCCAGCTTCGCGAGGACGAGGCACGGCACCTCGCCGGCGTCGCGCTCGAGCGGCCGCGGGAGGCACGTCCCGACGAGGGAGCGTGCGAGGCGATCGACGATCTTCTTCGCCGCAGGGCGGTAACCGTAGTCGTCCTTCTCGGGGGCATCGAGCTGCCGCGGGCAGAGCGACGCGACGACGGCGCGGTCGCCGAGCTCCTTGGCGACCATCAACGGGCGCCGCGTGGGGTACGCCTTCCCGCGCACCTGGACGAGCTTGTTCGTCGGGTCGCACACGGGCGAGTCGCTCTTCCCGTCGCAATCGCACAGGTTCGACTGCGGGCTCGCGCAGGTGCGCGCGACGGGCCGCGGGTTGCCGTCGGGAGAGACCTCCACGAGGGGAAAGGTGCATGCATACTGCAGGTCTTTCCCGTTCGTCGTCCACTCGCGGCCGTGGACCGGATCCGCGGTCGCGGGCGCGCTCGGCGCCGGGAGCGTCGCCCGCGGCGTGGTCGACTGGATCATGTGGGGGTCGATCCCTTCCTCGTCCCACACCTCTGGCGCGCGGCCGAGGATCTTCGTCCAGTCGACGAGCTCCTTCGGATCCGCGCCGCTCGGGAGGAGCGTGTTGGGGACGCCGCCGATGAGCGCGAAGAGGACGAGGTCCTTCGAGCGCGGCCCGCGCGGCAGCTTGCAGAGGTTCGCGTTCGCCTCGGTCGGGAGCGCGGCGGCGTAGAGCGGGTTCGTGCAGTCGGCCTTCCCGACGTAGCGCCCCTTCTCGTGCTCGCTGTCGCGGGAGGGCACGCGCGGGGCGGTGAGCGCGTCGACGTAGCGCGTGATCGGGAACTGCGGATCGACGCCGAACCGCTGCTTCATGCGGGTGTAGCGCACGTTCACGGCGTCCTCGGCCTCCGAGTAGTCGCGCGGCGAGCACCCGGGGTCGTCCGGCTTCACGGAGCAAGAGGTGCAGGCCGGCGACGACGGAGCCGCTTGGCAGGCCGCGGTGGCGCGCGGGAGCGGCGTGTCCTGGTTGAAGAGGTAGCCGCGCCCGTCGAACGCGAGCGGATCGGGCGACGAGTCGTCCTCGTCGGTGAGCATGACGACGGCGACGAGCGAGTCCGGGCGGAGGAACGCGGCGCGCTGGCGGAGGAGATCGGTGTCGACCTGCGTCTTCGGCCCGTACGACGCCTTGCCGTCCTGGACCGCGATCTCGGTCCACGGATCGGGCTGGACGAGGAAGCGGTAGACGCTCTCGAGCTGCGCCTCGAGCCCGCATCCGTCCTGCCCGACACCGACGATCATCGAGCGGAACGCCCGGCCGAGCGCGTCGACGGAGTCGATCGCGGGGACGGGCGGCGCGGGGTGGCGCTCCTTGTCCTCGTTCTTCGGCACGGGCGGGTACCAGGCGAGGAAGCCGAGGTCGCCGGCCTCGGGCAGCTTCGCGCCGGTCTCGGTGCGCGCGACGAGGCGCCCGCGATCGTTCGCGTGGCCTGCCTGGGTCGTGTCGCAGACGGCGCCGCCGCGCGAGCCGAGCGCCCCGAAGCCGCCGAGCGAGGAGGAGAGGACGCCGATGTGCATGTCCGTGATCGGCGTGAAGGCCGGCTCCGATCCGGCCGGGCACTGCTCCTTGTCCGGCTTCGTGGGATCAGAGCGCGTCCCGGTCTCCGCGCGCGTCTTCTTGTCGACGCACTTCGGCTGGACCAGGCCTCGCACGAGATCGGGCACCGCGTCGGCGAGGATGCGCTGCTTGTCGGCCATCGACGCCGAGTTGTCGACGAGGACGAGCAGATCGATCTTGTCGACCGCCGGCTGCGGGACGACGTCCTCGTACGCGAGCTTCGTCTCGGGCTCCACTTCGGAGACCTGACGCCGGAGACAGGCGGGCGTGAGCGCGCACGCGACGAGGGTCGCGCCCGCGAAAAGCCGCCCGAGGGACGCGGGGCTTCGCATGATCGTTCTTCCTTCTCCGAGCGCGCGGATCGGCGTCGCGCGCGCCTCGGGTTGACGTCCTGCCCATGGCCGCCGAGCCCCGCATCCATCACGTGGGACGTCATCGCCGCGTGTCCGGATCACGCCGGATCCAGCGCATTCTCGTGGGGATGCGCCTTGTCCGAGGATCGCGGTGCCCGTGCGGGGGCACGACAAATGCACACATTGTAGGCATGCTTCTCCCGCGTCGCGTCGTGGCCGTCGGCGTCCTGTCTCTCGCCGCGCTCGCGCTTGGCTCCGGATGCGCGTCCGCGCAGGAGGACGAGGACACCGGTTCGCAGGCCGACGCGACCACGCAGCTCGGCACCGACGACTTCTGCGGGAACCTGTTCCGGATCGACTCACGGGCTCCGCAGAAGATCGGGGACAAGGAGATCTCCTACGACTGGGTCGGCCGCGTGGCGGCGATCGGCGACGACCGCGTCGCGTACAACTTCATCGGTCAGGTGTCGTCCGTCGGCGACGAGGACGTCCGCTACGGCTTCTTCACCGTGAGCAAGATCGGCGACAGGGTCGTCGAGCGGAACCTCCGCGCGCGGATCGCGAAGGTCGGCGACAAGGCCGTCGGCTGGTCGCTCGTCCACGATCGGCCCGACGCGATCGGCTCGGCCGCGCTCCGCTACGACCTCGTCGGCCACCTCGACACCGTCGGCGGCGACGACGTGGGCTACGGGTGGAGCGTCCGGACCGTGACGTCGACGAACCGCTTCGCGCTCTGCCTCGCGGTCTACCTCCACGCCGCGTCGAAGGACTAGGCCTCGGGCTCCGCCGTCGCGCTCGGTGCAGGATACACGCTCCGCAGCGCCTTCAGGTGGCGCGCCGTCACGCCCGGCACGCGGAGGAGCGCGGCGTCGTCGGCGGCCTTGATGGCCTTGAGGCTCCCGAGGTGCTGGAGGAGCGCCTTCCGCGTCTTCGGCCCGAGGCCGGGCACGTCGTCGAGGGCGGACTTGAACCGCTTCTTCTTCCCCAGGCGCTCGCGCGCGCGGTTCGAGAACCGGTGCGCCTCGTCCCTCGCGCGTGCGAGAAAGAACATCGACGCGGAGTGGCTCTTCAGCGGGATCGGGTTCTTCTGGCCCGGGAGGTAGACGCGATCGACGAGCGTCTCGCCGAGGACGTTCTCCTTCTCCTTCGCGAGCGCCACGATCGGGAGCTCGTGGAGCCCGAGATCGCGCGCGGCTGCGAGCGCGACGGCGAGCTGGCCCTTGCCGCCGTCGACGACGAAGAGGTCCGGCAGATCCCACTCCGGCTCGCTGGCGGTGCCCTCCACGCTCTCGTCGACGCTCGGCTGCGGCGGCTCCTTCGACTGCTTCTTCAGCCCGCGCCGGAAGCGGCGCGCCAGCACCTCGTACATCGCGCGGTAGTCGTCGCCGGCGAGGGACACGACCTCCTCTTCGTCCGTCTCCCCGTCCGGAGACGGGGCGGCGAGGCTCCCCTCCCCGCCTCCGCCCGGGGTCGGCGCGGCGTCCACCGTCTTCGAGACGTCGCCGCGGACGTGGAACGTGCGGTAGCGCGTCTTGTCGGGCTCGCCGTCGAGCATCGCGACGATCGCGCCGACGGTGTCCTTCCCGCCCAGATGCGAGATGTCGCAGCACTCGATGCGATGGGGCACGGTCGGGAGGCGGAGGCGCTCCTTCAGCTGGCCGAGGCGCTCCTGCACGTCGTCGGACGCGCGGCGCTTCTCGCCGAACGCGTGCTTCGCGTTCTCGTTGGCGAGCGCGAGGAGGTCGACCTTGTGCCCACGCTGCGGATGCGTGAGCGAGACCTTGTGGCCGGCCGACTCCGACAGCCACTCCGCGATGCCGCCCGCCGCCTCGGGCACGATCGGGACGATGATCTCGTCCGGGATGGGGAGCGACGCCGTCTCGTCCCGGCCGACGCCCTCGTCCTCCCGGGCCTGCCCCGCCGCGAGGTAGTGCTGGGTCAGGAACGCCGAGACGACCTCTCCCTCGGGGATCTCCGCGTTCTTGATCGAGAACGTCGCGACGTCGGCGAGCTTGCCGCGCCGGATGTGGAGGAGGGCGAGCTCGACGAGGTCTCCCTCGCGATGGAGGCCGAGCACGTCGCGATCGGTCGCGTCGACGGAGACGATGCGCTGCTCCTGGCGCACCTTGTCGATCGCGGAGAGCTGATCGCGGTACACGGCGGCGAGCTCGAAGGCCATGTGCCGCGCGGCGTGGCGCATGCGCTCCTCGAGCTCCGAGGACAGCTCGTCGTGCCGCGCGTCGAGGAACATCGCGACGCTGCGGACCTGCTCGTCGTACCAGGCCTTGTCCACCTCGAGCACGCACGGCGCGGGGCAGCGCTTGATCTGGTGCTGGAGGCAGGGACGCTTCCGGTTCTTCATCTCGGCGTCGGTGCACGTCCGGAGCTGGAAATGCTTGTTGACCAGGTGGAGCGTGCGGCGCGCGGCCGTCGCGGAGTGGTAGGGTCCGAAGTAGCGCGCGCCGTCCGCGCTCGGGCGGCGCACGACCCAGAGCCGCGGCCACTCGGCCTTGGGGTCGAGCCGGAGCGAGATGTACTCCTTGTCGTCCCGCAGCTTGACGTTGTAGCGAGGCCGGTGCTGCTTGATGAGGTTGTTCTCGAGGATCGCCGCCTCCTTCTCGGAGCCGGTGACGACCGTGTCGAGATCCCCGATCGTGCGCTGGAGGATCGGGATGAAGTAGCGGTTGTCGCTGTTTCCGTCCTGGAAGTAGCTCCGGACGCGGCTCCGGAGGCTCTTCGCCTTGCCGACGTAGACGACGCCCCCCTTCTTGTCCTTGAAGAGGTAGACGCCAGGCGACACCGGCAAGGCGTCGAGCTTCTCCTGGACCACGGCGGGCAGCACGGCGGGGGCGGAGGATAGTCCAGCGGCGCGCGATGCGCTAAGCCGGGAGCATGTCGGTCACGGCGCTGCTCGGTCCGACGAACACCGGCAAGACCCACCGCGCGATCGAGCGCATGCTCGAGCACGGCAGCGGCATGATCGGCCTGCCGCTCCGGCTCCTCGCGCGCGAGGTCTACGACAAGATCAGCGCGCGCGTCGGCGAGTCACGGGTCGCCCTCGTCACGGGCGAGGAGCAACGCGTCCCGCTGCGCCCGTCCTACTGGGTCGCGACCGTCGAGGCGATGCCCGTGGAGCGCGAGGTGGAGCTCGTCGCGATCGACGAGGTCCAGCTCGCCGCCCACGAGCAGCGCGGGCACGTCTTCACGTCCCGGATCCTCTCGGCGCGCGGGACGAAGGAGACGTGGCTCCTCGGGTCACGCGCGATGCAGGGGGTCCTCCGGGAGCTCGTGCCGACCGCGCGCATCGCGGAGCACCCGCGCCTCTCCCAGCTCGGGTTCTCGGGCGCGACGCCGCTCGCGCGTCTCCCGCCCCGCAGCGCGCTCGTCGCCTTCTCGATGCCGCACGTCTACGAGCTCGCCGAGCGCCTCCGCGTGCGCCGCGGCGGAGCGGCCGTCGTCCTCGGCGCGCTCTCGCCGCGGACGCGGAACGCGCAGGTCGCGATGTTCCAGGCGGGCGAGGTCGACTACCTCGTCGCGACCGACGCGATCGGGATGGGCCTCAACCTCGACGTCGACCACGTCGCCTTCGCCGCGCTGCGCAAGTTCGACGGCCGGGACGTCCGCGACGTCGCCGAGGCGGAGCTCGCGCAGATCGCGGGGCGCGCCGGCAGGTGGATCCAGGACGGCACCTTCGGCACCCTCACGCCGCTCGAGCTCCCGGCGTCGGTCGTCCACGCGATCGAGACGCACCAGTTCCCCGCCGTGCGCCGCGTCCGTTGGCGGAACGACTCGCTCGATTTCCAGTCGCTCGCCGCGCTCCGCGCGTCGCTCTCCGTCGGGCCCACGCGTCCGATGCTCGCCTTCGCGCGAGACGCGGAGGACGCGCAGGCGCTCGAGCGGCTCGCGACGACGAACGTCGAGGTCGTCCGCGTCGCCCGAGGCGAGGAGCGCGTCCGGCTCCTCTGGGACGTCTGCTCCGTGCCGGACTTCCGGAAGCTCCTCTTCGAGGTGCACGTCGACTTCCTCGGCGAGCTCTTCCTCGAGCTCGCGCGGCGCGGGCGCCTCGAGAACGACTGGATCGCCGCCCGCGTGCGCGAGCTCGAGCGCATGGACGGCGACGTCGAGACGCTCGTCTCCCGCATCGCGGCGACGCGGACGTGGACGTACATCGCGAACCGCGCCGCGTGGCTCGACGAGCCCGTCGCGTGGCAGGAGTGGACGCGTGACCTGGAGGACCGCCTCTCGGACGCCCTCCACCAGCAGCTCGTCGCGCGCTTCGTGGAGCCGAAGCGAGGACGCGCCTCCGCGTCGGGGCGCACGAGCGGCAAGCAAGGCCGGGCGCGTGCGCTCGTCCTCGAGCCCGAGGATGCGCCGCAGCCGGCCCGAGCGCTGGACAAGGGCCATCCATTCGCCAAGCTGGCCGATCTCCGCGATGCGATGTCCGGCGCGTCGCGCGCGCCGACGGTTCACGCGGCCGACCGGACGCCGGCGTGGGTCGACGAGATCGTCGAGGCGCCCCCCGACGCCTTCGTGCTCGCCTCGCCGGCCCGCGTCGTCCATCGGCCCTCGGGTCGCACGTGCGGTGTCCTCGTCTCGGGGACCTCGATCGCGCTGCCCGACGTGCGGCTGGAGGGGAACACCGATCTGGGCGCCGGCGCGCGCTCTCGCCTCCAGCGGCGCGTGCTCGCGGCCGCGCGGGACTCCGTGAACGAGCTCGTCGGGCCCGCTCGAGACGTCGCGGCGCGCGCCGGCGCCTCCTCGCACCTGCGCGGGCTCGTCTTCCGCCTGGAGCAAGGCCTCGGGACCGTCCTCACCGCGGACCTCGTCGACGTCCTCGCGTGCCTCGACGAGGGCGATCACGCGGCGCTCGACGAGGCGGGCGTCGTCCTCGGGAAGGTCGTCGTCCACCTCCCGCGCGGGCTCCTGCCGGGGGCGGTCGGCTCACGCGCCGCCCTCGCGACGGCCTTCCACGCGGCGCGCTCGCCGCTCGCCGCGCCGGCACGCGGCGCGGTCTCGTTCGTCCCCGCGCGTCACGTCGACCCGCGCGCCTACGCGGCGATGGGCTACCCGGTCTTCGGCGCGCGCGCGATCCGCGCCGACGTGCTCGATCGCGCGCTCACGCGAGTCGCGGCGGCCAACGGGAACGATCGCCCCGACGACGCGACCCTCGCGAGCTGGCTCGGCGTCCCGACCCGCGAGCTCCGCGCGGTCCTCTCCTCGCCCGTTCCGCGCTCGTCCCGGACCTGACGCCTCCCGGCGGGCGTGCTACCGAGCCGACTCATGGGCTCGATCGTCCTCCACACGTACTGGCGCTCGTCGGCATCCCATCGCGTGCGCATCGCGCTCGGCTACAAGGGCCTCGCCTACGATCCCGTCTTCGTGAACCTCCTCGAGGGCCAGCAAAGGAGCGCGGAGTACAAGGCGAAGAACCCCATGGGGTACCTACCGTGCCTCGTGCTCGACGGCGTGCCCTACGTCGAGTCCGTCGCGATCCTCGAGCTCCTCGACGAGCGGTTCTCCGAGCCCGCGCTCCTGCCGGAGGATCCGGCGGACCGCGCGCGCGTCCGCGCCCTCGTGCAGTTCGTGAATGCGGGGATCCAGCCGCTCCAGAACCTCGTCGTGCTCGAGCAGGTCGGCGAGGACAAGGAGAAGCGCCTCGCGTGGCTCCGCCACTTCATCGGCCGCGGCCTCGGCGCCTTCGAGGCGCTCCTCGCGCGCTACGAGGGCGAGCTCGGGCTCCGCGGCCCGTTCGCCTACGGCGAGCGCTTCACGATGGCCGACGTCCTCCTCGTACCGCAGATCTACGCCGCGAACCGGTACGGGATCGACCTCGAGCCCTTTCCCCGCGTCCGGCGCGCGAACGACGCGGCGACGGCGCTGCCCTTCGTGGCCGCGGCCGCCCCCGAGGCGCAACCCGACGCGAAGCCCTGACCGGCTTCGGGTATGCTGCACCCGTCGTGAGGCCCACCGCGGCTCGAGCCGTCCTCGTCGCGCTCGTGACCATGCTGGCGCGCCCCGCCGCCGCGCAGGCGCTGCGCACGTGGGGGGAGGAGCCGAAGGGCCCGGAGGGCAGGGCCGCCGCGGAGGCCACGCCGGTCCCTCCCCCGCCGCCCCCGTCGCGGATCGGTACCCCCGTCGGGCAGGGTCCGGGTGAGAGCAGCGACGAGCCGCGTGGAGAGCCGCACGAAGGAGCCGAGGCCAGCGCCGGGCCGCGAGCTCGTCCGGGCCGCGTCGGGCTCCGCTACGAGCTCGAGGGCGTCCAGATCCGCGGCAACACGGCGACCCTCGCGCGCGTCATCCTCCGCTTCGTCCCGTTCCGACCGGGCGACGTGCTCGACGTCGACGACAAGGAGCTCGCGCTCACGCGCTTCCGGCTCCTCGGGACGGGCTTCTTCCGCGACGTCCAGCTCTCGCTCCGGAAGGGGACCCGGCGCGGCGCCGTCGTGCTCGTCGTCGACGTCGTCGAACGCAACACGGTCGTCGTCAACGACGTGTGGCTGGGGCTCGCGACCGACGCGGAGCCGAACGGCGCGTCGCGCCCCCTCACCGCCTACGGCGGGCTCGACGTCTCGGAGACGAACCTCGCCGGAACGGGGATCGCGCTCGGCGGGGCGATCGCCCTCGCCGACCGCCAGCTCGCGCTCCGCACGCGCTTCAGCGATCCGCAGTTCCTGAAGAGCTCGTGGGCGGTGGAGGCGCAGCTCCTCTTCAACAACGCGAAGGACTTCTTCGGCAACCGCGACGTGCTAGTCGAGGATCCCGTCCAGACGGCGCAGCGCGACTACGCCGTCGTCAGCTACCAGCGGTTCGGCGGCCTCCTCGGGGCGGGCCACGAGCTCGGCAGCGTGTCGACGCGCCTCTTCGTCGACTACCGCCTCGAGAAGATCGACGCGAGCCTCCCGCTCGGCGCGAGCCACAAGCGAGGGCTCGACGTCGAGCCCATCGACTTCGACCTGCCCGGCGGCTCGAGCGTCCTCTCGACCGTGTCGGCCACCCTCGTCCACGACACGCGAGACGAGCCCTTCCTTCCCACCCGCGGCGTCCACCTGCTCGCGCTCGCCGAGGCCTCGCTCACGCCGCTCGGGAGCGACTACCCGTACGCGAAGCTCGTCCTTCGCGGGTCGCGTTGGATGGCTCTCCCGTGGGGACACGTCTTACGCCTCGAAGGGATCTTCGGGAGCGTGTTCGGCGACGCGCCACTGTTCGAGAAGTTCTACGTCGGGGACTACACCGACCTCCGGCCCCATCGCGCCCTCGATCTCGCGTTCGATCGGCGCGCGGCCCCGAATTTCCTGAACACGGCGATCGCCGAGGTCCGCTACGGCGACTACGCGGCCCGTGCGAACGCCGAGTACCGCCTCCCGCTCTACCGGGGCCGTCGGAGCATCTACGGCGTCGACGCGTTCACGTCGGTAGGCTTCTACGCGGTGGCGAACCGGAGAGACCTCGAGCGTCCCGCGCGCGGGTACGACGGGCTCTCCCGCATCCCCGTCGACCTCACGTTCAACCTCGGCCTCCGCGCCGACACGGCGGCGGGCGGCTTCGCGATCGGCATCGCCAACCTGATCGGCTTCATTCCGATCCGAGGAGAGGCCCAGTGAGGCGCCTCCTCCGCGGCATCGCCGCGAGCGTCGCGCTCGCCCTGCCCCTCGCGATCGCGCCCGGCGAGGCGCTCGCAGAGGATCCGCCGAAGCAGGAGGCCCTGCCGCGACGCCAGGCGAACTTCGCGTGGGACAAGCCGGAGCCGGGCTCGAAGGCGCCGACGCTGCTCCGCGCGAGCTTCTCGTTCCGCGACGTCATCGACCGCCCGATGGCCGACAAGCTCGCGAGCGGGCTCCCGACCGTGATCGCCATGCGCGCCTACGTGCTGCGCGAGGGGGAGGCGGATCCCGTCGCCCTCGCCGTGCGCACGTGCAGGGTGGTGTTCGACCTGTGGGACGAGGTGTACCGGCTCAAGATCTCGGGGCCGGGAGGCGAGCGAGACACGGCGGCGCTGAACCTCGAGGGCGTCCTTCGCCAGTGCGTGGAGGCGCGGGATCTACCCGTCGCCGACCGATCGCTGCTCGCGAAGGGAAAGCCACATTTCCTCGGCGTGATCGTGGAAGTGAACCCCGTGAGCCCGCAGATGGTCGAGCAGATGCGGAGGTGGGTGTCGCGCCCCGCCGGATCGACGGGGATCGGTCCTGGGGATGCGCTCTTCGGATCGTTCGTGGGGCTCTTCGTGAGACAGCTCGGGACGGCGGACCGGACGCTGCGGTTCCGGACGCAGTCCGTCACGCCCTAGCCCCTCGTCGCACGATTCCTGGTCACGATCGCGCTCCCGCGGCCGACGGGAGGCTGCGATGCGCCTCCCTCCCCTCGCCGCTCTCCTCCTCGCCCTCCTCGCCGTGCCCTCGCCCTCGGATGCCAAGACCGACGGGCCCCCTCGCGCCCCGAGGATCACCCGCGTCCACATCGTGAAGAGCCGACACCTCCTCGAGCTCTTCGCCGGAGAGGAGCGCGTCGCGTCCTACGTGGCGTCGATGGGGATGGGGGGCAGCGGGCCCAAGCGGCGCGAGGGCGACGCGCGCACGCCGGTCGGGCGCTACCACGTGACGATGCACCAGCCCTCGCAGTACGAGATCTTCCTCCGCCTCGACTACCCCAACGCGGCGGACTGGGCGCGCTTCGCCGAGCTCAAGCGTGAGGGCGCGATCCCGAAGGACGCGGCGATCGGGGGCGACATCGGCATCCATGGTCCTCCCGTCGGTACGCCGGAGGACCAGGCCCTCGCGCTCCAGGGCCGCGACTGGACGCTGGGCTGCATCGCCGTGACGAAGGAAGAGATCCGCGAGATCGCGCGGCGTGTTCCGGACGGGACCGTCGTCGACATCGACGACTGAAGCACGGGCACGGTGCCGCGGCGGACCGTGCGGCGCGGGAGGTGCAAGGCGAGCAGCATGGCCGACAGGGCTCAGCCGCTCGCCTGGCGCGTCCACCCGCAGACCCGCGCCGGGATCCTCATCGACGCGCGGGACTACTACCGAGCCTTCTACGAAGTGGCACGCCAGGCTCGCCGCTCGATCCTGCTCCTCGGCTGGCAGTTCGACAGCGACGTCCAGCTCGTGCGGGGCGAGGATCTGCCGCCCGACACGGCCCCCGAGGACGTGACCCTCCTCGAGTTCCTGGACGACCTCTGCGCCGAGCGCCCGGAGCTGGAGGTGCGCGTCCTCGCCTGGGATCACAGCCTCTTCTTCTCGCTCGAGCGCGAGATGCTGCAGAAGCTCGCGTTCGCCCTCCGCACCAGCAAAAACTTCTTCTTCGAGACGGACTCCACCGTCTCCGAGTACGGCGCCCACCACCAGAAGGTCGCCGTCGTCGACGGTCGGATAGGCTTCGTCGGATCGAACGACATCGCCCAGGATCGGTGGGACACTTCAGCGCATCGATGTGGCGATCCGCTACGCGTCGGACGCACGGGACAGGCGTGCAAGCCCTATCACGAGGTGCAGGCCGCGCTCACCGGGCCCGCCGCGCGCTCGCTCGTCGACCTCTTCGTCGAGCGCTGGGGAGATGCGACCGGCGAGACGCTCGACCCCGAGGCCCTCGTCGCGCCGAGCGATGCGCCGTTCCCGACGCGCGTGACGTTCCCGATGCCGGAGGCCTCCGTGGGTCTCTACCGTCAGCTGCCGCATCGCCTGGGTCGGCCGCCCGTGCGCGAGGCGAAGGACCTCTTCGTCGACATGATCCGCACGGCCGAGCGCCTGCTCTACGTCGAGACGCAGTACCTGACCTCGGAGGTGATCCGCGACGCGCTGCTCGCGCGGCTGGCGGACCCGACGCGGGGACCGCTCGACGTCGTCGTCATGCTCCCGCAGAGGCCCGAGGCGCTGAAGGAGGAGCTCGCGATCGGCGCGACGCAGGCGGAGGTCGTCGCGGAGCTGACCGAGGCGGCCGCGGCGGCAGGGCACCGCCTCGGCATCTACAACGTGTGCGTGCCGCAGGAGGAGGAGGGGGAGGGCCTCTACGTCTACATCCACTCGAAGCTGCTGATCGCGGACGATCGCGCGCTGACCCTCGGCTCCGCCAACCTCAACAACCGGAGCATGAGCCTCGACTCGGAGCTCAACGCCGCGTGGATGGCGGAGACCGACGACGAGCCCGTCGCTCGGGCGATCCGCGCCCTCCGCGCGCGCCTCCTGTCGGAGCACGTAGGCCTCGGCGCGGAGGACGGGGCGGAGGTGGACGAGGCGCTCTTCGCGCCCGAGGGGCTCGTCGCGCGCCTCGACGCCCTCGCGCGCTCGCGCCACTCACGACTCCGGCTCCACGACCTCGAAGGTGAGGAGCCCGGCTTCCTCATGAAGATCGGCCAGAAGATCGCGAGCGCCTACGCGGACCCGCCCCACTGCCCCGAGAGCCGCGAGAGCCCGCTCATCTTCGACGGCCCGGCGCCCGCCGCGCGACGGTGAGCCACGAGAGCGCGGCCGGCCGGGATGCGCGCTCAAGTCGTGCGCCGGAGGGTCGTTCTCCGAGCCATGGCGCAGACGAGCGAGGCGTTCGCGGAGGGGCTCGATCTCAACACGGCGTCGGCCGCGGAGCTCGAGGCGGCGATGCCGGAGCTCGGGACGCGGCTGGCCTTCTGGATCGTGAGGCATCGTACGCGCAGCGGGCC
Organism: Polyangiaceae bacterium; assembly: GCA_022842465.1. Classification (GTDB taxonomy): domain Bacteria; phylum Myxococcota_A; class Polyangia; order Polyangiales; family Polyangiaceae; genus Labilithrix. The sequence continues at coordinate 58,291 of JALHPN010000016.1, read as the reverse complement.
GTTCGTGGACGTGGAGAGCCTCCGCGCGGTGAAGGGCGTCGACGGGAGGACGGCGGAGAGGCTCGCGGCGTACCTGCGCGCGGAGGTGGCCGAGGCGGAGACGTCGGGGCTTCACGCCGTCGAGGAAGAGCGCCGGGCGGCCGAGGCTGACGCAGGCGCGGAGCCCGACGCACGTGCGGTGGCGGAGGCGGAGGCTGACGCATGCGCGGAGGCAGACGCACGTGCGGCGCCCGAAGCCGACGCAGCTCTGGCGCCCGAGCCAGACGCGAGCGCGGCGGCGGAGGCTGACGCAGGGACGGAAGCGGAGCCGACGTCGACGGATTGGGCGGCGTGCGCGGAGCTCGTGGAGGAAGCGCCCGCGCGCGAGGTGGCGCCGGCGCGGGCTCGGGGGCGAGCGCGCGCGCTCTTGCAGGTCGGCGTGTCGCTCGTGGTCTCGCTGGTCGCCGCAGGGGGGGCGGCGAGCGTCGCGGTACGTCGCGAGTCGGCGCACACGCTGGCGCCCGTCGTCGAGATGAAGTCCGTGGTCGGTGACGTGGCGCGCGAGCAGACCGAGATCCGCGACGAGCTCGTGAAGACGCGCGCCGTACTCGATGCCCACGCCGAGAAGATCGCGCACGGGGAGCGCGTCGCAGAGGGGCTCGCGAAGCGGCAGGAAGACCTGGAGAGCACCCAGCGCGCAGAGGCGACGCGCCAGCGAGAGTCCGAGGCGCGTCAGGCTCGGGTGAATGCCGTGCTCACCGGTCGCCTCGAAGGCGTGGAGGCGCGGCTCGACGACCGCGTGATGAGCCTCTCGCAAGCCCTCGACGCCATCGACAAGGTCACCGGTCGTCCGATGCCGAAGCCGCCCACCCTCCCCGCCGCCGAGAAGGCGAAGCGAGAGCCCACGCCGCGACGTTGAGCTCGGGCGAGGTGCGCGTCAGGGGGGCTTCGCGAAGACCCACACCTCGCAGCCCAGGCTGCCGTGGAGGAGGCGGCGCGGAAAGAGCTTCGTGGCCTCGTACTCTGCCATGTACGCGAGTCGGTAGGGCGAGGCGTTGTCGAAGAGGGCCCGGAAGTGGGTTGTCGCATCGACGTCCTCGAGGACCGCGCGCTGCGCCTCCGGCATGATCCGGCCCTGATCCTCGCCGCGCTTCGGCTGCACGTAGCGCCAGACGAAGCACTGGCTGAAGACGGCGAGCCGCGGATTACGCTGGACGATGTTGGTGTAGGCGTCCTGCCGCTCGACGATGCCGGGCATCGGATTCCTCGAGCGGGGCGGCGTCGGACCGACGCGCTCGACGACGAGCGAAGGCGGAAAACGTGGCAAATACACGTTTCCGCCGTAGACCTCGACCACGTCCCCGGGCTTCGTGTGCGCCTTCACCCAGGCCTCGGCGTCGTAGCGAGGGTCCTCGAGCATGTTGACGAGCACCGTGAGCGAGAGGCGCAGACCGAGGAGGATCGCAGAGGTCCCGAGCGCGCGCGCGAGCCACACGCCCCACGTCGCCCGACGCTCCTCGGCGAGCGTGATCATCGCCGCGACGGCTCCGCCCGCGTAGACGGCGAGGAGCTGCATCTGCGGGAGCATGAACCGCTCCTCCACGCGGCGCGCGACGCAGTTGAAGGCGAGCGTGAAGGACAGCATCCCGAGCGCGGGAACGAGCGCGACGAGACGGGGAAAGGGTCCTCGCTCGGGCCGCGGGCCGGCGAGCCCGAGGGCGAGCCCCGCCGCGAAGAGGCCTCCGACGAGCCACGGGTAGTGGAGCGGCAGGAAGAGGAGCGCATCCGCGAGCGCCGCCCCTCTCCCCGCCCAGTCGTCGGCGTACTGCGCGAAGTCCTGGCTCGCGTGCCCGGTGAGGAAGCGGACGCGCGCGAGGAAGCCGGTCGGATTGAAGAGCGCGCCGTCGAGGACGAGGGTGAGCCCCGCCGTCGTCAGGCCGAGGACGACGACGCGCCGGGCGAGGCTCGCCGCGCTGCGGGCGGTCGAGCCGCGCCGAGCGCGGAGGACGAGCCAGGCGCCGAGCGCGAGCGGCATCGACACGGCGAAGACGGCGTAGGCCTGATCCTTCGTCGCGATCGCCGTCGCGGCCAGCACCCCGACCCGACGCAGCTTCGCCTCGTCGTCGTCCCGGATCGCCTCGGCCAGCCCGAGGAGCGCGAGCGACGCCCAGAAGAAGGCCGGAACGTCGAGGTTCGAGGTGTGCCCGTAGTACGTGCACGCCGCCTCCACGCCCGCGACGGCGAACGTCCATGCGCGCGCTCGCCGCCCGAAGACGATCGCCGCGAGACGGCCCATCGTGTGCACGATCCCCACCGACATGGCGAGGTTCACGAGGCGTGCGACGACCGCGAACGTCGTCATCACCCGCACGTCGATGAACGCCTGGACGAGGTCCTCCGGTCGGAGCGACGGCGCGCGGAGCGCCTGGACGACGGTGACCGGGAGCGTGAGGACGGAGAGAAAGAGGAGATGGAGCGGCGGATAGGTGAAATAGTCGCCGGGCGTGAAGGTCTTCGCGACGCCGGGGAGGAAATCGCGCGGCGCGACGCCGTCGACGTCCCAGCCCTCCGACGCTGGGAGGCCCCACCAGAAGCCGAAGCCGTGGAGGAGCAGCACCGCGAGGAGGAGGCCGCGCTCGATCCGCGAGAGGTCGCCGTAGAACGCTCGGGCGTGCTCGCGTAAGCGCCGGACCACGGTGGCAGGCGCTCTTAGCACGGTTCGGGCGACCTCACGGGACGCGACGGTAGAGGTGGAATCGGCCGCGTTCGAGGACGTGGACGAAATGCGCCCGGAGCGCGACGCGGAGCTCGGTGCCGAAGCGATCGTGCTCGAGGGAGACGGTCGTGAGGGGCCGCTCGAGGAGATCGTCTTGCATCACGAGACACGCGATCTCGGGGCGCGACACGTCTTCGAGCCACGCCTCGAGCGGGAACGCGCCGCGACGTGCGAGGTGTGTCGACTGAAAGGGCGTCGCGACGATCCGGCCGTTCAGGGCGAGCTCGAGGCCGGGCTCGTCCGCCATGACGATGCCCGTGCACGTCCGACGCGTCTTGGCGAGGAACGCGGCCCGCTCGCGGGCGAGGCCGACGTGCTCGAAGGAGCTCCGCACGCTGGCCACCCCCGTCCAGAGCGCCTGGACGACGAGCGCGACTCCGGCGAGGACGGAGGGGCGCACGGCTCGCGTCGCGAGGTCGAGCTGCGCGACGACGACGACCGCGACGACGAACGGCTCGAGGAAGTAGTTCGCGGCGGATCCGATCTTCGCGAGGGAGAGGACGCACCACGCGAGGCTCGTGACGAGGGCGTACGAGGCGACCGTGCGCCTCCGAGCGAGACCGACGACGAGCGCGACGGCGAGCGGCGCCGCGAAGAACGGCGCGCGGCTCGCGAGCTGCTCCGTCCAGAGCGCGAGGCTCGGCGGCTGCCCGGTCGACGCGAGGAGGTGGACGAGCCAGGTGCGCCCGGAGAGGAGCGTGAGGACGAGCGCCGCCGCGATCGTGACCGCCGCGGCGCCGGCGATCCCCGGGACCGCGGCGCGGAGGGCATCGGCGAGCCGACGCCGCGCCGCGAACGCGAGGGCACACGTGCCGACCATCGCGCCGGGGAACGCGCCGACGACGTTCGGCTTCACCCAGGCTGCGAGCGCGAAGAGCGCGCCCGCGAGCGCGTCGACACGACCTCGCCGGGCGGACCGCAGGAGCGCGATCCCCGCCAGCGCGACCGCGGGGGCGTCGGGGCGCCCCGACATCCCGTAGAACGAGAGCACCCACGCCCCCGCAGCGAAGGCGGCGAGGAGGAGCGCGACACGCCGCGCCTCGAGCGACGACCCGCTCGCGGCCGCGACGACGAGCACGCCGAGCCACGCGGCGGCGGCGACGACGCGCGCGACGAGGGGAGCCGCGCCCGCAGGGACGAGCGACAGGAGCGCCGACCAGAGCGGAGGGTAGAGCACGTAGTACCGCGCCGGCACCGCGCCGTAGTCACGCGCGCCGACGGAGGGGTCGACCCAGAGCGGAAGCCCGGACCGAACACGCGAGGCCTCGAAGAGGACGTCCCCCTCGACGCCGTCGAGCGGACGCGTCGCGATCGTCGCGATGTCCCAGCCGAGCGTCGCGACGAGCGCGAGGAGCACCACCGCGGCAGCCATCGTCACGAGCGCACGCATCGCGGGCGGCTCGCATAACATCGACCGTCTCGCGCGTCAGCACCGGTCGGCGGGCGGCCTTCCCCTCCCGCGCGCGCCATGGCGCGCCTTGACGCCGGGAAGGACCGGGGTGAGGACCGCGACCGCATGGCGTGGTCGGCGCAGCGAGGACGGAGCGCGGCGTGAGCGTCGACGCGCGAGGCCGGCGGGACGAGCGCGTCGTCGTCCCGATCCTCGTCCTCTCCGTGCTGCTCCATGCCGCGGTCGTCGTTCGCGACATCGGCGGCCCGCTCGTGGCCGCGGGCGACGCGAACTACTTCGAGTACCTCGGCCACTACGTCGCCGGCCACCTCCGCTGGGGCCTGCCGCTCCGGCTCGACTTCTCGACCGACGAGGTCGCCTACCCCTTCGGCACGAACATCGTCTTCCTCTCCTGGTGCGCAGAGCGCGACGTGCTGCATGCCCTGCTCCTGCGCTCGTTCGGGCCGGGGCCGTGGCTCCAGCTGTACGTCGCCGCGAGCGATGCGCTCACGGCGTTCGGGACGTACGCGCTCCTTCGAGGCGAGGTCGGGCCGCGGCGCGCCGCGGGCGTCGCCTTCGCCGCGTCCGTGATGGCGTTCTACGCGGCGTTCAAGTTCCCTCTCCACCTGAACCTCTCGGCGCTGCACTGGGCCTCGATGAGCATCGTCGTCGACTGGCTGTTCGTGCGACGCGTCCTCGCTCGCGAGCGACTCTCGGCGCTGCTCGTGCTCGTACGCGTGACGTTGCTCGGGCTGACCGTGGGGCTCGACATCGCGTACGTGGCGGGGTTCGCGCTGGTGTCGTTCACGACGACGACGGCCTTCGTGGTCTTTGTCTGCGTGCGCGACCGGCAGAGCCTCCGAGCGCTCCTGCCCGAGGCCCCCCTCGCCGAGGTGCGCGCGCGACCGCTCGCGTTCGCGGCCTGGAGCGCGCTGCTCGCGGTCGCGTGCCTCGTCTACGTGCCGTTCGACCTCGCCGTCGTGCTCGGGAGCCGCGTGTACGCGTTCGAGGGTCCGGGCGGCGTGTTCTGGGCGAACCAGCTCCGCATGCTCGTGCCGTTCTTCCCGGGCGTGCACCCCGAGTCGGACCTCCTCGTGTCCATCTTCGGCAGGGCGGAGGGGCCAGGGGAGTTCAGCCCGGGGTGGGCGATGCTCCTGGCTGGCGCGTGGGGCGTCCGCGATGCGTGGGCAGGCAAGCGCCTCCGCGCGTTCGTCCCGCTGCTCCTGACCTTCGGGCTCGCGCTCGCGTTCCACCCGTCGAGGCTCCCCACCCTGCGCGTGTTCCCGTGGTTTTTCTACAATCGGGTCGCAGGGCGGGGGACGATGTTCTTCCCGCTCTTCCTCGGGCTCCTCGCGCTCGGCCGGGACGCGCGAGGCCGCGGCGAGACGACGGAGCGCACGCGGGACCGCCGTCTCCTCGTGATCGGCGCGATCGCGGCGGTCGAGATCGCGACCGCCTACGGTCTCGTCCACCCGTGGCGCCCCGTCCGGGACCGCGCGCCGATCCTCGCGTACATGGCCGCGGTGCGCGACGCGCCGGGCAAGGCGGTGCTCGACTGGCCGTTCTGCATCGCGGGGGCGAACGGCGTGGGCACCGAGGAGCTGTGTCCCTATTACACGAAGCAGTCGACGAGCTACGCGTGGCGCCGTTTCCACGGCAAGTCGGTGCCCGGGTTCTACCTCTCGCGCACGCACCCGTCGCAGATCGCGCCGTGGGTCTCCGGAGGCTGGCCCGCGATGTTCGCGCCCGACGTGCCGGACGCACACCGGGCGACGCGCCAGACCCGGTGCTTCGACGAGCGCGGCTGGGCGTTCTTCACGGCCTTCTATGAGTCGGGCGACTTCGCGGGCATCCAGCTGCACGTCGACCGGGAGGCGCCCGCGTGCCTCGCCGAGTTCCACGCGCGCTTCGGGCCTCCCGCCGCCGAGGTGGTGCTCCCCGGCGTGGGCAGGACGCAGTTCTTGCCACGCCGCCCGGGAACGCGCGATCGCATCGACGAGGACCGCGCCCGGCAGCTCCGGCGGTGAGCCGCCCGCGCCCCGGGGCCCATTTCGGCTGTTGAGCGCGCGCCCGACCTACGCTACGTGAGGGGCTCGCGTGCGCAAAGGCGCGCGCGACACGTCCTCATAGCTCAGCTGGATAGAGCACAGGTTTCCTAAACCTGGGGTCGCATGTTCGAATCATGCTGGGGACGCCACAGCGAGCCGTTGGCTCCGATCAGAAGCGGTGACGCGCCGGACCGGAGAAGAGATCGGTGTACGCGCGCTGCTCGTCCTGCTCGCGGAGCTTCGCGGTCCGGAAGCGCATCCACATGTCGTAGGTGAACGCGCGGATGTTGGACTGGGCGTGGGGGTGGAGCTCGTACTGGATGTCGAACTCGCGCCACTCGGGGCCCCAGCCGATCGCCTGGCGGCCGCGCGACCACTCGCCGTCGGCCCGGGCACGGAGCTGCTGCTCGTAGGCACCCGATCCCTGCGGCCGGGCGACGGCCGCAGGCGGCTTGGGCTTCATCTTCAGGGCGGTCACCCAGGCGCCCTCGTCGATCCTCGACTCCCACGTGTCGGCGGCCTGGAGGAGCGCCTTCTTCATCAGCGAATCCGTGCCCGGCCGCTTCGCCGCGTTGCGCAGGATGGTCGCCGCGTCCGCCGAGGTGTACGGGGACGCCCGGCCCTGGGGCCCTGCCTTCGCGAGCTCCTGGTCGAGGTCCGCCATGATCTCGTTCGGATCGATTTCGACGGTGTGCTCGGTCACGACGTCGCCGACGCCGTGCTCGCCCGCGATCCGCAGGACGTAGTTCCGGATCTTACCGAAGGAGCCGAGGACGGCCTTCGCGGGCTCGCTCAGCCTCTGGTAGGCGTCGAAGCCGTACGCGAATCCAGGGCTCGGGGCGAGGCGCTTCACCCACGCGGAGGCCTCTCCCATCTCGGCCGTGGAGACCGGAGGTGCTTCGCGGGCCGTCGTCACGGTCTTCGTCGACGCGGTCCTGGGCGACGCCGGCGGCTTCCGTGTCCCGAGAGCGATCGTCGTCGGGAGCGCGGCTCCGCGCGAGGGGGGAGCCGCGGCCTTCGGCACCGCGACCGGTTGCGCGGGCTTCGCCACGGCCTTCGGGGCGGACGCCACCGGGGGCGGCGCGCCGAACGCGGCGGAGGGGACGAGGGCCACGGCCGCGAGGACGAGGAGAACGCTACGAGGGCGCATGCCGAGAGCTCGAGCAAGCCACGTGCCTCGCGGCCCTCCGCGAGAGTCACCGCGATTTTCGGCGATCGCGACGCGACGCTCTTCTCGAACTGACACCCCGCGCTCCGCAGAACGGGAAGGTGCCTCTCGACGGCCGTCTTCGCGTCAGGTCTCGTGGCGCATCGCGGCGGCGGCGAGAGCGGCGGCCTCGCTCTTGGCGGCGTCCTCCTTCCGCTCGCTGTAGCGGTCGGTGAGATAGGGGGCGCGGTCACGGAGGAGGAGGGTGAACTTCACGAGCTCCTCCATCACGTCCACGACGCGGTCGTAGTAGCTCGACGGCTTCATCCGGCCGTCGTCGTCGAACTCCTGGAACGCCTTCGCGACCGAGGACTGGTTCGGGATCGTGAACATGCGCATCCAGCGGCCGAGGAGGCGCAGCGCGTTGACGGCGTTGAACGACTGCGAGCCGCCCGAGACCTGCATGACGGCGAGGGTCCGCCCCTGCGTCGGGCGCACGCTGCCGACGTTGAGCGGGAGCCAGTCGATCTGGCTCTTCAGGACGCCGGTGATCGTCCCGTGTCGCTCGGGGCTGCACCAGACCTGACCCTCGGACCACTCCGAGAGCGCGCGGAGCTCTGCCACCTTCGGATGATCGGGCGGCGTGCTGTCCGGCATCGGAAGCCCCGCCGGATCGAAGACCCTCGCCTCGGCGCCGAAGCGCTCGAGCAGACGCGCGGCCTCCAGCGTCAGGAGCCGGCTGTAGGACCGCGTGCGGAGCGAGCCGTAGAGGAGGAGGATCCGCGGCGGATGCGTGGCCCCCGTGGACCCGAGCTTGTCGAGGGTCGGCACGTCGAGGTGAGCAGGCGCGACGTTGGGCAGATCAGACATCGGGCGACCCTCCGAGAGCGCCGCCTTCATGCGTCTCCGAGCCAGGAAAGAGCCGCTCCTTCAACCAGAGCGAGAGGTAGACGAGCGCGAGGAGGGCCGGCACCTCGACGAGGGGCCCGACGACGCCGGCGAGCGCCTCTCCCGAGGAGATCCCGAAGAGGCCGATCGCGACCGCGATCGCGAGCTCGAAGTTGTTGCCCGCGGCGGTGAACGAGAGCGACGCCGTCTCCTCGTAGGAGAAGCCGAGCTTCTTCGAGACGAGGAACGCCGAGGTGAACATGAGGAGGAAGTAGAGGACGAGCGGGACCGCGATGCGCACCACGTCGAGCGGGAGCCGCACGATCTTGTCCCCCTGCATCGCGAACATCAGGACGATCGTGTAGAGCAGGCCGACGAGCGCTGCGGGGCCGACCTTCGGCACGAAGCTCCGCTCGTACCACTCTTCGCCGCGCGACCGCACGAGGAGGACCCGCGTGGCCGCGCCGGCGACGAGAGGCACGCCGAGGAAGAGGAGGACGCTCTTCGCGATCTCCGCCATCGACACGTGGAAGGCCGTGCTCTCCGCGCCGAGCCACCCTGGGATGACGGTGAGGAAGAACCAACCCAGCACCGAGTAGCAGAGGATCTGGAAGACGGAGTTCAGCGCGACGAGGAGCGCCGCGATCTCGCCGCTGCCCTTCGCGAGCATGTTCCAGATGAGGACCATCGCGATGCAGCGGGCGAGGCCGATCAGCACGAGGCCCGTCCGATAGTGCGGGTGGTCCGGCAGGAGGAGCCACGCGAGCGCGAACATGAGGACCGGGCCGAGGATCCAGTTGAAGACGAGCGAAGCGCCGAAGAGCCTGGCGTTCCCCGAGACGGCCCCGAGCTTTCCGTAGCGGACCTTCGCGAGGACCGGATACATCATCCAGAAGAGGCCGAACGCGATCGGCAGCGAGACGCCGCCGACCTTGACCGCGTCCAGCGAAGGGCCGATCCCGGGCCAGACGTGGCCGAGCGCGACGCCGAGCGCCATCGCGAGGAGAATCCACACCGGGAGGAAGCGGTCGAGGACCGAGAGCTGCGACGCGGGCTTGCCCATCTCAGCAGCACGCATCCTTGCCGCCCCCGAGGCAGCAGTCTTCCCAGAGGAAATCGGTGAGCGCGCGGAGCGCCACGAACGCCGCGCTGTAGTAGATGAACGTGCCCTCGCGCCGACCCTCGACGAGGCGGGATCGCGCGAGGCGGTCGAGGTGGTGGCTGAGCGTGGAGGCCGGGATGTCGAGCTTCGCCTGGAGCTCGCCCGCCGGAGCGCCCTCGGGCCCCGCCTTGACCACGTGCCGGAGGATCGCGAGGCGCGCGGGATGGCCGAGCGCCGCGAGCTGCTCGGCGTGGGCCTCGAGCTTTCGACTCATGCGGTCCTTCTAGAATTGTCGAATCAAAGATGCAAGTTCTTCCCTCACAGGCCGACGGTCGCGAGCGCGGCGACCGTCGCGCCGAAGGCGGGGGCCGCATGCACGTCGACGTGCGTCTCGAGGCCGACGCCGGCCCACGTCACGTCGAGCCGGAGGCGACCGCTCACGCCGGGGTCGGGCAGGAGCGAGACCGGGGCGCCGACGCCGACGCCGACGCTCGGGCGGAGGAGCCGCGCGCGTGAGCCGAAGAGGACGAGGGGGACGACCTCCACCCTGCGCGCGAGATCGCTCTCCACCCCGAGCGATCCGATCCACGCGCCGGAGGCGCCGAGGCCCGCGTCGTAGCCGAGACGCCCGCGGAAGCCGTCGCGCATCCCGAACGCGTACCCGGCGGCGAGCGACGGCCCGCCCCTCGTGACCGCGACCGGGCTCGGCGGCGTCTCGGCCCGCACGCCGAGGACGAGGTGCGTGCCGAGCGGCGTCGCGTACCTCACGTGGATCCGCCCGTCGGCCGAGGCGCGCTCGACGACGTCGGGCGCGCCGCACGCGCCGAGCCCGGTGACGGCGAGCGGGCACGCGCGATCTCCCCTCCCCTCGAGCGTCCACGACGTGGGCGAGCGGGCCGTGACGACCCCGTGGTGGCGGAGACCGGCGGGCGAGCGGACGGCGTCGATCCCGCGAACCGGGGCGACGACGACGAGGCCCGCGGCGCGACGCGGCGCGGGGACGCCGAAGAGCGGATGGCGCGCGACGAGCGCCTCGCTGGACGTGACGCGCTCGGAGAGCGTACGCACGAGCGCCACGAGGCGGACGCGACCGCGGAGGACGATCTCGTGGCGCTCGGTCGCGCCCGCGGCCGCGGGAGGGACGACGAAGGGGATGGCCTCTTCCGGATCGGCGTCCCCCGGCGCGACGAAGGACGGACCGCGAAAGCCCTCCTCGAAGCGGTCCAGCTCGGTCGGAGCGGCCACGCCGGGGAGCGCAGGGCTCCCGTCGACCTCGACGACGACGTCGCGCGCGCCGGCGGCGAAGAAGGCCCCGTGCGCGGGCGCCGCGTCGCGCGTCGTCACCCGGAGCCGGACATGGAAGGCGCACGCGTCGTCGCGGTCGGCCGCCGTACAGTCGAGCTCGGCCTCGACGGGCGCGACACGGAGGCGCGGCGCGCCGGCCCACTTCGGCCCGAGCACGAGCGCATCCGTGAGGCCACCTCCCGCCGCGCCCGCGAGCGCCGCGATCTGGGCCAGCGCGAGGACGGGCGACACGCCGGACGGCGATGCACGCCACGGACCACGGGCGCGAGCTCAGGGCACGATGCCGAAGAACTTCGCGGAGTAGTACGGGCCGTAGATGCCGGCGGAGTTGGTCCAGTCCTGCGCCGCGTTCGCGTCGGCCGAGGCCGTCTTGCTCGGGTTCGGATCCCAGCCGCCCTGATCCGGGGCCGTCCCCGGGTCGACCGGCGTACCGTGCCCGATCCCCGCCATGACGACGGTCGCGAGCGCGACCTCACCGTCCTTCGTGTACTCGGTGTACGCGTGCCCCTTGAGCGTGCTCGCCGTTCCCGCGCCGGAGATCCCGGCCGCGCCCTTCCACTGCTGCGTGAGATCGACGAGGTTCTCGGGCGTGACGGCGCCGTCGGCGTCGCCCTGGAAGATCATGAGGCGCGGCTTCTTCGCCGTCGGGCTCTTCCACACCGTCGGGTACGCGTTCTGGACGAGCGCCGCGGCGTGGTTGCCCGGCCACGTCCAGCCCTGCCCCTTCTTGCCGAGGGCGGCGCACGAGGTCGTGCATCCGTACGCGCCGCCGGCGAAGGTGGAGCCGGCCGCGAAGACGTCGGGGTAGGTCGCGAGCATCACGACGGCCATGTACGCGCCGGCCGAGAGGCCGTTCACGAAGACCTTGTCCGAGGCGATGTTGTAGGTTGCACGCATGTCGTCGACCATGCTCTTGATCGACGTGGGCTCGAGATCCGAGCGACCGATCCCGTTCGTCCCGAAGAACGAGTACCACTGGAACGCGGCCGTGCCCTTGTCCGGGAAGATGACGTAGAAGCGGTGCCGCTGCGCGAGCTTCGCCCACTCCGTCGTGGCCTTGTAGCCCCAGGAGCCGTTCGGCGAGGTCGCGGTCTCGACGCCCTGCGTGTAGCCGTGGAGCGCGACGACGAGCGCGGCGGGCTCCGCGGTCTTCGCCTCCATTCCGGCCGGAACGCACGCGTACATCCCGAGGGCGCCGTAGCGCTTCGTCGCCTTCGTGCACGTCGCCTCGGCGACGCCACCGACACCGCCGTCCGGCAGCGACGCGCTCGACCCGGACGACCCACTCGAGCCGCTGCCGGCGCTCGGCCCGGTGGAGCCGCTCGATCCGCTCGCACCGCCTTCGCCGTCCCCGTCGATCGGCGCGCGGTCGTTCATGACCTCCGCGGCGCATCCGGCGAGTCCGGCAGCGAGGAGCGCGCCGAGCGAGAGCTTCATCCGGGTCGTCGTCGTGGAGGGCGTGCGCATCGCGCGGGCCCCTTACAGGACGTGTGCCACGGGGGACCGCCGCGCGAGAGAAGGCCTGAAATGAGCGCGACGCGCGGCGCGGCCTCCCCGGAGAGCGCGCTCGCGCGTCATCGCCGACGCGGGCCGTCGGGAGCTCCCCGCGTCACGCGGAGCGCACCCGACGCGCCGTCACACGTGCGACTGGGCAGCCTTCCGGCGCGCGCGCGCCTTCAGCTCGGGCGACTCGGCGACCGCCATCCCGACGAGGCGCATGCCCTCGGCGAAGTGCTTCGCGCCGAGCTGGATGAGCTCGGGGTTGGCGGGACCGACGTCGGGGAAACCCTTGCCGTCGTCCTTCACCTTGCCCCAGTTGGCGAAGAGCTTGCCCCACCCGCTCTCGATGACGGGCGCCATCTTCTCCTTCGCGAAGCGCGGGTACCAGAACATGTCGTGGTACGCGACCGACGCGACGTAGGACCAGGGCGCGAGCCAGGTCTTGAGCGACCACTCGAGGGGCTTCTTCAGCGGACCCCAGTAGATGCGGTGCTGGTTCTTCGAGGCGAAGGTCATGTTCTTGAACGGGCCGTCGAAGTGCCAGTTCTCCTTCGCCGCCTCGACGTCGCCGACGATCTCGATGTCGCGCGTGTCGCCGCAGCCGAGGCCGAGGTCGTGCGCGAGGCGGATGAACTTGCAGTCGCGGAGCGGATCCATGCCCATCAGCTTGGCGGCGACCGCGTCGATCGCGACCTGATCCTGCGAGGCGAGGAGGATGTCCTTCGCGTAGGGCACCATGCAGCGCGGGCCGGGGCCGTCGCCGGCGAACGTGCCGTCCATGACCGCGAAGAGACCCTTGTGGATCTTCTTCTGGATCATGAGGAGATCCACGAGCGTCTCGTGGATGACCGGGTGCGTCCAGTGACGGTGCTCGTTCAGGAGGCCGCCGAACGCGTTCTTCATCGCGCCGGTGGTCGTCGTGAAGATGTGCGTCTTGATCGTCGGCAGGTGGATGATGTTCTCGCCGATGAACCGCTTCGGGATCGAGAAGCCCTTCGGGTAGACCTCGTTGAGGCAGAGGAACTTCTTCGTGAGGTCGCCGACGGCGTCGCGCACGTCGATCCACTCCTCGCCCTCGTAGAGGTGCACGTTCCGGAGGCCGTGCGCCTGGACGACGTCGATCTGCTTGTTCTCGCGCTCGCCGAGGTGCGCGTCGATGACGACGGTGCGGTTGTGGCACGCGTGGATGAGCTCGGAGGGGTAGCCGTCGGCCTTCATCGCCCGGATGACGCCGTCGAGCTGCCACGGCGTCGTGGACGACCCCGGGTAGAAGAAGTGCCAGGAGATGTTGACCTTCAAGCCCGTGTCGGCCGTCTTGTCGATGACGTCCTGGTAGCGGGCGAGGTTCATCAGGCGGTGGTAGTCCTCGAGCACGGTCGAGGGCTTGGTCTTCAACACGGAGACGACGGACTTGGCCATGGCTCTCTCACTCTACTCGAAGCGGGGGTGACGCGAACGGTCGGTGGAGACGGAGCCGCTCGTCGGCGAGCGCCCGGGGCGCCGCGTCGCAAGAGCGCGACACGGGGCGACAGGGACGTGCTCGAGCTTCCTCGTTTCCATGCGCTTTCGCGCAGCATCCTGGTCCGGCAGAGCCCGTTCCGCAAGCCCGTCGTCACCCTCGTCGGTCAGAGCGCGAGCTCCCGGAGGGCGTCCGTCAGCGTGCAGGCGCCCTCGACCGTGAGCGGCGCATTGAGGAGGGACGACGACGACGCGAGAGCGGAGGTCGCCCTCGCGGCGGGGGCCTCGCACGAAGCCGGCACGGCGCGACCGTCGAGCGCGGTCATGATGCGGAGCGCGCGGCCCTCGCCCGCCACGAGGCGGCGGGGGAGCGGGACGAGCTCTTCGGTGGCTCGGGCCTGCGCCGGGGTGCTCGTCTCCGCGAGGGCGAAGCCGACCGTGAAGCCGGCGAACACGGTCTTCGCGCACACCTCCCCGTCGAGGACGTAGTCCTTGTCGCCGAAGGCCTTGGTCTCGACCTCGACGTGGCGCGCGCACGTCACGAGCGGATCGAGCGTGCCGCCGAAGCGCGCGACGTACGCGCGCGCTTCGCTCGGACGGACGACGTACCCGAGGAGCTTCCCCTCTGCGCCGGTACCGAGGCACCCCGGATCGTTCGCGAAGAACTCGCCGGACGAGCGCGTGACGGTCGACGTGTAGAGCGCGTCGGTCGCGCCCGGGGCGGGACGGATGCTCGTGCGCGCGACCTTGCCACGGCACACGAAGAGCGGGAGCGTCGCGCCCTTGGTGCGTGCCGGCGCCGTCCGGAGGCTCACGGTGATCGTTCGGCGCGTCGTCGTGCCCCGCGCCGGCGCGCCCGCCGAGACGGCGGCGGGCGACCACGCGGCGGTCACCGTACGGAGCTGCTCGATGCGCACGGTCGTCGACTGCGCCAGCTGCGCGCGCGCGCTGGACGTGCCGAGGAGGGCAGCGGCGGCGGCGGCGAACGCGGCGACGAGGCGGAGGGTGGGCATGACAGACTCTTCGCAAGCCGCACGCCAGGACGCTTCCCTCGGAACGTGTCGGATTCACGGCCCGGCCCGAGGGTCACGACGCCGGTCACACCGTGACCTCGGTCACGAGGCACGTGACGGGAGCGCTCGCCCTAGCGGAGCTCGGTCGCGACCGCGTCGATCCAGCCCGTCTGCACGGGCCGCCCCGCGAACTGCGTGTAGTCGCGGGCGAGGTCGAAGCGATCGGGGTCGTGGGGCCGCGTCGTGATCAGGAGATCGTGGAGGCACCACTTCGCGCCCGAGCGGCAGCCGCTCGCACGGACCGAGAGGCGCACCGGCTGGCTGCCGTAGGTCGACGCGAGCGACTCGGCCGTCCCCGCGTTCGCCGAGCGCCCCGACGCGAGCGCCGGATCGACGGCGTAGACGAACGCCGCGCGGCGGAGCGAGCGCACGAGGTCGCGGTCGAGCCCGCCGCCGCCCCCGTCGAGGTTCGCGTAGACGATCTTCTTCCGGAGCGCGCCGCTCGCGTCGAGCGAACCATCGCGGAGCTGATCGAAGAGCTCGTGCGCGACGTAGGATCCGCTCGAGTGCGCGGCGACCACGACGAAGGGCGCGTCCGGTCCGGCTCCGGCCGCGAGGTGGGCCCCGAGCGCGCGGTTGCCGATCTCACGTCCACGGTAGCCAGGGTCGGCGGGCCCTCGCACGGCGTAGACGTGACCGACGCCCATCGCGCCGAGCTTCGCGCGGACGAGCTCCTCGGCCCAGGCCCGGACCCACGGATCCTTCGCGGACCATCCGCCGTAGGCGACGAAGACGGCGTCGCCTTCGCCGATCTTCTTGTACGTGACGCCCGTGCCGAGCGTCGCCCAGCCCGCCGTCTGCGCGGCCTCGCTGTCGGAGACGAGCTCGTCCGCCTCCTCGACTCCCTCCGCCGCGCACCCCGCGAAGAGCGCGGCGGCGAGGGCGGCGACGAGCGACGAGCGAGCGCGAGACGCGGACATGGCAGGCGACCTCCGTGCATGGCGTCTTCGCAAGAGGTGCGCCGCGCTCGCACCCGCGACAACACGGCGACGCCACGTTGCTCGCAGAGCCACACGAGGCATGACCTGGATCGCGCGTGCCTCGCTCCCGTCGCCCCGGCGAGCGCGGATCACGGGGCGATCCACGTCGCGGGGAGGTCTCCGGCCCGCCCGTAGCGGACGCACGCGCGGCGGGTTATGGGTGTCCCGTCGATGGATCGCCTCCTCTTCTCGAGCCCGAGCGCCGAGTCGCGCCTCGCGCGCGCCACGACCTGGCTCGCGCAGCGGTCCGAGCCGCACGTGACGATCGTGGGGGCCACGCTCGAGGTCTCCGCGGAGGTCGCCCGCCGCGTCGTGCGCGACGCCGGCCGGCCGGCGGTCTTCGGCTGGCAGCGGACGACGCTCGGGGTGCTCGCCGTCTCGCTCGCCCGCCCGATCCTCGCCGCCCGCGGGCTCGCGCCGGCGAGCGGCCTGGCGCTCGAGGCCGTGAGCGCGCGCGTCGTCCACGAGCACCGCGGCGCCCTCGGCCGTCTCGCGCCGATCGAGGGCTTCCCGGGGCTGCCGCGCGCGATCGCTCGGACGCTCGGAGAGCTCCGGCTCGCCGGCAGCCCTGCAGTCGAGGACCGCGATCTCACGCGACTCGCGAAGGCGTTCGACGAAGGGCTCGCGCGCGCCGGGCTCGCCGACCGCTCCGCCATCCTCGCCGCGGCGACGGAGGCCGTGAAGGCGATGAAGGACGACGAGCTCGGCGCGCTCCTCCTCGCCGACGTGCCGCTCCGGACGGTGGCCGAGCGCGAGCTCGTGACCGCGCTCGTGACGCGGACCCGCGTGACGCTCGCGACGGTGCCCCGCGGCGACGAGCGAACGACGACGCTGCTCCGCAGCGCGCTCGGACCAGCGGGCCGCGGAGAGGACGACGAGCCCGGCGCGGCGCCGGACGCCCCCGCGCTCGATCGGCTCCAGCGCGGGCTCTTCGGGGCGACCGATGCGCGCGCGGCCGCCGGAGCGGCCGACGGCACCGTGCGCGTCCTCTCGGCGCCGGGCGAGAGCCGCGAGTGCGTCGAGATCGCGCGCCTCGTGCTCGCCGAGGCGAGGAGCGGGACTCGCTTCGACCGGATCGGGATCCTCCTCCGCGCGCCCGCGTACGGCCCTCACGTCCTCGAGGCCCTCCGCCGGGCCGGCGTACCTGCCCACTTCGCGCGCGGGGCGCGGAAGCCCGATCCGTCCGGTCGCGCCCTCCTCGCGCTCCTCGCGTGCGCGGCCGAGGGTCTCTCCGCGCGACGCTTCGCCGAGTACCTCTCCCTCGGCGAGGTGCCGGAGCCGGACGCGTCGGGGGCGCCGCCGGCTCCCCTTCCCCGCGGCGATCGCGTCGCCGCGCCCGACGAAGAGTCGCTCGTCGCGGCCATCGGCGCCACGGCAGCCGCGCTCGAGGCCTCCGCCGCCGGCGGCGATCCGGAGGATCCGTACGACACCTCCGCGCTGGCCGCGCCGGCGAAGCCGCCGCTCGCAGGCGGCGCGACGTACGAGGGCACCCTCCGCGCGCCTCGCCACTGGGAGCGCCTGCTCGTCGACGCGTCGGTCATCGGCGGTGCCGAGCGATGGGAGCGACGACTCCACGGCCTCCACGAGAAGCTCGCGAAGGACCTCGAGGTCTACGAGGCGAAGGCGGAGGAGCACCTCGCGGAGGCCTCGCGTCGCGACCTCTCCGCGCTCGCGACGTTGCGCGCATTCGCGCTCCCGCTCGTCCGCACGCTCGCGAACCTCCCGTCCCAGGCGGCGACGTGGGGCGACTGGATCGAGGCGATCTCGACGCTCGCGAGCTCCGCGCTCCGCCGCCCCGAGCGCGTGCTCTCCGTCCTCGGTGAGCTCGAGCCGATGGCGAAGGTCGGACCGATCGAGCTCCGCGAGGTGCGGAGCGTCCTCGAGCAGCGCCTGTCGCAGGCGGTCGTGCCACCGCAGGGTCGCCGCTACGGCAAGGTGTTCGTCGGGACGATCGAGGAAGCGCGCGGCCTCGCCTTCGAGGTCGTCTTCGTCCCCGGGCTCGCGGAGAAGATCTTCCCGCAGAAGGTGGTCGAGGATCCGCTCCTCCTCGATCGCGAGCGCGCGACGACCAGCGCGGAGCTCCCCACGAACAAGGATCGCGCCGAGGACGAGCGGCTCGCCCTCCGCCTCGCGGTCGGCGCCGCCTCTCGGCGCCTCGTCCTCTCCTACCCCCGTCTCGACGTCGAGCAGGCGCGCCCGCGCACGCCCTCCTTCTACGGGCTCGAGGTCCTCCGCGTGCGGGACGGCGAGCTCCGGGGCTTCGAGCATCTCGCCGAGGAGGCCCTCGAGGGCGCCCACGCGCGAATCGGCTGGCCCGCGCCGAAGCACCGCGACGACGCGATCGACGAGGCCGAATTCGACCTCGCCCTCCTCGAGTCCGCCCTCTCGAAACCCGAAGGCGAGACGTCCGGGGAGGCCCACTACCTCCTCACGTCGAACCCGCATCTCGCGCGCGCGCTACGCTTCCGCTGGGCGAGGTGGGACCGCGCGTGGCGCTCGGCCGACGGGCTCGTGCAGCCCGCGCCGGAGGCGATGGCGGCGCTCGCCGATCACGCCCTCGCCGCGCGCTCCTACTCGCCGACGGCGCTCCAGAACTTCGCGTCGTGCCCGTACCGCTTCTTCCTCTCCGCCGTGCACCGGCTCGCGCCGCGCCAGGATCCCGAGCCGATCGAGATGCTCGATCCGCTCACGCGAGGGTCGCTCGTCCACGAGGTGCAGTACGCGACGCTGACGCGGCTCTCCGAGGCGGCGATGCTGCCCGTCACGCCGCCGCGCCTCGAAGAGGCGCGCCGCATCCTCGAGGAGGAGCTCGCTCGCGTCGCGAAGGAGGAGAAGGACAAGCTCGTCCCCGCGATCGAGCGCGTCTGGAACGACGCGATCGAGGGGATCGCGGCCGACCTCCGCGAGTGGCTACGCCTGCAGACGGAGGACACCGCGTGGACGCCGGCGCACTTCGAGCTCTCCTTCGGCCTGAAGGATCGCCGCGCGCAGGACGTGAAGAGCAAGGACGAGCCGGTCGAGCTCGACAACGGTCTCCGGCTCCGCGGCTCCATCGACCTCGTCGAGCGACGCGACGACGGTCACCTCCGCGCGACCGACTACAAGACCGGCAAGGTCCGCGCGAAGAACAACCAGACCGTCATCGGCGGCGGCGAGACGCTCCAGCCGGTGCTCTACGCGCTCGTGCTCGAGAAGCTCTTCTCGCAGACGACCGGCGCGAAGGTCGAGGGCGGTCGCCTCTACTACTGCACCGCGGCTGGCAACTTCGAGCGCGTCTTCATCCCGCTGGATCTCGAGGCGCGCGACGCCGCGAACGCGGTCGCGAAGACGGTGAGCGACGCGCTCGCGGAGGGCTTCCTCCCCGCCGCGCCGGCGAAGGACGCCTGCCGGTTCTGCGACTTCAAGACGGTGTGCGGTCCGTACGAAGAGATCCGAACCAAGAAGAAGCAACCGAAGCGGCTCGCCATGCTGAACGAGCTCCGGAAGAGGCGCTGAGATGGCCGAGCTCGTCGACAAGCAGGCCCGCGACACGATCGCGACGGCGCTCGACGTCACCCTCGTCGTCGAGGCGGCCGCGGGCACCGGGAAGACGACGGCGCTCGTCGATCGGATCCTCGCGCTCCTCCGCGCGGGAAAGGCGACGCTCGAGTCGCTCGTCGCGGTCACGTTCACGGAGAAGGCCGCCGGCGAGATGAAGCTCCGTCTCCGCACGGAGATCGAGCGGGGGCGGCGCACGGCGAAGGGCAAGGAGCTCGAGCGCCTCGACGCCGCGCTCGCGGAGCTCGAGGCCGCGCACATCGGGACGATCCACTCGTTCTGCGCCGACCTCCTCCGCCGGCGACCGGTGGAGGCGAAGGTCGATCCGCTCTTCGAGGTCTGCGCGGAGGACGAGTCGGAGCGCCTCTACGACGAGGCGTTCACGCGCTGGTTCCAGAGGACCCTCGCGTCGCCGCCGGAGGGAGTCGCGCGCGTCCTCCGCCGCGCGACGCGCGACCGGAACCAGGACGGGCCACGCGAGAGCCTGTGGCACGCGGGACGTGCGCTGGTGGAGCAACGCGACTTCCCCACCGCGTGGGAGCGCCCCGCGTTCGATCGCGCGGCCGCGATGGCCGGAGTCCTCGAGAAGCTGCGCGCCCTCGCGCGCCTGGCGCCGGTCGGCACCAAGGACGACGAGGACCGCGGCCGGTGGCTGGTGAAGTCGCTCGAGGAGCTCGAGCGCATCGTCTTCGAGATCGATCGGCGCGATCCGTCCGACGTCGACGGCATCGAGGCGCTCCTCCGCGAGGCGGTCGGCTCACGCGCGCGGCACTGGGGCTGGAAGGGCTCCGGCCAGTGGTACAGCCGCTCCGAGGGCCTCGCGCGCGAGAGCGTGCTCGCGATGCGCGACGAGACGAAGAAGGAGCTCGAGGCCTTCCTGACGCTCGCCGACGCGGACCTCGCCGCCGCGCTCTTCGGGGAGCTCCGTGACGTCGTCACGACCTACGAGGACCTGAAGGCGCGCGCCGGGAAGCTCGATTTCCTCGACCTCCTCTGCCTCACCCAGAAGCTCCTCTGCGAGGACGCGCAGGTGCGGGCGGAGCTCCAGACGCGCTTCACCCATCTGCTCGTCGACGAGTTCCAGGACACCGACCCGCAGCAGGCGGACATCCTCCTCCTGCTCGCCGCGAGCGACCCCGCCGTCGCCGACCCCGACCGCGTCGAGGTCGTCCCCGGGAAGCTCTTCTTCGTCGGCGATCCGAAGCAGTCGATCTACCGCTTCCGGCGCGCCGACGTGTCGCTCTACGAGCGCATCAAGGCGCGCCTCCTCGCCGAGGGCGCGAAGCTCGTGCACCTCACGACGAGCTTCCGGAGCGCGCCTGCGATCCAGAAGCTCGTGAACGCGGCGTTCGAGCCGCGAATGAAGGCGAACGCGACGCGCTCGCAGGCAGAGTACGTCGCGCTCGCTCCCCATCGGCCCGACCCGACCGGGCGACCGGCGATCGTGGCGCTCCCGGTCCCGCGCCCGTATTCGGACTACGGCAAGGTCGCGAGCTGGATCATCGAGGAGTCGCTCCCGGACGCCGTCGGCGCCTTCGTCGAGTGGCTCGTGGAGAAGAGCGGCTGGACGGTGACCGAGCGCGACCGCGAGGAGCCCGTGAAGATCGAGCCGCGCCACGTGTGCCTCCTCTTCCGCCGGCTCCAGTCCTTCGGCGAGGACGTCACGAGGCCGTACGTGCGCGCGCTCGAGGTGCGGCGCATCCCGCACGTGCTCGTCGGCGGTCGGAGCTTCCACGATCGCGAGGAGGTCATCGCGCTCCGGAGCGCGGCGGGGGCGATCGAGTGGCCGGACGACACGCTCAGCGTCTACGCGACGCTTCGCGGCCCGTTCTTCGCGCTCGGCGACGATCAGCTGCTCGCGTTCAAGAAGGCGTCCGGTCACCTCCACCCTCTCCGCCCGAGGCCCGCGGAGCTCGTCGCGCTGGTGGAGCCGGTCGCCGAGGCGCTCGACGTCCTCGCGCGCCTCCACGTCGGACGGAACCGACGCCCCATCGCGGACACCATCTCGCAGCTCCTCGAGACGACCCGCGCGCACGCCGGGGTCGCCATCTGGCCTTCGGGCGAGCAGGCGCTCGGCAACATCCTCCGCGTGCTCGACGTCGCGCGGCGCTTCGAGCAGCGTAGCGTCACCTCGTTCCGCGCCTTCGTCGGCCACATGGAGCAGGAGGCCGAGCGCGGCGGCGCGAACGAAGCGCCCGTGGTGGAGGAGGGCTCCGACGGGGTGCGGATGATGACCGTCCACAAGGCGAAGGGGCTCGAGTTCCCCGTCGTCGTCCTCGCGAACCCCACCGCGCCGCTCAAGAACCAGAGGCCGTCTCGCCATGTCGACGCCGCGCGGAAGCTGTGCGCGTTCCCACTCTGCGGCGCGGCCCCGTTCGAGCTCTCGTCGCGCAAGGACGAGATCCTCGCGCAGGACGAGGAGGAGGCCGTTCGGCTCCTCTACGTCGCGACGACACGCGCGCGCGAGCTCCTCGTCGTGCCGGTCGTCGGAGATCCGCGGGAGGATGCGCGCGACGGGTGGACCTCTCCGCTCGACGACGTCATCACCCCGAAGTCGAGGCGCACCCCGCGCCCGGCGGCAGGGTGTCCGCCGTTCGGCGACGACACCGTCCTCGAGCGGCCAGCGAAGGCGCGGCCGAGCGGGCCCGCGCTGAAGCCTGGCCTCCACACGCCGATCGCCGGCGACCACGAGGTCGTCGTCTGGTGCCCGAAGGCGCTCCCGCTCGGACGAGAGGACGACGCCGGGCTGCGGCAAGATCGCATCCTGCGCGCCGACGCGGCAGGCACACGCGGGGCGGCGACGGACGGGGTCGCCGCCCACGGCGTGTGGAAGGCCACCCGCATCGACGCGATCGCGAACGCGTCCGCTCCGTCGGTCGTCGTGAGGACGCCCACGGACGTGAAGGACGACGTCACCCGGGATGCCTCCGCGATCCGGATCGAGCAGACGAGCGCCGTCTCCGGGGCGCGGCCGAGCGGCAAGCGCTTCGGCGTGCTCGTCCACGCGATCCTCGCGACGGTCCCGCTCGACGCGGGGGCGACCACGCTCGCGGACATCGCCAAGGTGCAGGGCCGCATCGTCGGAGCAGAGGACGACGAGGTCGCCGCCGCACGCGACGCCGCCTCGGCCGCGCTCGCTCACCCCCTCCTCGCTCGCGCGCGCGCGAGCACCCGCGTCGAGCGCGAGACGCCGATGATCCTGAAGGAGGCCGACGGCTCGCTCCTCGAAGGCGTGGTGGACCTCGCCTTCCGCGAGGCCTCGGGCTGGACGGTGGTCGACTTCAAGACCGACGTGGAGCTCGGGCCGCGCAAGGAGGCGTACGCGCGCCAGCTCGACGCCTACTGCCGCGCGATCACCGCGGCGACGGGCGAGCCCGCGGAAGGCGCGCTCCTCCGCGTGTGAGAGCGTACCGTCAGCGACGGATGCGCTTCAGGACCCAGTAGCCGAGCGTTCCGACCAGGACGAGGACGAAGAACACGCCCGACGCGGGGTTCGCGCGGCGCGTCCGCCCGCCCCGCTCGCGGAGCGACGGCTCGGCGGGGCCGCGAGACCGATCCTGAACCGTGGTCGCGCTCGGCGTCACGGCCGCGGTAGCTCCCGCGTCGAGCACGAGCGCCGCAGGTGCGCCGGCGTCGGCGACCGGGGAATACTGCGCATGCGCGTCGGCGGAGACGACGAGGAGGACGGCGACGGCGACCGGCCCGAGAAGCTCCGCTGTCGACCGTCGGCGGCGCGTCGTCGTGACCATCGCGGTCGACTCTACCGCGCCGGGCTTCCCAAGGGACCCCCGTTCAGAGCATGATCGGGCTCGTATGCCGAGAACGCTTCTCCGCGCCCGCGTCGGGGCGCTCGTCCTGTGGGCCTCTGCCGCCGCATGCGGGGGAGAGTCCGGCGCCACGAAGCCCACGGCCACCCCGGGCAGCGGGCCGGTCACGAAGGTCTCCAGCCGCACCCCTGGCGGCATGCCCGGCGCGGGTCGGATGACGCCGCCGAACGCCGACGCGGACACCGATCTCGCGCCGCTCGACATCGACCCGGTCGTCGCCGCCCTCGGCACCGACGCGCCCGGTGTCGCCACCGATCACGCCCGCGCGGCCGCCGGCGTGACGCGCCTCTGCGACGAGAGCCTGGCGCGCGCCCGGGCGTTGCTCGACGAGGTGCGCGCCCTGGCGGGCTCCTCGGACGACGCGCTCACGTGGAGCACGACGCTCGAGAACCTGGACCGCGCGCGCCTCGCGATGCGCAACGCCGGCGACCTGCCCGCGCTGCTCGCCGTCGCGCATCCGGATCAGGCGGTGCGCGACAAGGCGAAGGGGTGCGAGCCGAAGATCGACAAGCTCGAGACGAGCCTCTGGCTCGACAAGGTCCTCGCGAGCGTCGTGAAGCGCTACGCCGCCAAGGCGCGCTCGGAGAACCTCTCTACCGCGCAGACGCGGATGCTCGAGCGCGTCCTCCGCGAGCTCCGCCGCAACGGGCTCGAGCTCGACGACAAGGGCCAAGCGCGCCTCCGCGAGCTCAACGAGGAGCTCACGAAGCTCGCGCAGGGCTTCGACGAGAACCTCGCCGAGTCCCAGCTCTACGTCGAGGCGACGCCGAAGCAGCTCGAGGGGCTCCCGCCCGAGTGGCTGAAGACGCATCCGCCCGGTGACGACGGCAAGGTGAAGATCTCGACGGACTACCCGGACTACTTCCCCGTCGTCACCTACGCGAAGGACCGGAAGCTCGCGCTCGAGCTCTACAAGCAGTTCGACAACCGCGCGGCGGAGAAGAACGTCCCGCTCCTCGAGAAGATGCTCTTTCTCCGGGACGAGAAGGCGAAGCTCCTCGGGTACAAGACGTGGGCCGACTACGTCCTCGAGCCCCGCATGGCGAAGGACGCCAAGACCGTCGCCGATTTCCTCGAGGGGCTCCGCAAGCACCTCCAGAAGAAGGGCAAGGAGGAGCTCTCCCTCTTCCGCGGCGTCCTCCAGAAGAAGGGGGGAAAGGCGAGCGACCCGGTCCTCCTCTCCGACCGCCTCTGGCTGGAGGACCAGGTCCGGAGGGACAGGTACGGCCTCGACTCGAAGGAAGTCAGCCAGTACTTCGAGGTGTCGCGGGTGAAGGAGGGGCTCCTCACGATCACCTCGCGCATGTTCGACATCCGCTTCCGGAAGGCGAGCCTCCCGACGTGGCACCCGGACGTCGAGCCGATGGAGGTGACCGACGCGTCCGGGAAGCTCCTCGGTCGCTTCTACTTCGATCTCTACCCGCGCGAGGGGAAGTACAAGCACGCCGCCGTCTTCGGGATCCGCGACACGGCGAAGATGCCGGACGGCACGCGGCTCGTGCCCATCGCCGCGATCGAGTGCAACTTCCCGAAGCCGGGGGGCCGCGCCGACTCCGCGGCGCTCATGAGCCACCAGGACGTCGTCACGTTCTTCCACGAGTTCGGGCACGTGCTCCACCACGTCCTCAGCGAGTCGGAGCTCTCCACGTTCGCCGGGACGAGCGTGGCGCGGGACTTCGTCGAGTCCCCCTCGCAGATGCTCGAGGAGTGGGCGTGGTCGAAGGAGACGCTCGACCTCTTCGCTGTACACCACGTGACCGGCAAGAAGCTCCCGCCGCAGCTCCACGAGGCGATGCTGCGCTCCCGGGGCTTCGGTCGCGCGATCGCGACGCAGCGGCAGCTCTTCCTCGCCGCGCTCGATCAGGCCTACCACACGCGTCCGCCCGGCCACGACACGACCAAGGTCCTGAAGGAGGTGCAGGAGGCGTACACGCCGTTCACCTACGTCGAGGGCACACACTTCCAGGCGAGCTTCGGGCACCTCATCGGCTACGACGCCGGCTACTACGGCTACCAGTGGGCGCTCTCCATCGCGCGGGATCTCTTCACGCGCTTCAAGAAGGAGGGCATCCTCAACCCGCAGACTGCGGCGGACTACCGCGCCGCGATCCTCGCCCCGGGCGCGAGCGACGACGAGGCGAAGCTCGTCGAGAAGTTCCTCGGGCGGCCGCCGAGCGACGCCGCGTACAAGGCGTTCCTGCTCGAGTAGCGCGTTCCCTCCGCGGGCTCGTCGCGTATGCTGCGTCGCGTGCGCGGACGGACGATCACCGACGTGAGGGCTCGGCCGCTGGACATCGGCATGCGAAAGGCGTTCGGCATCGCCGGCGGCGCGCAGGAGCACGCGAAGAACGTCCTCGTCGAGATCGAGCTCGACTCGGGCGAGGTCGGCTACGGCGAGGCCGCCCCCTTCCCTGCCTTCAACGGCGAGACGCAGGCGCTCGCGCTCGCCGCATGTGACGCCGCGTCCGAGGTGCTCGTCGGACGGGACGCGACCTCGTGGCGCGCCGTGGCCGAGATCATCTGGGACGAAGCGACGGCCTTCGATCACGAGGTGGCGAGCGCCGCCTGCGCGCTCGAGACAGCGCTGCTCGACGCCCTCACCCGCGCGATGGGCACGTCGCTCCGTGTCTTCTTCGGCGGCGCCGAGGACACGCTCGTCACGGACGTGACCATCACGACGGGCACGGTCGCCGAGGCCGCGATCGAGGCCCGGGCGTTCGACGTGTTCTCGACGCTCAAGATCAAGATCGGCGGCACGGATGTCGATCACGACGTCGCACGTGTCCTCGCCGTCGCCAAGGCCCGCCCCGACGCGCGCCTCCTCCTCGACGCGAACGGAGGGCTCACCGCCGAAGACGCGATCCGGATCGCCTCCGAGCTACGGCGGCACGGCGCGGTGCCCGAGCTCTTCGAGCAGCCCGTCTCGCCGAGGACCTGCGGCGGCGTCCTCGAGGCCTACGCCGCCCTCGCCGAGATCCGCGAGGCCACCGGCGTCGCCGTCGCGCTCGACGAGATGATCACGCGCCCGGAGGACGTGCTCCGCGCGCGTGACGAGGACGCGGTCGACGCCGTCAACGTCAAGCTCATGAAGTCGGGCATCGCGCGCGCGCTCGACATCGTCGCGGTCGCGCGCGCGTGCGGGATGCGGACGATGATCGGCGGCATGGTGGAGGCGCGGCTCGCGATGGGGACGAGCGCGTGCCTCGCCGCGGGCCTCGGCGGCTTCGCGATCGTCGATCTCGACACGCCGCTCTTCCTCGCCGACGACCCGTTCGAAGGCGGCTACGTCATGGACGGCGAGCGACTCGACCTCCGCCCCGTCCTCCGCGGTCACGGCTGCTTGCCGCGCGCCACGAGCACCTGATCACGGACCGAAGGCGCAGGCCTTCACCGCGGCGCACGCGGGGTCGGCCGAGAGCACCTCGAGCGCCTTGCAGGGGTCGACGTTGAGCGCCACCTGGCACGCCAGGTAGTCGCTCACGGGTACGTCACCACACTTCGCGAAGGTCGGATCCGAGAGGCACGCCGACTGGCTCGCCTTCGCCTTCACGCTGACGCCGTCCGTGCACGACTTCGACTTGCCGTACCCGCCGAACGGGCACGCGGCGTAGTCGCAGACCATGCCCTTGTCGGCGGCCGAGAGCGCTGCGAGCGTGCCCGACGTCGCGATCGCGGGCGCCTTTTCGCAAGAGACCGGGGCGGTGGTGCCAGAATCCGCCGGGGTGCCGCTGGATCCGCCGCTGCTCGACGCGGCGCCCGTCGACGACGGCGGCGGCAAGCTCACGTCCCCGGACGACGACTCGCCCGCGGCCGGCTGATTCGGATCGAACGTGGACGCCTCCTCGTCGTCGCTGCACGCGACGAGGACGGGGACGGAGACGAGAGCGACGAGGGCGAGGAGGGACAGGCTACGCATGGCGCCGACAGACGGAGCCCGAGCACGCCGCATTCAACGCCTCGCGACGTTCCCCCGGGCTGCGGCCTCTTGCCCTCTACGCGGGCTCAGGGCGTCGCGACGGTGGAGGGCGTCGTCGCGGCAGGCTCGACGGCCGCGTGCGGATCCTTCATCGGATCCTTGAAGAACTGTCCGAGCACACGCTTGGCGAACTGCTCGAACGCGTCCTTCGCCATCGCCTCGTAGACCTTGTCCTCGGCGATGCCCGGCGGGGGCATCGGATCCTCGTCCTTGAGGACGCCGAGCGCGGCGGGCTTCATGATGTCCGCCTTCACCTTCATCGGCTTCGGGTGCCCCGGGATGACGAAGGTCGCGTCGAAGAGGAAGGAGATCCCGACGTAGGCGCCGCGCGGCCGTGTCGACGCATAGGAGTGACCGGACCACTCCGGGCGGTGGGTGATGACGAGGGTCGGCACCTTCACCTCGGGGAGCTCTCCCTCGACGGGAGCGGGCGCGCCGACGGTCACCCGGAAGAGCTCGGGCGAGAGCCCGGCGTCGAGACGCGCGACGAGCAGCTTGCCGAGCGCCTCTTCACGCTTCGCAGCGTGCTTGTCGTCGAAGTACTTCGTCGGGTACGAGACGACGCCCATGAACGACGGCGTCTTCAGGATGTACTGGTCCGCGCGCTCGAGCGACTCGCTCGGCCTCCGGCGAAACCGGACCTCGACGTCGGGGCCGTTCTTCTTGGAGAACTCGAAGAGCTTGGCGACGAACGCTTGCGCGGCCTCGTCCGCCTTCGCCCGCGTCTTGTAGGCCGCGAGACCGCGCGCGAAGACCGCGTCGATCGCCTCGCGCAGCTCTCGCTCGACGCCGTGCTTCGGGTACTTCTTCCGGAAGTCCTCGAGGGCGAGGAGCGAGCCCTTCGCCTTCGCGCTCTCGAGCTCGCCGAGCATCGCGGTGTGGACCGCCGCCTCGATCTCCGCGTCGATCTTGGAGCTGGCGTGCGCCGCC
Organism: Polyangiaceae bacterium; assembly: GCA_022842465.1. Taxonomy (GTDB): domain Bacteria; phylum Myxococcota_A; class Polyangia; order Polyangiales; family Polyangiaceae; genus Labilithrix. The sequence continues at coordinate 30,375 of JALHPN010000016.1, read as the reverse complement.
TGGAACGCCAGGAGCGCGTCCACGTCCCCCGAGCGCACGACCTCGCGCAGCTCCGCGAGGGGCAGGCGCGTCTCCTTGACCTCCTCGCTCTTCGATCGGCCACGCTCGAGGTACTGCTTGTACGCGCCGGCGTCGTCGGCGAGCACCGCGCGCGCGTAGAGCCGTGCGTCGCTCGCGGCGTTGCGCGCGGCCCAGAACGCAGGTCCGAGGACCACGCCCACGACGAGGGCGACGGCCCACCCGCGCTTGCCCCAGGGCGGGAGGCGCATCGCATGCGGCTCGCGCGGACCGACCGGGCTCGAGAAGCGGGGGTTGTGGAGCGGATCGACCGCGATGAGCTCCCCTGCGTCCTCCGTCGCGATCGCATGGAGCGTGCGATCACGCCCCGACTCGATGTCCTTCACGAGCTGGGCAGCTTGGGCCGCCTCGACGGGCAGCACGAACGACGGCCCCCCCGCGAACGACAGCCTCACCGCGCCGGGTCCCGCGGCCTCGACGCTCCCGAGGTCGCGCATCGGATGGACCGCGAACATGTCGCTCCGCGCGTCGATGACGCACGACGGAAAGACGTAGATCCCGGCGGGATACGGCAGCGCCCGCTCCCGGACGAGCAGCGCGAAGGCCATCACGAGACCGAACACGACGCCGAAGACGAGCAGGACCCAGACGACGAGCGCCTTCGCGGAGTGGAGCGAGAGCGCGCTGTCGAGATCGCCGTAGCCGATGCGGCCGAAGACGAGGAGCGCGACGAAGGACGCCGCCGTCACGCCGAGCCACGTCAGCTTCCTCGGCGTGCCCGCCTTCAGCACCGCGAGCGGCGCGGGCGGAAAGCCGCTCATCACGGACCCGACGAAGCGGTCCTGGATCGAGCGCGAAAGCGCATAGAAGTCGACCTGCTTCATCCCTCGCCCGCTCGCGATGGTAACGGTCACCGCATCATCGACCAAGCAGGATCGGACCGGAGCTCAGGCAGCGTCGAGACGCACCAGGTTCCGCGCCAGCTCCGCGAGCCCGACCAGGTCCTCGACCGCGCCCCCGAGGTGCGGCGTCGCGATCGCCTGCCCGGACGCGGCCTCCATGCGCAGGCGCGCGAGGAGATTTCGATCGCGCTGCGCACGCCAGCGCTCGGCGTCCGCCAGCTGGCGGAGCTTCGCGAGCGCCATCTGGTCCGAGAGCGGCGCGTCGCCCGGGAGATCGATCGACTCGGGACCGACGAATCCGCGCGTGTAGGCCCAGCTCCGGTTGAGGACGTACCCCGCGAAGGGGAGCCCGAGCCCGACGATGCGGCCGTGGAAGAACGAGGCCTCGGTCAACGCGGCGGGCTCGGGGCTCGTCACCAGCACGAACGTGGCCTCCTCGGAGAGAAGGAGCTTCCGGACGGCCTCCGCGTGTTGACGCATGCCGCCGAACATCCCCGAGAACGCGCCGAGGAACCCCTGGAGCTCCTCGTAGAACCCCGGCCCGAACGCCTTGGAGAAGACGCTCTGGATCAGCTCGGCGGCGGCCCGGAAGAGCGCGCGCTTGCCGGGGAGGAACACGCCCACGACGCGCTCGTCGAGGAACATCGAGAGCTTGCGCGGCGCCTCCAGGAACTCGAGCGCGTTCCGCGAGGGCGGCGTGTCGAGCACGACGAGGTCGTACTTGCCCTCGCTCGCGAGGGAATAGAGCGCCTCCGCCGCGGTGTACTCCTGCATCCCCGCGACGATGCGCGACAGGTGCTGGTAGAGCCGATTGTCGAGGATCTCCTTCACGCGCGCCTCGTCGTCGGCGAGGCGCCTCACCATCGACTCGAACACGACGTCCGGCGCGAGCATCCACGCGGAGAGCTCGCCGTCGGCGGGCACGCCGAGCGAAACGAGACGCTCGCGACTCACGGCGACGGGCGCCCGGGCGTCGGCGGGGATCCCCATGGCCTCCGCGAGGCGTCGCGCCGGATCGATCGTGAGGACGAGAACGCGGCGCCCCATCGCGGCCGCGGCGACCCCGAGCGCCGCCGCGGTCGTCGTCTTGCCGACCCCACCCGCGCCGCAGCACACGATGACGCGCTTCTCCCGAACGAGCTGCTCGAGGTACGAGGGCTCGTCCGTGTGGGGCTTCACGTCGGGGGGCCGGTTCGTCACGTCGCGCCCTCGACCTGCATGAGCGACGCGACCTCCTCGGCGAGACGCGGCCCCTCCAGCCACACGTCGTGGAGGACGGTGATCGGCACCGTCACCTCGCGCGCGAGGCGGGCGAGGGCGACCCGGGCGCGGTCGATGCGCTCGACCGTCCGCTCTCCGAGGGTCGGCGGCCGATCGTCGAGCATCCGGTGGACCGCGTCGCGCTCCTCCGGCGTGAAGGGATCGAACGGGACGCGGTTCACGACGACCGACGCGAGCGGGATCTCGTTCTCGTGGATGCCGCGCACGAGCTCGAGCGCCTCGCTCACGGGGAGCGTCTCCGGCAGCGTGACGACGACCGCGCCGGTCCGCGACTCGTCGCGGAGGAACGCGAGCCCCTCGCGCACGGCGTCCGCGATCGGCCCCGTCGGGATGACCCGGAGGAGCGACGCGGGGATCTGCGCCAGGGCGAGCGCATGCCCCGTCGCGGGCAGGTCGACGACGATCACCTCGTGCTCGAACGCGCCGTCGCGCCGCTTCGCGCGGACGAGGTCGAGGAGGCGGTAGAGGACGCCCATCTCGGGGAACGTCGGCGCGGCGGAGAGGAAGCGGCGGATCGCCGACGACCTCATCGCCGCATCGGCGAGGAGCTTCATCGGCAGGACGTCGCGGAGAAACTGCTGGTGCCCGACCTGCGGCGTCAAGAGCATCGCCGAGAGGTTCGGCTCGAACGCGCGCGGCATCTCGGTGAGCCGGTCCACTCCGAGCGCCTCGGCGAGCGCGGAGGACTCGTCCCCGTCCTTCGCCATCTCGGCGACGAGCACGCGCTTGCCCTGGCGGGCGAAGCTGCGCGCGAGGGCGGCGGACACCGTCGTCTTGCCGACGCCCCCCTTGCCCGTGACGAGCAGGGCTCTCTTGGCGAGGAGGTGGTTCAAGAAGCCACACTCGTATCAGGAGACGTTCCGCTGCGCTACGCTTCGGCCATGACCGAGCACGCCCACGAGATCGAGGTCACCTGCCCCGAGTGCGGCGAGGTCGTTCGCCTCTCGGAGGAGGAGGCGAGCGCGAAGATGAAGGCGACCTGCAAGAAGGGACACGAGATCCCGCTCGCGAAGGCGATCGGAGGCTGACGACCGCGATGCGGACGACCGCACACGTCCTCGCGGCGGCCGCGATCGCGGGCGTCGTCCTCGTCACCCACGCCGGGTGCGGAGACGATCCCCCCGAGCTCCTCGTCCGCGTCTTCGACGGGGGCGCGGACGGAGGCGACGCCGCGAGCGAGGCGGGGCCGGAGGTCGATCCGACACTCGGCGGGCCCTGCACCGAGACGGCCCAGTGCGATGACGGAGTCCCCTGCACCTACGACACGTGCGACCAGGCGATCGCGCGGTGCCGCAACGTGCCGGACGACGCCCAGTGCGACGACGGCACGTTCTGCAACGGCAAGGAGGTGTGCGTCCCGCGCCGCGGATGTGGCCCCGGCCCCGTCGTGACGTGCCAGGACGGCGACCCGTGCACGATCGACACGTGCGTCGAGGCGACGAAGGGCTGCGAGCGCGCCGTGCGCGACGTCGACGGCGACGGCGACCCCGACGACCACTGCGTCGGGAACAGGGACTGCAACGACATGGACCCGTCCGTCAGCAGCCAGAAGACGGAGGTCTGCGAGAACGGCAAGGACGACGACTGCGACGGCGTCGTCGACGAGCAGCCGTGCGCGCGCGCCGAGAGCGACGTCTGCGGGACGGCGCGGGTCGTGACGTCGGCCGGCGCCGTCCTCCTCTCGACCGTCGCCGCCAAGAAGGACTACGCCACGTCGTGCTCGGTGAAGACGCCGGCGGCGGGGAGCGACGTCGTCGTCGAGATCCGGGTCCCCGGCGTCTCGACGGATCCGAAGAAGAACGTGCGCGTCGTCGCGACCGCGGAGAACGGGACGAACGAGGTCGCCGTCGCGCTCCAGACCTCGTGCGGCGCGGCGGGGACGGAGATCGCATGCGCGGCGCTCCCCTCCACCTCGGAGGCGCGGGCGATCGCGCGCGAGGTCGTGCCGGGTACGTCCCTCTTCGCGGTGGTGACGACCCAGTCGGAGGGGAACGTCTCCGTCCGCGTCGACTTCGACGAGGGGGGGCCGAGGCCGACGAACGAGACCTGCGCGTCGGCGACGCCGATCGCGCTCGACGCGCCGTTCGACGTGGCCCTGATCGACGCGGCGAAGGACGTGCCTTCGGCGTGCGCCGGCGCGAAGACCGGGGAGCTCGCCTACTCCTTCACGCTCGGCGAGACGCGCGACGTGCGCATCTTCGCGTCCACGCTCTCGGGTCAGGGGATCCCCGTCGTCAGCCTGCGCGATCCGGCGGACGGCTCGTGCGCGACGGAGCTCCGGTGTCGCGCCGGCAGCGCCCCCCCCGTGTTCGCGCGCTCGCTCGCGGCCGGCACCTACGTGTTCACCGTCGCAGGGACGACGCAGCTCGACGCGAGCGTGCTCGTGAAGACCTACGCCCCGACGCCCGCGCCGCCGACGTCGAGCTGCGCGACGGCGCCGGCGCTCGCGCCGAACGTCCGCACCGCGGTCGACCTCTCGTCGCTGGAGGACTCGATCAAGAACGGCTGCCTCGGCGGCGGCCTCGCGGCAGCGTACGCGCTCGACCTCGCGGCGCCGAGCGACGTGCTCGTCGTCGGTCGCTTCGTCCTCGGCACCGCCGGCGGCGTCTCCCTCAACGGGCCGCTCTGCACGAGCGCAGATCTGCTCGTGTGCCGCGAGCAGACCACGCCTGTCCGCGTGAGCAAGCGGAACATGGCGCCGGGGAGCTACCGCGTCGTCGTCGCGAACGAGGTCGGCCTCTCCGCGGAGGTGACCGCCTTCGTGCGACCGACCGTGGCGCCGACGGTGGTGAGCGCGTCGGACGGCTGCGCGGGGACGACCGTGGTGCCACCCGCCGGCGGGTTCTTCACGGGTGACACGACCGGCAAGACGCCGGACTTCGGCTCGGCGTGCGACACGGCGGGGACGGGCGTCGGCGGCGCGGCCGATCAGCTCCTGCGCCTCGACCTGACGGCGCGGAAGCGCGTCGTCCTCGACATGACGGGCTCCACCTACACGACGCTCCTCGCGATCCGGCAGGGCGCGGCGTGCCCCGGGATCGAGGTGCCCGACGCGTGCTGGGCAGGGTTCTCGAACCTCGGGCGGAGCTTCCTCGAGCGCGTGCTCGATCCTGGTACGTACTGGCTGCAGATCGACGGGTACAACGGCGACAAGGGCCAGTGGAACCTCGACGTCCGGGTGCTGGATCCGTGAGATAGTCTGCGCGTGACGACGTCGCCCGAGAAGCTTTCACCCCGTCCTCAGGCCCAGAGCCGGACGCAGATGACCGAGTACGTCCTCCCCCAGCACGCGAACGCGCTCGGGAGCGTGTTCGGCGGGCAGATCATGGCGTGGATCGATCTCTGCGGCGCGATCTGCGCGCAGCGCCACGCGGGCAGGATGGCCGTCACCGCCTTCGTCGACGACCTCGCCTTCCAGCTCCCCGTTCGCGTCGGGGAGGTCGTGCGGCTCGACGCGAAGGTGACGGCCGTCTTCCGCACGTCGATGGAGATCGAGGTGGTCGTCGAGGGCGAGAACGCGGCGACCGGCAAGCGCTGGCCCTGCGTCGACGCGCGCCTCACCTTCGTCGCGATCGACGACGACCGGAAGCCAACCTCGGTCCCGCCGCTGGTGATGGACGGCGACGACGTCGCGGCGTCCCAGGCCGCCGGCGAGGCGCGGCGCCGCGCGCGGCTCGAGACCCGCCCGCGGTAGCTCGTGCCCCGAGTCCATTCCCACTACTCGGAGAGGACGAGCTCGTAGTCGTAGACGAACGCCTTCTTGGTCTCCCCGCTCGCGACGACGGCGCCGGGGAGCGAGAGGTGCACATACACCTTCCCGGGGCTCGCCAGACGGAGGCCGGTGACTCTTGCGGAGAGGCCGGGGCTACCTGCCTGGTGCTCGCCGAGGAGCTGGCCGCTCGCGTCGAGGACGCGCATCTTCACCGTCCCGAGGAGCGGGGACTCCACCACCGTTGCCGCGAAGGTGGTTCCGGGCACGTCCACGACGTACCAGTCGTCCGTCACGAGCTCGCGCGGACCGACCGCGTCGAGACGGCCTTCGAAGGTCGCACGCAGCTTTCCGAGCGGGACGGTCGCGCTCTGCTCGCGGGTGTCGTTGGGTTCGAATTCGTCGCCTGGAGAGGTGCTCGCAGAGGCCGCGACCGTGAACGATACGTCCGGCCCAGGTGGCCGGGTGACCTCGAGACGGTAGGTCCGCCCGGGTGCCGCGAGGAACCACCCATCCACCGTCGCGGCGTCGGGCGCCGCAAGCTCGAGGAGCGACCGGTCCTCGCCGTCGGTCATCAGCCGCATGCGCGCCTCGCCGCCGTAGGCGGTCAGCGTCAGAGCAACCGTCGAATTGGTCGCACGCGTGAGCTTGTAGATGTCGACGTCGCCTTCGAGGAGGCACGACCGCACGGAGGTTCCTGCAGCACCCGAGGTCGGCAGCTTGAAATCCGTGGCGGCCTCCGCGGTGTCGTTCGGTTCGTCGGTTTGGGCCAGGGCCGTGGCCCCGCAGGCGATCGTGGTGGTCGAACCGCCGGAGCTCGACGACGACGTGGAGGGAAGCGAGATGGAGGTACACGCGGTCAGCACGATGGAGGTGGCGACGAGGATGCAGGTCGATCGCATGGCAGGTCTCCCGTGAGAGGTCCTCCAGAGACGAACGCGGCGAACCCCTGATTCACGGGCCGCCCGCGGCTTCGACTCCGCAGCGCGTCGCGCGAGCTCGGAGGATGGCCTGCCCCATCACTCCGTCGGCTCGTAGCGACTGCGGGCCAGCCGGGCTCGTCGTGCGCGAAGCGACGCTAGAGCGGAACCGCTTCGAAGCAGATGACCTTCAGCTGCCCCATCCCGTCGTTCACGACTGCCGCGTCGACGCACGCATCGGCGTTGTCGGCGTCCTTCATGGCCCCGGCGTCCTTCGGGGTCGGGTCGACGGCGCCGTCGGGGAGGACGGTGGCACCGTCGGGAAGGGTCGTGGTCCCGCCGTCCGGTTCGTCGCCGGCAGCGTCGACCGTCGGGGTCGCGTCGGGGTTCGGCGAACTCCCGTCGGGCGCCGTCGTCTCCGGGACCGAAGCCTCGAAGCCGTTCAAGCCCCCGTCGAGCGAGAGCGGCCCGATGTTCGTGGCGATGAGATCGTCGCACGCGACGAGGGCGAGCGTCGTCGCGCCGGCGAGGACCGAGAGCCAGACCAGCTTCGGGAGGATCTTCACGGAGAGGAAGGGTGCACCTCCTTCCGCCCAGCGTCAAACCGCGGTACGGGGGGACCACCATGCAGGTCGTCAGCGTGAAGCAGGCCCTCGCGGGGCAGGTCGGCGTCGGTTCGGAGGTCGTGGTGCGCGGATGGGTGCGCACGCGACGAGACTCCAAGGCGGGGATCTCCTTCATCCACGTCACGGACGGGAGCTGCCAGGCGCCGATCCAGGTCGTCGCGCCGAGCGCGCTCCCGAACTACCAGGACGGTGTGCTCCGTCTGACGGCGGGCGCCTCCCTCGTGTGCAAGGGGACGCTCGTGCAGAGCCAGGGCAAGGGGCAAGCCTACGAGATCCAGGCGAGCGAGGTCACGGTCGTCGGCCTCGTCGACGATCCCGAGACGTACCCGCTCGCGCCGAAGGCGCACACGGCGGAGTACCTCCGGGAGCACGCGCACCTCCGTCCGCGCAGCAACACGTTCGGTGCAGTCTCCCGCATCCGTCACACGGCGGCGATGGCGATCCACCGCTTCTTCACGGACGAGGGCTTCGTCTGGGTGAACACGCCCATCGTCACGGCCTCCGACGCGGAGGGTGCCGGCCAGATGTTCCGCGTCTCGACGCTCGACATGTCGAACCCGCCCCGCGCCGACGGGAAGGTCGACTTCGGCAAGGACTTCTTCGGCAAGGAGGCCTACCTCACGGTCTCCGGGCAGCTGAACGTGGAGGCGTACTGCCTCGCGCTCTCGAAGGTCTACACGTTCGGGCCGACGTTCCGCGCGGAGAACTCCAACACGACGCGCCACCTCGCCGAGTTCTGGATGATCGAGCCGGAGATCGCGTTCGCGGACCTGAGCGCGGACGCCGACCTCGCCGAGCGCTTCTTGAAGGCCGTGTTCAAGGCGGTCCTCGCGGAGCGCATCGACGACCTCGAGTTCTTCGAGTCGACGGTGGGCAAGGGCCTCGTCACGCAAGGCGGCCTCGTCGCGCGGCTCCGCGCCTTCGTCGAGTCGTCGTTCGAGCGGCTGGAGTACGGCGACGCCATCGCGATCCTCCAGAAGGCGGGGAAGAAGTTCGAGTTCGCCCCCGTCTGGGGCGCGGATCTCCAGACCGAGCACGAGCGCTTCCTGACGGAGGAGCACGTCGGGCGACCCGTGGTGGTGATGAACTACCCGGAGGAGATCAAGGCCTTCTACATGCGGTCGAACGAGGACGGGAAGACCGTCGCCGCGATGGACGTCCTCGCCCCCGGCATCGGCGAGATCATCGGCGGCAGCCAGCGCGAGGAGCGCCTCGACGTGCTCGACGCGCGGATGCGTAAGATGAACCTCGTGCCCGAGCACTACGGCTGGTACCGGGACCTCCGTCGCTACGGGTCCGTGCCGCACGCGGGCTTCGGGCTCGGGTTCGAGCGGCTCATCGTCTACATCTGCGGCCTCGGCAACATCCGCGACGCGATCCCGTACCCGCGCGTGCCGGGCTGGGCGATGTTCTGAGCGGCGGGTGGACGGGATCGAGCTCCTCTACGTCGACGAGCACGTCGTCGTCGCCAACAAGCCGGCGGGGCTCGTGGTGCACCGCGGCTGGGGCGACGACGACGACGTCGCCATGTTCCGCGTGCGCGACGCGATCGGCCAGTACGTGTACCCGGTCCACCGGCTCGACCGCGGTACGAGCGGCGCGCTCGTCCTCGCGCGGAGCTCGGAGGTCGCGGCGGTGCTCTCCGTGGCGTTCGCGGAACGCGCGGTGGACAAGGAGTACCTCGCCCTCGTGCGCGGAGTGCCGCCCGAGGCCGGGACGATCGACTACGCCATCCCGAAGAAGGAGGACGGGCCACGCGTCTCCGCGGTGACCGACTTCGAGCGCCTCGGCGCGTCGAGCGTCGACCGCTGCTCGCTGGTCCTCGCCCGGCCGCGGACGGGGAGGCTCCACCAGATACGGCGGCACCTCCGCCACATCACGCACCCGCTCGTCGGGGACGTCCGCTACGGGTCGGGCGTGATCAACCGTCACTATCGGGCCGTCTACGGTCTCCACCGGCTCGCGCTCCATGCGTCGCGCGTCACGTTCGCGCACCCCATGACGGGCGAGCAGGTGGCGGTGAGCGCCGCGCTCCCGGACGACCTCGGCCGCGCGCTGGAGAAGCTGGGGCTCGCCGGAGCGGCGCCGCGTCAGGCGTGACGCCGGAGCGTCTCGTAGAGCGCGCGGTACTCCCGCGCCGGCGCGTTCCACGACACGTCCGCCTGCATCCCCCGCGAGCGGATCTTCGCCATGACCTCGCGGTCGCCGAAGACCTCGCACGCCGCGACGCATGCCGCCCGCATCGCGCCCACCTCGGCGCGCGGCGCGACGAAGCCGGTGCCCGCGCCGCCATCCGCGGACGCGGGCTGCACCGTGTCGTGGAGCCCTCCCACGTCCGTCACGATCGGTATCGCGCCGTAGCGCATCGCATAGAGTTGCGTGAGACCGCACGGCTCGAAGCGAGACGGCACGAGGAAGAAATCGGCGGCTGCGTACACGCGCCGTGACAGCGCGGGATCGAAGGCGATCCTCACGGCCACGTCGCCCGGGAAGCGCGCCTGCGCCGAGACGAGCTGATCCTCGAGCCAGGTCTCCCCCTGCCCCACCACCACCACCTTCGCGCCACGAGACACGAGATCCGCGAAGAGCGGCAGCACGAGGTCGATCCCCTTCTGCCACGTGAGCCGCGACACCGTCGCGAACAGCGGACCGTCGCCGTCCGCGAGGCCCAGCTCCGCGCGCAGCGCCTTCTTGCACGCGGCCCGCCCGTGCGACGCCGTGCCGGCGTCGAAGCGGAACCCGAGACAGCCGTCCTTCGCCGGGTCGAAGCGCTCCGTGTCGATGCCGTTGACGATCCCGACGAGCTTCGCCGAATGCGCCCGCAAGTGTTCGTCGAGGCCGAAGCCTCCTTCGGGGGTGAGGATCTCCCGCGCGTAGGTCGGGCTCACCGTCGTGACCCGATCCGCGAGCGCCGTCGCGCCCTTCATCAGGTTCACCTGGCCTTCGTGCCAGAGGACCGAAGGCGTGAGCAGCGAGCGCGGGACGTGGAGCTGGTCGACCATGTGCTCGCCGAGCACGCCCTGGAACGAGAGGTTGTGGATCGTGAACACCGACGGCGTCCGCGCCCAGCGCTCTCCCATCACCGTCCGCGCGTAGATCACCGCGAGCGAGGCGTGCCAGTCGTGCGCGTGGATGACGTCGGGACCGCCGTCCCACGCGCGGCCCGCGATCTCGAGCGCGCCCCGCGAGAGCACCGCGAAGCGGAGCGCGTTGTCCCCGAACGTCCCCCACGGGTCGCCGTAGATCCCGGAGCGGGCATAGAGCCCAGGGTCGTCGATCAAGCAGATGCGCCGCGTGCCCCCGGAAGGGAAGTGCGTCGTCTCGAGCTCCACGACGCCCGGGTGCCTGACGTCGTCCGCTCCCCACCCGTGGCGGACGGGCACCGCGCGCGGCCACCGCGTGCGCTCCTTCGGGACGCGGGACACTCCGTAGAGCGGCGTCACGACGATGACGTGCGCGCCGCCACGCGCGACGGCGAGCGAGAGCGCCTCGACGACGTCACCGAGCCCGCCCGTGCGCGCGAGCGACTCGACCTCCGAGGAGACCATGAGGATGCGCGGCGTGTGACTCATCGCGACGTGCGCAGTCTCGCACGTGCGCCGACCGCGAGCACGCGGCCCCTCACCGCATCCGCACGAGCCTCCCGCCGACCGCCGCGCCGATGGCCGCGAGCACGAGCACCGGGAGCGCATGCGCCAGCACGCCGTGGGCGAGGTCGACGTGGGGACACCGGATCCAGGCGAGCATCCCGGCCCAGACACCCGCCGCGGCGCCGAGGGCTGCCCCGGTGAGAGGAGGGCTCAGGGGATCGAGCCCTCGCCGCGGCACGACCAGCACGGCGAGCGGGAGGAGCCCCTGCACGACGAAGAGGACGCCGCACGCGACGTGGCCCTTCAACGCGACGACGTCCGACTCGGCGAACGCCCCTGCGCCGATCCGCGCTGCCAGGGCGATGCCGACGAGCGCGGCGAGCGCCCCGAGGACGAGCGCGACGAGGCGCGACCGATCGGGCGGAAGCATCGACGGACGATCCGACGGCCATCGCCCCGCGACACCGCGGGTGACGACCATCCCTGCGAGCAGCGCCGCCGTCGACGTCGCGATCACGAGCGCGCGAGGCCGCTCGTCGCCGTGCATCGTCCGGCTCGTCGCGACGAAGACCAGCACCGCGCCGAGCGCGAGCACGACGACCAGCCACCGGGGCGTCTTCGCCGGAAGAGGCTCCTTCGCGATCGCCCCGAGGACGCGCGCGCGGAGAGCATCCGAAGGCCTCGCCGCGCTCATCGCCGCTCTCCGATCCCGAGCGCAGCCCTGAGCGCTTCGTAGGCGCGATGGGCGCGGAGCTTCACGGCAGCCGCGGTCGTCCCGAGGGCCTCCGCCGCCTCCGCCACGCTGAGCCCCTCCTGCTTGAGGAGCTCGAAGGCGACGCGCTGGTTCTCCGGCAGGCGCTCGAGCTCCGCCGCGATCCGCGACGCGAGCTCGCGCGCGGCCGCGACGTCGTCCGCGGGCGCGTCCACCGACGCGATCGCGGCGAAGGGATCCTCGTCGTCCTCTCCCGTCGTCGTGACGAGGACCTCCCGCCCGCCGCGCCGGTAGCTGTCGACGAGCAGGCGCCGCGCGATCGCGAACGCCCACGGGAGCACGCGCGCGCCTGGCTCGAACCGGTCACGCGCGCGATGGATGCGGAGCATCGTCTGCTGCACGACGTCCTCCGCGCGCGCGTGGTCCCGCGTCTGACGGAGGAGGAAGCCGTAGAGGCGAGGGACGAGCCGGTCGTACACCTCGGCGAAGGAGGCGTCCTCGCCCGCGGCGTAGCGATCCATCGCGCGGTCGAGGAGCGCGCTCTCGCCATCCCCGGTCAAGTCCCTCGGCACGGCGCCGTTCGTATCACGAAGGACGACATGAGAGAGCCGCGTCACGATGGCGTCCTCCCACGCGAGCAGCATGCACCGGATACGCCGGTGCGGCGCGTCGGTTTCGCGACGCCCGACCTGGTGGAACGATTCCCCAGCCCCGAGGACCCCTGTCCTCGGGAGGCTCGGGGTCATCGAGGCTGGGTCGGCTCACGGTCGCTCGAGCTGCCAGCCGGCCCGACGAACCCGCCGCGCGCGGTTTTCACCCTCGGGACGGACGAGCCCTCGCGCGAGCACGCCGCGGTCCGGACCGGCGCCCGAGCGGTACACGCGTTGCAGCCGATACCCAGCCCGCGCGGTGGCAGGGACGCGGACGACGGCCCGCTCCCCCCGAACGACACCGGCGGACACATGCGCACGAAAACGCGAGCGCGGCCGGACGACGGCTCGCGTGGCTGCGCCCCGAGGGATACCAATCGATGCCGAGGATGGGAAAAGCGATCGGCGTGTTCGCGGCTGCCTTCGCCGCGGCGACGCTCGTCACGGCCGAGGTGCGCGCGGACGCATCGGGCGGCGGCGCGGGCGGCGGTGTGGATTGGTTTCGGCTCGTGACCGAGCTCGACGGGCTCGCGCGTGGGCACGGCAAGGGCGCGGAGACGTCACGTCGTCCTTCTCCGATGCCAGGAGACGTTCGGACGTCGCAGCTCGTCGTGCAGAATTCGGGGAACGCCTGGTTCGGGGTCGCGCCGCGCGTGACGCTCGTCGCGCGTGACTGGGGCGGCGCCTTCCGCCTGGCGGGCGATCGCCTGAGCCTGGTGGACGCCGTCCGCCTCTCGCAGTCGACCCGCATGGTGATGTCGCGCGTCCGGATGGCGAGCGCGGGGTCGGCGCGGCTCGTCCCCTTCGTGCAAATGGGCGCCGGGCAGTGGCGCACCGACCCGAACCTCCTTCCGCTCACGCCGCGCGACACCGAGATCGCCGCGCAGCTCGGGACTGGCGTCGAGCTCACCCTCTCGCCGGCGTGGCAGATCGCGTGCGAGACGAGCGCGACCATGCTGGTCCGCGACGGGCGCAGCGACAACGCGATCCCGCAGACGCGCATGTGGAGCACATCCATCGCCTCACGCTTGACGTTCTGAGGGGTTGCGAAGCCTTCGGGATCGCTCCACGGCCGCCGATATCGGGTAGACTCGTTCGCGATGCTGCCGCCGTCCAGGCCTCGTCTCCCAGGCGAGACCGACAGCCTCCTCTCGGGGCTCTCGGGCCTCGACGGCGAGCGCGCGTACGAGCGCGTGACGTGCGAGCACGCCGACCGTTGCGGTGGCTGCCCGATCATCGGGCTGCCCTACGGTGAGCAGCTCGCGCTGAAGCGGGGTCGGGTCGTCCAGTCCGCCTCGCGTTACGCGGCGCTCGAGCTCGCGTACACGGAGCCCGTCGCACCGGCAGAGCCGATCGTCTCGTACCGTACGCGCGCCAAGCTGATCGTCGCCCACGGCGGCCGGGTCGGCCTCTACGCCAAGGGTGGCGGCCACCAGGTCGTCGACATCCCGAACTGCCGCGTGCTCTCTCCGGCACTCACCGCGGTGGCCACCGCCGTGCGGACCCTCGTGGTCGAGGACGAGGCGACCGGAGGTCCGCTCGCTCCGTTCGACCCCGCCGGCCAGGGCGCCCTCCGCGCGGTCGACCTCCGGGAGGTGCGCGACGCCGGCAGCGACGTCGGCCGCGTCCTCGTCACGCTCGTCCTCCAGCGCGGGCGGGCCGCGAGCGAGGAGGTCCTCCAGGCACGCGCGAAGGACCTCACGGCGATGGCGCCCGTCGCCGGCGTCGCGGCGAACTTCCACGACGGCGAGTCGCCGCAGATCCTCGGCAACGAGACGGTCGTCATCCACGGCGTCGCGGCCGCGAGCGACCACCTCGGCAGGTCCACGCACCAGGCGACGTACGGGTCCTTCGTGCAGGCGCATCGAGGGCAAGCCGAGCGCGTGCACGGCGCGCTCGTCGAGCTGCTCGGCATCGGCACCCGCACGGTGAAGGTCGTCGATCTCTACGGCGGCTCGGGCGCGATCGCTCTGTCGCTCGCGCACGCGGGGGCGGAGGTGCACCTCGTCGAGTCCTTCGCTCCGGCCGCGGCCCACGCGGAGCAGGCGGCCAAGGCCCAGGGCCTCCAGGTGAGAGCGGAGGCGAGCGACGTCGCCTCGGCGCTGCGACGCTTCGTCGACGGCAGGATCGCCTTCGACGCCGCGGTCGTGAATCCTCCGCGCCGTGGGATGAGCCCCCTCGCGCGAGAGCTGCTCGGGCGGCTCGAAGTGCCCACGCTCGCGTACGTCTCGTGTGATCCCGACACGCTCGCGCGCGATCTCGACCACTTCGTCCGCCTCGGCTGGAGCGTGTCGACGCTTCGGCCGCTCGACATGATCCCGCTCACGGACGAGGTGGAGACGATCGCCGTTCTCCGCCGCGTGGGGCTGCCGGGGGCGAAGATCGCGTACGAGGACGACGAGCTCGTCATCGTCGACAAGGGGCCCCACGAGCCGACGACGCCGCAGGGCGAGTACGCGAGCTCGCTCCTCGCGCGGGTGAGGCGCCTGCCCGGGTCGTCCGAGGCCGTGCCCGTCCACCGCCTCGACGTCGGGACGAGCGGGCTCGTGATGTTCGTACGCCGGCCGGACGCGCTCGCGCGCTGGCAGGCGGTCAGCAACGCGGAGACGTCACGCAGGGTCTACGTCGCCGGCGCGCGCGGGGTCACGCCCAGCAAGGGCGCGATCGCGCGGGACCTCCGCGAGGACGGGAAGCTCTTCCCCGCGCGCACGCGCTACCGACGCCTCGCGGTCGCGAGCGGGCACAGCGTCCTCCGCGTCGTCCCGGAGCAGGGGCGCATGCACCAGATCCGCCGGCACCTCGCCGCGATCGGTCACCCCGTACTCGGCGACGAGCGCTACGGGCACCCGCCGACCAACCGCTACTTCGAGGAGAAGAACGCGCTCGATCGCACGTTCCTCCACTGCGTGCGCCTCGAGTTCGAGCACCCGTCGTCGGGGCAACGCATGATCGTCGAGGCGCCGATGCCGGGCGATCTCCGCGCCGTCCTCGAGCGCACGAGCGGCCCCGGCACCTTGCGGTTCCTCGACCACAAGAACGCGCTCGGCCACGGAGGCTCGAGCCTCCCGCCGCCGCCCGACGGACAGAGTGACAGGGGGAGCGCGATCGACATCGTCGACTCGGGTGCACCGTCGCTCCGGCCGGACGAGCTCGTGGCCGACGACGACGACGTCGGCTCACGACGCTCGGAGGTCTGAGAGCCCGCCCGACACCGCGTCGCCCCCTAGCTCCAGCGCCATGCGGAGCTTCGCGGCGAGCGGAAGGCTCTCGCCGCGATACCAGCGGAGAGCCGTCCTCCTCGCGTAGTCGGAGCGGAGGAGATAGCGGCGGGCAGGCGCGAAGGCGGGCGCGTACACGCGGCGCGCGAGCCACGCGCTCTCGAGGAGGTGTCGTCCGAAGGTCGAGCGCCTGACGTCGTGGTCATAAGCGACGAACGTGCCGCTCCCCGTGCGGAGCGCGCGGGCGAGGTGACGCGCGGCGAGGCCTCCCATCGCCATCGCCTGCGCGATCCCCTCGCCCGTCGTCCGATCGATCCCGGCCGCCTCGCCGACGAGGACGACGCCCGGCACCCACGTCACCGAGCCGCGCACGAAGGGTCGCGTGCTGAAGGCACGCGGTGTCACCTTCGCGAGGTCGACCCCACGACGCGCGAGCGCGCGACGGAGCGAGGCCTTCACCTCCCGGCTCGCGGTCATGTTCGCGTGGTAGATGCCCCGGCTCACGGCCGGCCGACCGTCGATGACGGTCGGAAAATCCCAGTAATACCCCTCGACGCCGTCCGCGAGCACCGAGAGATCGAAGTCGACGAGGCCACGCCGTACGCCGACGTCGGCGCGCGCCACGTCCGTCTCGAGCACGTAGAGGTGGCCCTTCCGCTCGGGCTCGCGGAGGCCGAGGAGCTTCCGCGTCGCGCCGCCGGCGCCGTCGCACGCCGCCACGAGGCGCGTCGTCACGACCTCGCCGCGCGCGGTCGTCAGACGAAAGCCGCCCGCGATCCGCTCGAGCCCGGTGAGCGCGTCCCCCTCGCGGACGACGACGCCGTCCCGGCGGGCGACGTCGAGCAGCCAGGAGTCGAGCTCGATGCGCCGTGCGACGATGCCCATCGCCAGCGTCGATTCACCCACCGCGTCACCGAGCATCACACGAACACCGCACATGGCGACGTGCGGCACGCCGATCTCGAGCCCGAGCCGCGCGAGGACCCTGACCCCATGTGCGCTGACGGCGCCTGCGCACGGCTTGTCCCGAGGGAAGCGCGCCTTGTCGACGACGAGCACGCGCCGGGGCGCGATGCCTTCGTGCCGTACGAGGTGCAGGGCGGTGGTCGCGCCCGCAGGCCCTCCGCCTACCACGACGAGATCGAAGGAGAAGTCGGCCAAGACGCCCGCTCGCTCAGCCACACACTCCGCCCAGCTCGCGGGCGAGGTCTCGGACGAGCTCGTCGAGCTCCGCCTCCCGGTCCGCCGGCGAGGCGAGCGTGAGGTCGCCGCCGTGCTCGGCGAAGAGCTGCGCGAGGCCGTCGTGGGCCTCCACCACACCCTTCACGAACACGACCTCCCGGCTCGGGACCCGGAGGGTCCTCGTGACCATCCCCTCGCCGACGAGCGGCGGGATCGAGCGGGGAGTGGCGCGCCGCAGCATGACGGACCTCCTGCTAGCGCACCCGCGCGCGCTCCGGAAGCGCTAGAGTGATGGTGTGGAGAGCACGATCGTCCGCACCTTCGAGACGACGGTGATGATCGTGGGTCCGCGCGGGCGCATGGCGGACCGCGTGACGGCGCGCTTCGAGGCGGCGCGCATCCGCGTCGTGCGCGCCGCACACGTCCCCGCCGCCGGAGAGCGCCTCGCCGTCGCGATGCCCCAGCTCGTCCTCGTCCTCGGCGAGGTCAGCGCCGACGAGCGCGACTTCCTCGCCGACCGCGCGACGGCGGTGGGCGCGCTCTTGATGCACGTGGACCCCGCGCTCGACGACGAGACGCTGGAGGAGATCCTCGAGCGTGGCGTCGAGGCGGCCCTCGAGCGACGGATCCTGCGCGACCAGTCGAGCGCCACCGCCGAGGCCGACGGCTGGGAGTGACGCGGGGTCACCCGAGCGGATCGAGGACGTCCTCGTCGTGCTCCCGCTGGGCGCGGCGCTCGCGCAGACGGGTCTGGACGTGCTCGACGAGGAGCTCGACGTAGCTCTCGAACGGTGGACACCGCACGTCGGTGTCGGCGAGGAGCTCGGTCGTGTTCGCGAAGCTGTACGTCACCGGGGTCGCGAGCGCGTCGAGGAACGCCCGCGGGCTCTTCGCGAAGCGGTCGATCCCCGGCGTGCGGAGGAGCGCCTTCGTGAGGTTCGCGGGAATGTGGCTCCGCGCCGTGCGTCGACCGCCCGCGGCGGCGACGAGCTCGAAGACGCGACGTGCCGTGAGCGGGGACGGGTCACCGACGTGGAACGTGCGGCCCGGCGCGCGCGCGTCGCGCCCGATCCTGGCCGCCGCGCGGACGACGTAGTCCGCGGGCACGAGGTTCAGGAACGTGTCGCCCTTGCCGACGATGGGGAGCGCGAGCTCCGGCGGTGACGTCACGATGAGCAGGACGAGGTAGTAGAACCCTCCGCTCCGGTCGACCTCGCCCGTCTGCGCGTCCCCGACGATGATCGTCGGACGGAGGACGCAGATCGGCAGCCTGGACATCGACGCGCGCATCGTCTTCTCCGCGCGCGCGAGCGTCGCCTCGACGACGTTCCTGTGGTCTTGCCCCTTGTCGAGGTCGGCCTCGAGGACGAGCCCCGTGCGCGTCCCCGACACCTGGGCGGTGGAGTGGAAGACGAGGCACTTCAGGTTCGTGCAGAGCTCTGCGACCTCGAGGATCTCGCGCGCGCCGCCGAGGTTCACGCCTTGCGCGCGCTTCGCGTCGACGCCGAACGACGAGACCTTCGCGAGGTGATGGATGCGGTCGACCTCGCTCGCGAGGCTCTTCAGCTCCTTGCCGGAGAGCCCGAGGTCGAGCGACGACGCATCCCCCTCGAGGAGGTTCACCCGGCTCCGGGGCTCCGGCGGGAGGGCATCGAGGACGGCCTCTGCGTCCGCCATTCGCGCGGCGGGGACCACCGCGTGGACGAACGTCCGGGCGCCCGCGTTCTCGTGCGGACGGACGAGCTCCTCGAGCATCTTCCGCGCCACGAAGGACGGGAGGCCCGTGAGGAGGACGACCTCGCCTTGACCCGGACGACCCACGCGGGCTCAGGGGCCGTTGCCGCAGAAATGGTCGGAGACGGCGCGGTACCAGCCGCCGAAGCTCAGACCGTACGTCTGCGGGCCGCAGAGCTGGCCGTTGCCGACGGCGGGCCCGACGCAGGCGGTCTGGTTGACGGCAGCCGAGCACTGACCACCGCCCTGGCTGACCTGCGTGCGGCACTGATCGACCGAGGCCGCCACGCACTGGGCGCAGCTGTCGTCGACGCAGTCGACGGCGCAGGCCGTGAACCCGTTGCACGCGGCCGAGACGAACGGCGCGGCGCAGAGGTAGAGGCCGCGGAGCTCTGCGAAGGGGACCGCGAAGGGCTCCACGCACGTCGCGCACGCGGCGTTCGTCGCGGCGACGACCTGGCGCGCGGCGACGCACGTCGCCGTCGTCGGGCCGCCCTGGCAGGCAGTACCGAGCGCGTCGAGATCCTGCTCCGTGCAGAGGTTCTGGAGCGCAGGCGTCACCGGCGTCGTCGTGCCCGCGGGGCACCCGCCGTAGGCGGCCGGGCACGTGTTCTGCTGGTTGTTGCAGACGCGGGGGGCGACGAGGCCGTTGCACGTCGAGCCCTGCTGCGTGCAGTTCGTGCACGCGCCGCCGCCGGAGCCGCAGGCGTTGTTGGCGAAGCCAGGGACGCACTGGTTGTTGGCTCCGCAGCAACCCGCCGCGCAGTTCGCCGGGCCGCACCTGTCACGGCACTGTCGGCCCTGGCAGACCTGGTTCGTCGCGGTGCAGTCGGAGCACTGCTGCCCGTTCGTCGGGCCGCACGCGTTGTCCTGGACGCCCTGGACGCAGGTGTTGCCGGCACAGCAGCCCGCGCAGTTCGCCGGCCCGCAGGCCGGGAGCTGGCAGGTCCCGCCCTGGCACACGCGGGTCGGGTTCTGCGCCGTGCAATTCGTGCACTCTGCACCGGTATTGCCGCACGCTGTGTTCTGGTTGCCGGTCGCGCACACGTCGCCGATGCAGCAGCCCGCGCAGGTCGCCGGGTTGCAGGTCGAGCCCGCGACGCACTGCCCCGCGTTGCAGACCTGGTTCACGCCGCAGGCGCGGCAGGCGACGCCGCCCGCGCCGCACGCCTGGGGGGTCGTGGCGATGACGCAGTTGTTGCCCACGCAGCAGCCCGCACAGTTCGCGGCGTTGCACGTCTGCGGCTGCTGGCAGGTGCGGTCACCCGCGCAGATCCGCCCGCTCGACGCGCAGTTCTGGCACGCCGCGCCCTGCCGTCCGCACGCGACCGCGTCGGCGCCCGTCACGCACTGGCCGTTCGGCGCGCAGCAGCCCGCGCAGTTCTGCGGCCCGCAGCTCGGCGTGCCCTCGCACAGGCCGCCGCCCGAGATCTGCCCGCGGCAGGTCTGGCCGGCCGCGCACGTGTTGCACTGGCCTCCGCGCGTCCCGCACGCCGCGGCGTCGCGACCGGAGAGGCACTGATCCCCGACGCAGCAACCGTCGCAGTTCGTCGCGTCACACCGACCGCGGCCGCACGTGCGGCTCCCGACGTCGCACGCGCGCCCTTCGGCGGCGCAGTCCACGCACTCGGAGCCCGCCCGACCGCACGCGCTCCCCGCGGTGCCGGCGAGGCAGCGGTCGCGCCCCCCCTCCGTCGTGCAGCATCCGTTCGGGCAGGTCTGGGGCGAGCAGTCGCTCACCGTCCGGCCGCAAACCTTGCCCGCACCGCACGAGTCGAAGCCGATCGCGATGCAGTCGGAGCACGCGAAGCCGCCCGAGCCGCAGAAGCGCGTGTCGCCGCCGGTGCGGCAGGTGCCGTTGCCGTCGCAGCATCCGGTCGGGCACGTCGACGGGCCGCATGATCCAGGAGGCGTCGTGCTGCCGTCGAGCGACTCGGGCTCGAGGCTCGTGCGCCCACATCCCGGCGCGACGAAGACGAGGACGCCGAAGACGAGGAAGAGGAAAGCGAAGAAGCGGCCGACCGGCGCGAGACGCATGAGGGGGACCTCTCCGCCCGAGCGTAGCGGAACGTCGCCGGGCCCGGTAGCCTGTAGCCCCTCCTTATCGACAGCGCCGCCGCCTTGGACCTCAGCTACCTCACGATCCCGATCTTCCAGCGCGCCCTCGCGGCCGGCTGCATCCTCTCGGCCCTCCTCGCCCTCCTCGGCGTCCTCGTCACCGCGCGCGGCCTCGCGTACCTCGGCGACGGGCTGTCCCACGCCGCGTTCGGAGGGATCGCGCTCGGGATGTTCCTCGGGCTCTCGACGCCGCTCGTCCTGGCGATCCCATTCACCGCCCTCGCGGCCATCGCGATCGGGGCGCTCCGGCGACGAGGGGGCCTCCGCTCCGACGTGGCGATGGCGATCCTCTTCGCGGTCTGCTTCGCGGCGGGGGTCGTGCTCCTCCGAAAGGCCAAGCGGACCCAGAGCACGTTCGATCCCGAGCAGCTCCTCTTCGGGAACATCCTCATGGTCGGGTCCGACGACCTCACGATCGTCCTCGGGATCGCGGGCGTCGTCCTCGTGTTCATGCTCTTCGGGTGGACGCGGATCGCCTACGCGACGTTCGACGAGGAGCTCGCGCGCCTCTCCGGGATCGAGGTCGGATGGCTCGAGAGCGCGCTCCTCGCCCTCCTCGCCGCGGTCGTCGTCGCTGCGATCCGTCTCGCCGGCGTCGTCCTCGTCAGCGCGTTCCTCGTCATCCCGGCCGCGGCGGGTCGGCTCCTCGGCAGGACGCTGGGAGGCGTCGTCGGCTGGGCGATGCTCGCGGGGATCGCCGGCGTGCTCACCGGCTTCGTCGTCGCCCACGAGCTCGAGTGGCCCGAGGGGGCGTCGATCGTGCTCACGCTCGCCTCGATGTTCGCGATCGCGGTCGGCTTCCGCCGTGTCGCGCGAGGCGCCCCGTAGGGTCTTCCCTTCCTCGCGAAGGCCGCGAGCGCGTCACTCGACGCACATCGGCTTGCCGTCGATCATGGCGCCGCAGCCCTTGTAGACGCGAAGCCGCGAGCACATGCCGTTCACACAAGCCCCCTGACAGTCACGCTTGTCGCGGCAGGCCTTGCCCTCGTCCGTGGTCGGGAGGTTGCAGCCGGGCAGGCGCCCGCGCCCCGGCGTGCAGCCGCCCCAGGAGCCGCCCTTCGCCTCGCACGCAGCGCGACGCATCCCCTGGTATTCGCAGTCACTCGGCGTGAGCTCGCACGTGCCGCCCTGGCACGTGACGGAAGCGACGTCCGGGCCGCAGCGCGCGGAGATCTCGGGGCCGGGCACTTCGGAGAGCGCCGTCGGGGATCCGCTCGGGCGATGGCATCCGAGGCGGACCCAGTCGCGGTAGAGCGCAGCGACGTCCGCGAGCCCGGCGCGCTTCGTCGCGACGCAGCCACCGCCCACCTCGACGGCCGCGCAGTCGGACGGCGCCTGGCACCGTGCCGCCTCGACGAGGGCGCTGTGCGGGAAGCCCCAGGGGAACGCCTCGCACGAGGCGCGCACCGCCGCCGTCGACGTCGACGTCGACGTCGACGGCGCGGGCGCGACGGTCGAGGCGGCGGGCGCGGCCGACCTGGCAGCCGCCTCGCTCGAGCTCGCGTCGGTTCGCCCGCACGCGACCACGCATGCGAACGCCAGCACGTTCGCGCGGACGGCGAGGTCCCAGGGTCGCCGTCTCCACGTCGCGGGCGTGAGGCTCACCCGTCGAGCATAACCCCTGCGGCCAGCCCGTTGCGCGCGCTCGCCTTCTCGTCGAGCTAGGCCTGCGGCGGCGCGGGGGCCGGGTCCTCGACGAGGCGCGTCGTCCCGTGATCGACGCGGAAGGCCTTCGCGAAGGTGATGTTCGCCGTCGTCTGCGTGACGTCGTCGACGTGGAACCAGGCCGCCTGGACGCGCTCGCGCGTGACGTCCAGCACGATGTACCCGCGGTTCGTCGGGTCGATCCAGCGCACGTGTGGGTTCAGCGGCCGCGCCTGTTCGACGACGCCGAGGAGGATGTCAGGGAGCCCCGGCGACGTGACCCCGGGCGTGACGAACTCGACCGCGAGCGAGCCGCGCGACGTCGCCGGGTCGTAGGCGGCAGGATCGCGCGGCGTCGTGATGATCTCGTTCGCCCACGAGCTGTGGATGTCGCCCGTGAGGACGACGACGTCCTTCACCCCCGACGTGCGGAAGAAATCGAGGAGGCGAGCGCGCGACTCGGGGTACCCGTGCCACTGATCGAGGTTCACGATCTGCTTCGCGTCGAGGAGGACGTCGGAGACCATGACCTGCTGTCCGAGGAGCCTCCAGCGCGACGTCGACGCGCGGAGCTCGCTCTCCATCCAGGCGGCCTGATCGTCGCCGAGGAGCGTCCGCGCCGAGTCGGGCGTCGGAGCCGGGCCGAAGAAGCCGCCGCTCTGCTTCGTGCGCCCCCAGAGGCGCGTGTCGAGGAGGACGAGATCGACGAGGTCTCCGAACGCGAGCTTCCGGAAGATGCGTCCATCCGGGGTCTCCCGGATCGGCATCCACTCGTAGTAGGCCTTCTTCGCGGCGGCCTTGCGATCCGCGAAGGCACCCTCGTCGGGCGTGTGGTTCTCGGCGCCGTCCACGTACGCGTCGTTGGCGGTCTCGTGGTCGTCCCAGATCGTGATGAAGGCGTGCTGGCGATGCGCGGCCTGGAGGTCCGGGTCGCGCTTGTACTGGGCGTGCCGCGTCCGGTAGTCGGCGAGCGTGACGACCTCGTTCGGCGGCTCGTACATCCGCACGTCGCCGTACGCGTCGCTCGCGTACTCGTAGATGTAGTCACCGAGGTGGAGCACCGCGTCGAGGTCGAGCTGCTGGGCCACGGTCCGGTACACGTGGAAGTACCCGTGCGCGAGGCTCGAGCACGAGAGCATCGCGAAGCGGAGCCGCTCGACGGCGCCCGCCTTTGCCGTGCGCGTGCGACCGATCGGCGAGGCGACGCCGTCGGCCTCGAAGCGGTACGCGTACGTCGTCCCCGGGCGGAGGCCACGGACGTCGACCTTCACCGTATGGTCACGCGACGCGTCCGTCCGGAACGTGCCGCGCTGGACGACGTTCGTGAGCGCGGCGTCCTCGGCGACGACGAAGGAGACGTCGCGCGGCGCGCCGTCCGTCGCCGTCACGCGCGTCCAGAGGACCACGGCATCCGGCAACGGATCACCGCTCGCGACGCCGTGGTCGAATCGCGTGGCGTCGCCGTCGTCGTCCGTGCAGCCGGGAACGAGGGCGGCGAGCGCCGGCGCGGTCACGAGAGCGCCGAGGATGCCTCGCCTCGTCACGGCGTGACCGGTCGTGATCTTGCTCTTCGTCATGGAGCGTATTCCGTTCGAGGGCTCAAGGAGAGAGGCGGAGGCGCCCGACGTCCCGGACGAGCGCATAGGGCATGGCGACGCGGAGGACGGCGGCGCCCTCCCGTCGACCGAGGGTCATCGCGATCGGCGCGCTCGGGAGGGGTGCGCGGCGCTCGTCGAGCTCGAACGGCTGCGCGACGACGAAGGTCTCGGTCGTGTCGCCGGCCTCGGTCACCAGCGCGAGCACGCGCTTGACGACGGGCTCGTCCCCCAGCGTCGCCTCGGGTCGCGTCATCGTGCGGAGCGTGACGAGCGGCTCCTCTCCGGCGGCGGCGACGAGCGTGTCGCCGTCGAGGAGCCAGGCAACTCCGTCGGCGGACGCCTTCGCGTCGGGGGCCCCGGCGTCGGAGGTTCGCGGGGGCCGCCGCACCGCGCGCTCCGCGACGCGCACGAACGTCGCGAGCGTCACCTTCCCGAGCGGCACGACGTCGTCCTCGGAGATGCGGACGCTCTTCAGGTGGAAGAGCTCGCTCATGGGCGGGACGCCCGCCGACACCAGCGTCGCACGCATCGCACGCGCGGCCGCCTCGCGATCGACCACGGCGAGCCGGACGAGCGCGCCGCGCGGCGGAGCCCAGCTCGCCGCGAACGTGACGCGGTCCCCGCGGGCCTTGCCCCAGTCCGTCATCGCGTCCCGCAGCCGCGCGTCGTCGCTCGGCGAGAGCCGCCCGCCGATGACCTGGAGCATCGCGCCTCCGATCGCGTCCGCCCCTGCGTCGACCTCGGCGGAGCGCGGCGTCGCCAACGCGCCGGCGAGCAGAGAGGTCTTCGGCATCGCGAGCGCCCCCCGGACGTCGGCGGCCGTCATCGCGGAGACCCAGCGGGACGCCGGCCCTCCGGCCGCCGTGGGCGTCAGGGTCAAAGCGACGCGAAGATCCTCGTCGAGGACGTCCACGGCGAACCGCGCGTGTTCCATGTCGGCGAGGAGCGCCACACGATCGCCGAGGAGGGCATCGAGCGCGCCCACGATCGCCTTCGGATCGCCGAAGTCGGGGGCGCGCCCGCCGTGCGCTCGCCTCGCCTCTTCGTCACGGGCGAGGAGCTGCTCCTTCTGCGACGACCACGCGGCCTCCACCCGCGGCGCGACGACGACGCGGATCGCATCCCGGGAGACGTCGACCACGCCTGCAGACGCCGGAGGGAGCGCGCGCTTCGAGAGCGTCCGCGTCACGTAGGGTCCGATGCTCGCGAGCGCCGCGCTCGAGCCGGCGACCACGACGAACCCGCCCTTCGTCAGGCCGATCACGGGCGGCAGAGGCCGCTCGGGATCCTTCGGCGGGGGCACCTTCGGGACGAGCTCCGTCAGTCCTGCGACGTCGCGCGCGTCGTATCGCGCGGTCTCTCCTCCCGCGAGGACGGCGCGCAGGTGACGGGGGTCGGACGCCCGCACCGCGAACGCCCAGGCGGGGGCGAGCGGGTCCCCCGCGAGCGCCGCGAAGCCCGGCGTCGTCGCGTCGATCTCCCCCGCGAGGACGGGGTCGAGGCCCATCGCGAGGACCGCGGCGCTCGCGAAGGACGGCGGCAGGAGCCCTACCGTTCCGCCGAGGCCACGCTGGAGCTTCGTCCACGTCGTGCCCGGGCTCGCGAGCACGATCTCCGCGACCAGATCCTTCGGCGCGGGGACCTCGGTCTCGTCGGTGATCTGGGAGGTGGGCTCGTCTCCGGAGCGGCAGCCCTTGCAGCCGCCGGTCACGGCGACCGCTGCGAGCGTCGCGACGGCGACGGCGATCTTCCCTCCCCGCATCATCCCGCGCGGGGATAGCACGGCGAAGGCGGGACGGTCACGGTGCGCAACGCGCGCCCTTGTCGTCCGAGACGCAGCGCGCGAGGCCCATCGACTTGCAGAGATACGACCGCGGCTTGCCCCAGGCGCACCACGAGAGCGAGGCGCCGTCGCAGCGGGCGGGCGCCTTCGGATCGCACGCGGCGCCGCTCGGAGGCGGGACGACGCACGAGCCCATCGCCCTGCCGGAGGCGCTCGCCCCGCAGGCGAGGCCGGCCGCGCCGCAGTCGACCCGGACCTCGTGACCGCGCCAGCAGGAGACGGCGACGCTGCCGTCGCACGTCGTCCCCTCCCCCGCGCACGCAGGGGTCGGTGAGACGCACTGCGGGCCGTCCGGCCCCACGCTGCACTTGAGGCCGAACGTGTTGCAGTCGCTGCTGAGGAGCTTGCCCTTGCGGCACTCGACGATGCGGGTGCCCGACGCCGAGCAGGCGGGCGCGGCGTCCGCCTCCGCGTCCGCTTCGCAGGTACCGAGCGCGCAGGTCGCCTTCCCCGCGACGACCGCGCACTGCTCGCCGCCGCGCGGGCAGTCGCGCACGAGCACGGGCTTCTCGCCCGCGCAGGTGATCGCGCGGCCTCCGTCGTCGCAGTGGTCGACGGCCCCCGCCTTGCCGCGGCCAGCGCAGACGTCGGGCCTGGCGCCCCGGAGCGCGCACGTGCGGAGCTCGCCGCACGAGCTCGCTCGGAGCCCGCACTCCTTCAGGGAGAGCGAGAAGGAGGCGGCACGCGGCGACGCGAGCTCGTCGGCGAGCGCCTTCACGCATCCCGGCAGGTCACGTGGGACGAAGCCCGTAGGGAACGGCAGCCCCTTGCAGCCCGTGAGCAGCGCGCACATGTGCTCGACGTCGTCGAGGTCGGGCGGCCTGACCGTGCCGACGAAGCGGGCCGAGGCGCCGCCGTCGGGGGCGGGGGCCGCCGGAGGCCCCTTCGGTCCCTCGGCAGCGCTCTCGGGCGCGATCGCCGCCGCGATCCCGAGCGCCACCCCGAGACCGAGCGAGACGCGAGCGACGACCGACGCGCCGCGGCGCGGACCCGGCCCGCGGCCGCGAAGACCCTCGGAACCGGGCCGGATGCGAGGAGGAGGCGTCATGCAGAGGCGCGAAGGAGGGCCTGGCCCCCTCTATAGCCGGAGGAGACGGGTGGCGCCGCCTCCCGATGGACGGGCGCCCACCCCGCCCTATTCGGCCTCTTCTCGTGGGGGCCCAGTGGGGCTAAGGTGCGTTCCGCGCGGAGGCGCTCACCCCGATGCTGGACGACGTACACAAAGAGTTGGTCTCCTCGATCGCCAAGGCCCACGAGTCGCTGAAGCGCGACATGGCGAAGCTGCGCGCCGGGCGCGCGAGCGCGAACCTCCTCGACGGCGTCCGGGTCGACTACTACGGCACCATGACGCCGCTCGCGCAGATGGCGAACATCAACATCCCCGAGCCCCGCATGATCACGGTGAAGCCGTGGGACAAGACCGTGATGAAGGCGGTCGAGAAGGCGCTCCGGGAGAACGACCTCGGGTTGAACCCGCAGGTCGACGGCGACATCATCCGTCTCCCCCTCCCGCCGCTCACCGAGGAGCGTCGCCGGGAGTTCGTGAAGATCGCGAAGAAGTATGGTGAGGAGTGCAAGGTGACGATCCGCA
Source organism: Polyangiaceae bacterium (assembly GCA_022842465.1). Lineage (GTDB taxonomy): Bacteria > Myxococcota_A > Polyangia > Polyangiales > Polyangiaceae > Labilithrix. The sequence continues at coordinate 3,039 of JALHPN010000016.1, read as the reverse complement.
AGGCTCGTCACGAGGCGCTCGACATGCTCACCGAGATCGACGACGGCGGCGGCGCGAGCACGGACGACGTCGAGCGTTCGAAGAAGAAGGCCGAGGAGACGGTCTCCGAGTCCGTGAAGGTGGTCGATCAGATCGTCGCCGCCAAGGAAAAGGACATCATGGAGGTGTGACCGCCGCGTCGCACTTCCCCCTACGATCATGCGCTGCCGACCTTCATTCCTGTCGCACCTCTTCCTGCCTTCCCCTGGCTGGGCTTGACAGCCCTGACCCTGACGGGCGAGCCTGATTCCCTGAGCGGAGCCGTTGACCTGATGCGTGCCATCGCAGCCGGAGCGAGCGATGTTGGGCTCCAGAGAGAGCACAACGAGGACTCCTTCGTCGTCCTCAAGGAGTACGACCTCTTCGTCGTCGCCGACGGAATGGGGGGGCATCGCGCAGGCGACGTCGCCTCCAAGCTGGCGACCGAGACGATCAGCGAGTTCTTCAAGTCGACGGCGAACGACGACGTCACGTGGCCCTTCCACTTCGACACGAACCTGTCGGAGGAGGAGAACCGCCTCCTGACGGGGATCCGCGTCGCCAACCGCCAGATCTTCGAGCGCTCGAGCCGCTCGCGCGAGTACCACGGCATGGGCACCACGGTCGTGGGCGCCATGTTCAGCCCGCGAAAGGGCCGGATGTACATCGGCCACGTCGGCGACTCGCGCGCCTACCGCGTTCGCGGCGGCGCCATCGCGCAGCTCACGCGCGACCACTCGCTCATCAACGACTACCTGCTGGCGATGCCCGACCTCACCGAGGAGCAGCGCAGCGAGCTCCCGAAGAACGTCATCACCCGCGCTCTCGGCATGCAGGACCAGGTCGTGGTCGACCTCCAGCACGACGATCCGCGGCCGGGCGACGTCTACGTGCTCTGCTCCGACGGCTTGTCGGGGATGGTCACGGACGAGGAAATCCTCCGGATCGTCTCTGGGGCCGCGGACATCCGCGAGGCCTGCACCCAGCTCATCGCGCGCGCGAACGAGCACGGCGGCGAGGACAACGTCACGGCCGTGCTCATCCAGATCGAGGCGCAACCCGACCAGGCGATGGCGGTGTCCGGCAGCACGGGCACCTCGGGCGGCGGAGAGGGCGGTAGAGCCAGAGCGTCCAGCGCCGGGGGCGCGCCTCCTTCTTCGGGCTCGGCCGCGAGCGCAGACACGGCCCCGCCGATGGGCGGCACCGTCACGCAGCCGATGATGAGCCCCCCCAAGATGGACGCGCCGGAGGACGGCCTCGGCATGACCGACGAGCCCACCTCCCCCGGCCTCGCTCCCGCGAAGAAGTAGCTCGCCCGTCGCCCCGTCGGCCGCCTTGTGTCGCGCGCGCGCACGCGACGTCGCCCCCGCGGCGTGCGACGTGGTGGACGACGACCCGGACTCCGGGTAGACGGGGGCACCGCCATGCTCGACTGGCTCTTGCAGCTCCTCCGGAACCCCGGCCCGATCCTCCAGGCTGGCGGCTACCCCGTCCTCATCGCGATCGTGTTCGCCGAGACGGGCCTCTTCTTCGGCTTCTTCCTCCCGGGCGACTCGCTGCTCGTGACCGCGGGGGCCCTCGTCTCGGGCAACTGGATCAACCCGTTCGGGCTCTCGCCGTTCGCGAACCTCCTCCTCCTGAACGTCGTCCTCATGGTGACGGCCATCTCGGGCGACGCCGTGGGCTTCGCCTTCGGGTCCCGCACGGGCTCGGCGCTCTTCAAGCGCGAGCAGTCGTTCTTCTTCCGGAAGGATCGCCTCCTCGCCGCGCAGCGCTACTACGAGAAGCACGGCGGCAAGACGATCATCATCGCGCGCTTCGTGCCCTTCCTCCGCACCTTCGCCCCGATCGTCGCGGGCATCGGCAAGATGGAGTACCGGCGCTTCCTCCAGTTCAACGTCCTCGGCGGCGTGGGCTGGGTCATGTCCATGACGTTCCTCGGGTACTTCCTCGGGAAGATCATGGACGCGAAGCAGATCGAGAAGGTCGTCTACATTGTCATCCTCGTCTCGGTCTCTCCCGTCATCTACGGCGTCCTCAAGTCCCGCTTCGGCAAGAAGAGCGAAGACGACGTCGCCTGACGCCCCTGCGAGACCGGCCTCGTCGACCTCGCCCTTCGCGAGTATCATCCGGGACCGTGAATCGCGCCTCGCGCCGCATCCTCCCGGCGCTCCCCGCGGCCTTCTTGGCCTCCGCGACGGTCCTGGCCTCGCCCTCGCGTGCCCACGGGTTCTGCAGGACGATGACGGAGAGGGCGCCGGCGGACTACGACGCGGTCGCCAACGGCGGGTGCTTCGACAAGGGCGTGCCCCTCTTCTGGCGGAACTCGTGCGTCGGGTACTCCATCCAGGGGAGCGCGAGCCGGAAGGTCGCCTACGAGGAGGCGTCGAACCTCCTCTCGACCGCCTTCACCCGCTGGACGGGAGCGACGTGCCCGACGGACGGCACCGGCCGCTCGCGCGCGAGCATCGACGTGCGTGACCTCGGCCCCGTCGAGTGCGGGAAGGTCGAGTACGCGCGGAACGGCGCCCCGAACGTGAACGTCGTCGTCTTCCGCGACGACGAGTGGACGTACGGCCCGCAGGTGCTCGGGCTCACGACGGTGTCCTTCGATCGCGAGACCGGCGAGCTCTTCGGCGCGGACATGGAGATCAACATGGTCAACATGCAGCCGATCGCCCTGCGGGACCCCGTCGAGGGGCAGGCGTACGACTTCCTCAGCGTCGCGACTCACGAGGCCGGGCACTTCCTCGGGATGGGCCACTCCGACCAGCCCGACGCGACGATGTTCGCTCGGTACGATCCGCCGTCGACGAAGATGCGCATCCTCACCGACGACGACATCACCGGGATCTGCACCGTCTACCGGCCCGACGGCGACCGCGCGGTCCTGAACGGCAAGGTCACCGCCGCCCCGCAGTGCGACCCCACCCCGCGCGGGGGCTTCACGCGGACGTGCGAGGAGGAGGCCGCGTCGTGCGCGTTCGGCGCTCGCCGCCGGCTCGGCGCCCACGCCGCGCT